>JAFSXR010000037.1 GCA_017443985.1 Synergistaceae bacterium
ATAATTTCATCAAGTTCTGCCTGTGTGCAGATGCCCTCTTCAACTACCTGCTTATAAACGGGCTGTGCTGCTTCCTGGAACGCTTTGAGCTCTTCGGCTGTCGGCATGTAAACTTCCGCGCCGCTCTTTATAATTGTCTGACGAGCCTCTTCGGAATTTTTGTCGATGAGTTCGTCGTTATAGTCGCCCATTTCGTCAGCTGCTTTGCTGATTGCTGCGCGGTACTCTTCGGGGAGCGAGTGCCACCACTCTGCGTTTACATAGAAAGGATCCGGGTGGAACTGGTAATTAACGCCGGTAAAATATTTCTGGACTTCATAGAATTTCATTCCGACGACGTTTACCCAAGGATTTTCCTGGCCGTCAGCAACGCCGGTCTTGAGTGCCATGTATAAATCAGCGTAGGGGACTGTCGTTGTCGTTGCGCCCAATGCCTTGAACGTCATGTCGATAGTCTTCATTCCGTTCGTTCTCATCTTGAGCCCTTCGAGGTCTGCAGGCTTTTTAATCGGGTGAGCGTTCGTTGAGAACTGACGATAGCCGCCAGCGTCGCAAAGATTAATAATTACAGTGCCGGTTGTTTTTTCAGATTCGGCGCAGACTTTTTTAGCAAGGTCGCTCTTCAAGAGTGCTGTAACTTATGCACGGGTGTTCGTTAAAAACGGAAGAGTGAACATTAAAAGACGGGGGCTGAAGTCAAACTGTCCTCCGCGCATTCCCTGAACGACTCCCTGAACAACCTGCTCAAGCATTTCTTTTTCTGTTCCGAGCTGTCCGTTGCCGAACACAGTAACTTTTACTCCGCCGTTTGTAAGTTTCTCGACATCTGCCGCAAATTTTTCCATTGAGACCCAACGCGGATTGCCTTCGGGCTGAGCGTGTCCTACGATCATTTCATAGTCGGCAGCAAACGCGCCGGAGCACGACAAAGCAAGTGCGCTGACGAAAACAAGAGCTAAAAACTTTTTCATAAAAAATTTCCTCCCTAAAAAAATTAAAATAAAAAATTTCTTGGATTTATCTGAAAGTATATCATGAGGCTGTATAATTATAAATTATGAGCAAAAGACAAGTAAAAATTAATGAACTGACGATAGGCGGAGATGCTCCCGTAAGGGTTGAGAGCATGTTGAAGATTTCGCTCGACAAGCGCGAGGAAGTTTTAGCGCAGTGTGAGCGTTTAATTAATGTCGGCTGTGAGATGGCAAGGGCGGCACTTCCTGAGGCGAAATTCGCGGAAGATCTGAAGCACTTAGTCAATCATACTGGACTAACAATAATGGCGGACATTCATTTTGACCCGGTCTTGGCCATTCTTGCAATGGAAGCCGGCTGCCGTGCGATCAGAATAAATCCCGGCAACATGCCGCTGAATAAATTAAACGATGTCATAACGGCCGCGAAAAATCTCGGCGTTGTTATAAGAATAGGCGCGAATGGCGGCTCAATCTCGCAGGCCCAGCTTGATGCGGCGGAAGGCGACAGGGCGAAGGCTCTTTTTATCGCCGTAAGGGAGCAGGCAGAATTGTTATTAAGCAGAAATTTCACGGATTTAATTTTATCTGCTAAGTCATCGAGCGTCATTGAGTGCGTCAAAGCAAATGAGCTCATCGCGGAAAATTATCCTGACTTCCCAATGCACATAGGCTTGACGGAAGCAGGGCCGGGCGACGGCGGAATAGTCAAAGGCACCGCGTGCATTTCAAATCTTTTATTAAAGGGCATAGGCAACACGCTGCGAGTCTCACTGACTGACGAACCCGAAAGAGAAGTCAAGGTAGGCTATGAAATTCTCAAGGCCCTTGAGCTTAGAACGAGGGGAGTAAATTTAATTTCGTGTCCGACCTGCGGAAGACGGCGTGCCGATGTCATGAGGCTTGTTAAAGTTGTTGAGCCGCTGTTGAAAAAACTTCCCGACGGCGTTTCAGTCGCGGTCATGGGCTGCGAGGTCAACGGCCCTAAGGAAGCCCGGCACGCTCAATACGGCATCGCAGGGACTCCGGGCGGAGCGGTCTTGTTCCGTGAGGGAAAATCTGTAGGCGAGTATAAATTCGACGAGCTTGAAAATATTTTGCCGGGATTTTTCGGCGTTACTGCCTCATCTTAAAGTACAGTCCCGGCGCAAAAATTACGGTCAACGCCTTAAAAAATAATTCCGGCTCCTTGAAAATAAATTTGCCCGTTCCCCAAAATATTTCGCGGATTTTTTTGTGCTTCAGGTGTTTTGCTTTGAGGCTATAATATTCCCTGTCTCCTGCTTTAGCGGCCCTTGTAAGCTGCTGAATGAGTTTGCGCGCTATGCAGAAAGTTAAGGCAAAATTTTTCACGCGCTTATTTTTTGTGTGTTTAATGATACAGCGTGCGGACCGCCACATAACGAGGACTTCCTGCTCAAAAATTTTATAATTGCTGCGTCTCTCTATATCTGCTTGGCTTTGTTGGGACGAGTGCAAAACGTGAGTGTAAAGAAAATCGCCGATTGATGATATTTGCGAACTGAACGCGGCGGCCTTCAACATAAATTCAACGTCTTCGGCGAGATAGCAGTCTTCGGGGAAGCGTATTTTATTTTTCTCAAGGAAATTTTTATTAAAGATACAGTGCCATATAGTCCAAAATGTCAGCGTCATGTCGTTCTCTTTTGTCCATTCGAGCAGATAATCTTCAGCAGGGGCAGGAGAATTTTTGAAGCTGAGATGTCTCGGCACATATTTATTCTCGTTCTCGTAGTAGTGATAATAATTACACAAGACAAAATCTGCGTTTGTTGCTTCAGCTTCACCGCATAATCTTGAGATAAAATTTTTTTCGGCTAAGTCGTCGTGGTCAAAGAAGATAATATATTTTCCGTTTGCGAATTGAAAGGCGGTGTTGCGCGAGGCTGATTGATGGCCGTTGACGGTGCGTTTGATAATCTGAAATTTTCTTCCGCTGTCCTCTAAAGTGTTTTGGACGACCTCGACGGTGTTGTCTGTCGAGACATCATCGACAACAATAATTTCAATGTTTTCATAGTCCTGCGCGATAATCGACTGCAAAGTTTTTGCGATACGCTTTGAGCCGTTGTAAGTCGGGATTATCACGCTGACTAATGGATTTTCTTTTGTATTTTTCATTTTTTTGACCTCAGCCTGTAATAAAAATTCGGGCAGTAAAGGACCATTAACGCCTTAAAAAATATTTCCGGGTCTTTGAAAAAATATTTTATCGAGCTCAAAATTATTCTGCGCATTTTTTTGTGTTTGAGATTTTTTAATTTGAGGTCGTAATATGCGCGGTCCCCGTGTTCTGCAGAAAGAGTGAGCTGCATTATGAACGCATTTATAATAAAAACGTGGAAGATATAATTTTTGATGCTCTTATCGTTCGTTTGTCTTAATATGCAGCGTCCTGCACGCCACAATGCGAGAGCACCATATCTGGCCATTCTTATTTCATTTCTTCCATATTCTACTGAGATTTGATCTGAATAATGTATCATGTATGTGTAAAGTATATCATTAACATACGAGACGTTTGAAGCACAAGCCATTACTTTATGTGAAAATTCGACATCTTCACAAACGGGGAGTGCTTCGCAAAATTTTAAGCTATGCTCTTGCAAAAATTCTTTTTTATAAATGAAATTCCAGACAGTCAATAAAGTAATTTGCTTTTTTGTCCATGCAAGTAAATATTTATTTGAAGCTGGAATAAATTTTGTCTTAAACATATGACGCGGCTCAAATCTGTTTTCTTTTTCGTAATAATGCTGATATTCACAGAAGACTAAATCAGCATTCTTTTCTTCTGCTTCTTTGCATAAACTTGAAACAAAATTTTTTTTGAGCAAGTCATCACTGTCGCAGAAGCAAACATATTTACCCTCCGCTGCTTCAAGTCCCACATTTCTTGCAGCCGACACGCCGCGATTTTTTTCATACCTGATATTTTTGAATACTCGGCCTGAATTTTTCAAAACTTCTTCAGCTACTTCAGACAAATTGTCTGTTGATCCGTCATTGACAACAATAATTTCAAGATTTTCATAATCCTGCGCGATAATTGACTGTAAAGTTGCTATGCTGCGGTTCGCCCTATTGTAAATAGGAACTATCACGCTGACTAATGGCAAAGACATTTTTATTTTTTCCTCCTCATCAAAAAATACAAACCCGGCGCGAAAAGAATCATCAAAGCCTTAAAAAAAACTTCAGGCTTCTTGAAAAAAATCTTGCGCGTTCTAAATAGAATTTCACGCAGGATTTTATCACAGCATAAAGATTTATATGCGTCCTTGTCGGTTTTCATTGCGGCAATCGTAAACCGCCGTATGACTGCTTCGGGCATAATCATATTTTCAGCAAGAAATTTTATTTTTTCTGTTGGTGCGTGAACGCTCAAATACTCCGCCGTTCTGTAATGAGCGTCAGTGCTGTCAATATAGCGTCTTAATTTTTTTTCGGCTGTGTCGTTGTCCCTGACGCTTCCCATTTCCGGGCCGTGAACATAAATATACAAACATTCGCTAGTGAATGAAATTTTTTTTGCGCGGCACAATGTTTTCATCTGAAATTCAATATCTTCTGAAGCTGTGCAGCCGACACTAAAATACAAATTAAATTCATCGAGAAATTTTTTTCTGAACATCATAGCGCAGACGGTAGGCACGACGGGACTGTTAATGCGCAGTTCTAAAACCTTGCTGCCCGTCATCGGATTTTTTGAATTTATGTTGACAGGCCAAAATTTTTCCGGCCTTCCGTCCTCAAAATAATCGACCATGCCTCCGAATGAAATATCGCAGTCATATTTTTTGATTAATTCAAGCAAAGCTGTAACAAAATTTTTGTTGATTAAGTCGTCGCCGTCGCAAAAGAAAATATATTCGCCGCTCGCGTTTTTTATGCCGGTGTTGCGCGAAGCCGATACGCCCGAATTTTTTTCGTGATTAATAATTTTGAATTTGCGCCCGGAATTTTTCAAGACTTCTTCAGCATTTTTCAGCGTCTCATCAGTCGAAGCGTCATTCACGCAAATTATTTCAAGATTTTCATAATCTTGAGCGATTATTGATCGAAGAGCTGAAGCTATTCGCGCCTCGCTGTTAAATGCCGGGACAACCGCGCTGACCAACGGGGAGTTATTCATTTATGCTTACGTTGGGATTGTGCTGAAGCTCATAAAATTTTGCAAATTTTGTAAATCGCAGATAGCTGATGTTGACGCAGTGAATGAAGCCCCACCAGCCGAGCAGGAAAAATCTGCCTAAAAAATAATATTTTAGAAATTCAAGACTTCCGGCGAAAATCATTCGGCACGGCGAGTAATTTTTTTTCTGGATAAAGGCGCGTTTTGCGATTAAGTCTGAATAATTATTGCTCTTCTCGATGACGTGATGAATGGACAAAAAAGAATAATGGTCGATGAAATTTTTGCACTTGCCATGCGTTGCGTCGGGGCGGACTTTTACAACGTCATCGTGTTCAAATTCTCCGCTGTTTATCCAAGCGTCGCGGTTGTAAAGGCGGATTTCTTTGTAGTGCCAGACAAATTTATTTGCGTGCTTCATGCCCGGAAAAACTTCGCCGCGTGGGAGTATGTAGCCGTCTTTAGTGCCCGATTGTTTTATTGTTTTAATTTCTTCGCGCAGGCCCGGCGATAAAACTTCGTCAGCGTCGAGCCTCAAGACCCATCTATGCAAGCATTGCTCTTCTGCAAATTTCACTTGATGGCCGACTGACTGCCACTCATGAAAAATAAATTTTGCGCCGTAATTTTTTGCAATCTCTTCTGTTTTATCCGTGCTCCCTGAATCCACGATGACAATCTCGTCAACAAGATCTTTAGCTGATTCAATGACGGCACCGAGCCTTTTTTCTTCGTTAAACGTAACGATATAAAGCGATAATTTTTCTATGTGCATTTTTTTATTTCTTCTTTCTGCTCGAATATCTGCGGTAATAAAGGCCGGGCGCATATATCAGCATTAAGCACTTAAAAAACCAGTCCGGCCTCCATAAAAAAAATTTTGCGGTTGAACACAGCATGACCTCGCGGATTTTTTTGTGCCTCAGAGTTTTTATTATACGGTCATAATATTCGCGGTCGCCTGCGCGTGCCGTGAGCTTGCATTGTGTCAAAATTCTGTCTGCAATAAATTCTTTTAGCGCGTAATTTTTTATACGTTTGTTTTTTATATTTCGTATTATGCAGCGTGCTGCGCGAAGCCCGGCGGTCTTTTCTTGAACAAAGTCTTTATGGTGCGGACGGTCAGATGTAAATATTAATGATTGATGAATTTCGTGATCAACATAAGTAAAAAGAATTTTATTGACGGACGACATTCTTGAACTTAAAGCTATAGCCTTAAAAATAAATTCAATATCTTCATTCCTGTTTAAGTCTTCGGGAAATTTTATTTTGTTGAGAAGGTCTTTATTAAAGATATAATTCCATATGCTCCACAGCTCTAATTTATTTTTGCTCCACTCGCACAGATAATCTTCGGGAGTGCCTAGCGATTTTTCAAGCAACATGCCGGTCTTGTAGTCATTTCCTTTTGGGTTAAAATATTCAAAGCCGCAGAAAACTAAATCAGCTTTTTTGTCTTCAATTTCTTTGTAAAGTTCAGAGACAAAATTTTTTTGGGGCCAGTCGTCGCTGTCGCAGAAGCAAACGTATTCACCATGCGAAGCGTTAAAGCCGTCATTGCGTGCCGAAGAAACTCCGCGATTTTTTTCGTGATTAATTATCATGAACACACGCCCGGATTTTTTCAAAATCTCTTCAGATATTCTCAAAGTGTTGTCTGTCGAGCCGTCGTTCACTAGAATTATTTCTAAGTCCTCGTAGTCCTGTTCAATGACTGCGCACAAAGTTTTCTCTATGAATTTTTCGCCGTTGTAAGTCGGAATAATAATGCTGACGAGTTTTCCTTTCACTAAACAAAAACGCACCTTTCAAAAAATTTTTATCATTATAAATTCACGAGTTCAAAGCCTCAAGAATTTTTTTCGCAGTTTTTTCGCCGATGCCCGGAACTTTTTGCAGTTCTTCGGGAGTAAGCGCGGCAATTTTTTTGGAGGAGCCGAACCTCACGAGAAGTTCTACGGCTGTTTTCTTGCCAAGTCCCGGAATTTCATCAAGCCTCGAACGCGAAAAATGCTTCTCGCGTGCCTTTCTGTGCGTAGTGATCGCGTAGCGGTGGACCTCATCTCTCAATCTCTGAAATAATTGCAGGACAGGGTCAGAGCGTTTCAGCCTCAAAGGCTTGTCGGGCTGTCCGGGCAAAAAAATTAATTCCTCGCGTTCAGCAAGCGCGATCAACGGAAGCTCAAAGCCTAAATCTTTTAATGCCTGCTCAGCATATTCAAGCTGTATCGGGCCGCCGTCAATTAAAGCCAGCTGCGGAGAAGGCTCCGAGTTATCAATCACGTGAGAGTAACGCCGTTTGACAGTCTCATAAATCGATTGAAAGTCGTTAATTTCTCCGTCCTCTATAGAATTAATTTTGAAACGCCTGTATAAATTCGGGCTTGGCCTTCCCTGTTCAAAGACTACGCAGCAGCCGTAAGTGTCATGGCCGTGAGTGTGCGAGATGTCGAACGCATCAATCCTCCACGCTAAAGTTTTTAAGCCGAGCAGTTTTTGAATTTGATTCAACACGTTCCAAGTCTCGGAGTCTAAATCTTCCTGAAGAGCCGAAGAAATTTTCTGTCTCGACAATCTCCAGACAGCGCGGATCGTATCGCGGAAGCGTGCTGCTTTTTCAAATTCTAAATTTTTTGCGGCGATGTCCATTCGCTTACGAATACGCTCAACGAGTTCGGCAGATTTTCCTGAGAATAATAAAATTAAATCGGCAACCCTCTCTAAATATTCTTCCCTCGTGCAAAGACCTGCGCATGCCCCCATAGAGTGCCCTAAGCTGTATTCGACACACGGACGTTTTTTAGAGTCTGGATTAATTTTCGAGCGGCACACCCTCAGCGGAAAATATCTTTCAGACAGGCGCATTAAATTTTTTATATTCCCGGCATCAACGAACGGGCCAAGATATACCGCCCCGTCGTCGCTTTTATGGCGCGTTATGACAAGGCGCGGAAAATCCTCCTTCGTTACTTTTATATACGGGTACTTGTCGCTCATCTTCAACTCTATGTTAAAAAACGGCGAGTAACGTCGGATTAATTTTGCCTCAACGATCAGGGCTTCGGCTTCGGTCTCCGTCCTTATGACAGAAATATCTTCGATTAACGAGACAAGTTTATTAAGGCGCGGAGATAAAAGCTGATGCCTGAAATAAGACGAGACTCTGCGCTTTAATTTTTTTGCCTTGCCTACGTAAATAATTTTTCCTTCAGCGTCCCTCATTAAGTACACGCCCGGACGCTCCGGCAGGGTCTTGAGGATAGCCGAAATTTTTTCTTTAATTTTTAATGACATGCTAAAATTTTACAACAAGATACTAAAAATTTTTTGAAGGAGTGAATTTTCTTGAAGAGCTCCCGTGTGCTAAAGATATTTATAATTCTTTTTATTTTTATAATAATTTCGTGCACCGTGTATTTTGCTGCCGGAACTAAAAATTATAAAAGCGAATGGCCCTCGCCGCTGCGACTCATGACGGGGCCTGCCGGAGGGAACTGGGCAATGCTTGGGGAAATGATCGCCGACGAGTGGCAAAATGCCGGACTGCCGCTGACCGTCAACGTAGCCGGCGGAGGTGTCTCGAATATCCTCAACATTAACGCGAAGCGCGGAGATTTAGGCTTCTCCGTTGCGTCATTGCTGGGCGCGGCTGTAAAGGGCGAAGGCGATTTCGAGGGACGCAGGACTGATGATGTCGAGATAATGTCAAATTTATATCCTCAATACACTTATTTTATTATGCGAAAAGATTTTGCCGAGAAGAATAAAATAAAATCCGTCGATGACATTATAGAAAAAAGACCCGTGATAAGATTGGCGACGCTCAAGCCCGGAACAAGTACGGAGTTTGTTGTCAAAGCGTTATTTGAAAAAGCGTGGGGACTCGACTATAAAAAAATTTTTCAAGTCCAGTACGAGAGCTACGAGAGCGGAGCGAGTCTTTTAACCGGCAATCATCTCGACTGCCTGGCATTCTCAATAGGAAAAGTCGCACCGATCATAAACAACATTGAAAATCAAATTGAGATCGTTTTGCTTCCGGTAAGTCAAGAGGCTATAGATAAACTTGCTGAGGCATACGGGACAACTGCTCTTGAGATTGAGCCGGGAATTTATGAGGCACTTCCGCCGGGCTCCGAGCCAGTGAAAACTGTAGGCGATTATACGTGCATAGTCATGCGCAAGGATCTGCCGATGAGCCTCGCCGATGAATTAAAAAAAGTTTTGGACAAAATGCAATTTTCTTCTGATTAATTTTTTCATGAGAGTAGATAATGAGGAGTCAGGAAACAAATCCGGCTCCTTATTTTTTTTAGAATCATTCATAAATTTTTCACAAGGCTTTAATTTAATATATTTAATTAATGGAGGTAAAAAGAAATGCCGGGAAAAATAGATTTACACACTCACACAAACGCTTCTGACGGAACTGACAGTCCCGAAGAATTATTAAAAAAAATTCAGGAGGCCGGGATAAAAATTTTTGCGGTAACTGACCACGACACCATCAAAGGCGCGTTGGAAATGCAAAAAATTATCGGCAGCGCGCCCGTGAAATTTATTAAGGGCATCGAATTTTCATGCAGGGCCGATAACACAAAGTGCCATATATTAGGTCTTAACTGCGATGAAAATCACGAGGCTTTCAAAAAAGTTTTGAGGGCAGGCGACGAATTGAGGCACGCGAAATTTTTTAAGAGAATAGAATTTTTGCGCAGCACGTTCAATGTAAAAATCACGGACGAAGAAATTAAAGAGTTATTAAAAATTCCGAGTCTGGGAAAAATTCATCTTGGCAACATGCTCGTTAAAAAAGGCTTTGCCGAAACGAGGCTCGAAGCAATGGAAAATTTTGTTGATAAATGCAAAACCGGCAACGACAGGGTTGACGCTGACTTCGCAATAAATTCTATAATTTCTTCCGGCGGCGTTGCTGTGTGGGCGCACCCTCTTGGCGGAGCACGGGAGCCGGAACTCTCGCAGGAAAAATTTTTCGCAGCGTTAAAAAAATTAATTTCGTTCGGACTTCACGGGCTTGAATGCTATTATTCAAAGTATGAATTTTTTAAGTGCGAATGGCTCGCGGAAGAAGCCCGGCAGAATAATTTATACATATCCGGCGGAAGCGACTATCACGGCGCAAATAAAAATGTTCCGCTTGGAAAATTAAACGCTGACGATAAAAATATAAGTCAGGAATTTTTGAGCATTTTGAATATTTTTTAGGAGTTGGATTTTATGATAGCAGGGTTAAAAAAATTATTGTTGCTCGCAATTTTTGCCGGGCTTGGCTTCGGAGCTTATTATTTCTTCTTTCGTGATGAGCCTGTAGTTTACGGCCTGACGACTTCGGAAATTACACGCGGCGAAATTGTTTCTACGGTTACGGCAACGGGGGAGCTGAACGCGATCAGCGTCGTCGCAATAGGAACGCAGGTCTCAGGGACGGTGCAGGAAATTTACGTTGATTTTAACTCTCCTGTAAAAGCCGGGCAGTTAATTGCGTTGATAGACCCCTCCGTTTTGAAATTGACGCTCGGTGAAAGCGAAGCAAACTTGGCCGTATATCAGGCAAGCGTACAGAGCGCACAGGCATCATTGAACGACGCTGAAAGAAAATACAGACGCAACAAAGAACTTTTTGAAAGAAAATTAATTGCCCGAAGTGAAGTCGATACGAGTGAGACCGACGTAATTATGAAGCGAGCAGCCCTGCGTGAGGCCCAGTCCCGAGTCGTGCAGGGCAGGACCGCCGTCGAACGCGCAAGAACTAATCTGAACTACACAAAAATTACTTCGCCCGTGAACGGAGTCATCATTGACAGGCAGGTAGACGCAGGGCAGACCGTCGCGGCCAGCTATCAGACACCGACGCTCTTCAAAATTGCTGAAGATTTAACAAAAATGCAGATTGAAACAAAAGTTGACGAGGCCGACATCGGCGCGATAGCGGAGGGACAGAAAGTTACCTTCAGGGTTGACGCTTTCCCCGATGAAAATTTTAGCGGCAAAGTTGTCCAGGTCCGAATAGCTCCGACGACAAGCAACAGTGTTGTTACTTACACGGTAATAATTCATGTTGACAACCCGGAATTAAAATTGATGCCCGGAATGACCGCGAATGTTTCAATCGAGACGGCACGCGCCGAAAATGTTTTGAGGATACCCGTTGCGGCATTGAGATTTACGCCGCCCGAAGGACTGTTAGATACAATATCATTCGACCGAAATATCTTGACGCAGAAAAAAACTTTATCGTCAGGGACAGTGTGGCCGGAACACAACGGCTTCATGATGCGGCCCGTAGAAATCAGCACTGGAGTTTCTGATAATAAGTGGGTGGAGCTTAAAACCGAGAAGAGCGGCAGAGCCCGTCCGGTTTTGCGCGAGGGGACAGAACTTGTAATTAATGCCCAAGCTGGAGTTAAATCAGACAAGACTACGAGGGGAGGATTTTTAGGCGGTAACAGGCCGAGAGGAATACCGGGAACGGGAAGGCCGCCTAGATAAAAATTATTCTTAACTCCTCACTCCTTATTATTTATCAGCATACAGTAGCCCGTTACGGTTAAAATATATTCATCTGGTTTTTTTGAGCTTGTGCTTATAATGGGCGCGTCGGGATCTTCCCAAGAAATTTTTGCCGGCGTGCATGAACCGTCGGAATAAAAATAAATCACTTCCGGGCTGAAACGCCAGCCGCTTGTTTCCGGGAGGTACTGCATTTTTATTTTCTGCCACTCAAGAATCACAGGACGGTTTTTATCAGTGCCAAGAAACGCGCTCAAACTGTTCGCTTCTGCTTCGCGCTTAGTCAGTCCTTCCGCAACGATCCGGCCTCTTCTTGAAATTCCTTCTGATTTTACCGAGAGCCTCACGGGCATTCCGGAGAGTGCTTTGTCTTCGGCTTCTTCTATTGCTCTCTGGAGACCTGCGGCAGGTGGTTCAAAATAAAATGACAGCTGCGGAATTGCCACACCTGCCATAAGTCCCATAATCGCGAGCACTAAAAGAATTTCGATTAGAGTAAATGCTCTGCGTTTCAAAAATTTAATCCTCGTTCGTGATGTCGGCGTTGACTCCCTCGCCGCCTTCTTCGCCGTCAGGGCCGTAGCTGATTATTAAAATTCTTCCGCCCTGATTGCGATAGATATAGGGATTGCCCCACGGGTCTTCAGGAACTTTTTTCATGTAGCCGCCCTGCTGATAGCGTCTGGGCACGGGCGAAGTCGTAGGAGCCGTAACAAGAGCCTCAAGTCCCTGCTGTGTGCTGGGATAAAATCCGTTGTGCAGGTGATACATTTGAAGGGTCTGCTCAATCTGGCTGATCTGGGTGCGTGCGGCTGTCCTCTGAGCTTCGGAGACGTTGCTCCCGATGTTGGGAACGACGAGAGCCGCCAACAGTCCTAAAATAACAACGACTACCATAATTTCAATGAGCGTGAAGCCCGATTTACGACGCATTAAGAATTTTTTATTAACTTTTTTCATTATAAATTTAGCCTCCTAATTTATTTACCGTAATCCGCAATAAGACTCCCGCTTACGGAAGCGGGAGGTGGGTTGCGCTAAGCGTTAATTATATAATACTTTCGGTGTGAAATTATGATAAATAAAGGCAGGAATACAGCACGGCTACTCTAAGAAAAAAACCTGAGTTAATTTCGGCTGCGCGCCCGTCTCCGGGTCCATTTCCATCGTCATAACGTCCTTCATGTACTCGTTCCAGCGGTCAACTATCTCGCTTTGAGCTTGAGTCTTTGCCGCGAAATCAATTCCCTTTTCGCATTCATAGTAGCCGAAAAGTTCATTGCCTACATTCCAGATCGTGTAGTTTTTTATGCCGGCAGATTTCAATAATTCTTTCATCTCCGGCCAAATATTGTCATGCCTTTGTTTGTACTCGGCCAGCTTGCCTTCTTTGACTAAGGCTTTCCACGCATAACGTTCCATTAATTTTTAACCGCGATAGCTTCGACTTCACATAAAACGCCCTTAGGAAGAGTCTTAACAGCAACGCATGAGCGCGCCGGCTTCGACGTGAAAAATTTTGCGTAGACTTCATTGAATGCTGCGAAGTCTCCCATGTCGGCCAAGAAGCACGTAGTTTTGAAAACTTTTGAAAAATCGCTGCCTGCGGCCTCAAGAATTGCTCCTACGTTTTTGCAGCTCTGTTCAGCCTGTGCGGTTATCCCTTCGGGTGTTGCTCCGGTCTCTGGATTGACTGGAATCTGCCCGGACGTAAAAACAAATCCGTTGACTTCATAGCCCTGCGAGTAAGGTCCGATCGCTCCGGGTGCTTTCTCTGTTGAAATTACTTTCATGTGAAATTTTCTCCTTTAATGAAATTTTTTGAAATTGACGACTAAATTATATTACAATGCTAAAAAAACAGTCTCATAAATAAAATAAATTCCTCCTGCAATTAAAGCAAGTCCGCAAAGAATATTGACAGCACGCAAAATTTTATCGCCTCTTTCACTTTGAAGGAATGCCGAGAAAATCTGCGCGAATGTTCCTGCCGCGATCAGCACCGCGCTGTAGCCCAGAGCATAAGCTATCACGAGCATGAAAGAAGCCTGCGACATTGCAAGCGATAAAACCGGACTGACGTATGCTATGCTGCACGGCCCGACCGCAAGCCCGGAGACTATGCCGAGAATCAACGCGCCTTTGAGATTTTGCGACTCCGTCCCTTTTGCCCCTGAGCCCAGCGAAAAAATTTTTACATGGATTAAGCCTGTTAAATGAAGTCCCATTATTATGAACACGCAGGCAACGAAGAGCGTTAAAAATTTTTCATAGCCTCCAAGCAAGAGGCCAAGCCCGGAAGTGATTAAGGCAACGAGGCTCAAATTAAAAATTATTCCGAGCGAAAAAAAACACGAGACTAAAAAAGCTCTTGACCGTGTCGGCGTGTCTGTGTTCTCGATGTAGCTCACGACAAGAGGCACGAGAGAAATTCCGCACGGGCTCAACAGCACGCTCGCCATTCCCCACATAAACGCCCCGACGAACTGCCAGCCGCCGGAAGAAAACATTACTTCAAAAATTTTATCTAACATTTTTTATTTTTTCCTTCCTGTTCCGTCAATGCCGAATTGTTTATCGAGCGCAAGATTGTCGCCCGGTGTCGTGAAGTATCCGCTCCGCACCGTTTCAGTTTCGCCCGTCTTCAAAAGTTCGCTGACCTTCACGAAACTGTAGCCCTGACTCCGCAGCTCTTCAATGATAAAGCGCAATAAATTCACCGTGCCCTTTGGAACTAAATTAGCGTGAAATAATAAAATAGAGCCCGGCTTCGTCATTGCCGCAACTTTTTTCGCCGAACGTTTAGCGCGTTTTATGTTCGTGTTATCTCCTGCTTCGGCGGCCACGTCCCATTGAACGACCCTGAGGCCGAGCGACGCAATTATTTTTAATGCCCTCTCGTTATTCCGTCCGTAAGGCAGCCTGAACAAAATCGGAACGGGGAAAATTTTTTCCTGCTTTTCGTTCACCGCGTCAATGCCTTTTTCGTTGTATATTTCAGTCAAAACTTCTTCTCTTAAAATTTCATACTGGGCCTGCGTCCATAAAATTTGATTTATTAAAGCTGTGTCGGAGAGCAGAGCGCAGTTTCCGTGCGACCAGTTATGATTCCCGATTTCAAATAAATCGCTCTCGTTCATAATCTGCTTGACGCGCCGGGCATGGGTCCTCATCCATTTTCCGCCCATAAAAAAAGTGGCCGGAATATTGCTCAAGCGCAAAAAATTTATAACGTTCATGTCGCAGCCCGTTGTTACTGTCGCAAGCTCGCAAGCGTCGAACGTCAGAGCGACAACCCTCTCGCCGTCCCGGACATTCACGCGGCGTATAACTCCCTCGTCATTTTTAAGCGGCTCTAATTTGCAGACGGGCTCTAACCTGTCGGGCGGTGTCGGGTTATTAGGAATTGCCTTGCGTGCGTCAAGTTTATCGGCCTGCCATTCGTCAGCGTATAAAATTTCCGTGAGCATGAAAATAAAAATTAATGCCGCGAAAAATTTTTTTGCTCTCATAAATTTTTGCTCCCCTCGAAAAATTTTTGATGAATTAAAAATAATTATACGCTGAAAAAAATTTGCGATTCTATTTTTTGAAACGGCTCTGTAAAATTTTATGAACGCTAAAAATTTTTAAGATTTCTGTAGTCCCCATTGTAGCCCCCAAAAATATTTTTCTCTCTAAATTTTTTCACGGGAATTTTTTTGAAAAGTTAGAGTCATTTTAGCACAAAAAATTATAAAATATTACTCATGAAAAATAATTTAGTCATAAAAAATATTTACTCTGAACTCTGCGAAGAACTTGCCGCTATGAAATTTTCCGAGCCCGTCGCGGAAGTCTATAACCCTTTAATTTATGCGTCAGACGGCGTTGAAAAATACTTGAGCTATGCTGAAGGTGAGAAGCGCGTTATATTTCTCGGAATGAATCCCGGCCCCTACGGAATGGCTCAAACGGGCGTGCCGTTCGGCGAAGTCGGAGCTGTAAAAAATTTTCTTGGCATCAACGAAATAAAAATTGCACTGCCCGAAATAAAAAATAATTCGTTCAAAATTTCGGGGCTCAATTGTCCGCGCTCCGAAGTCAGCGGAAAAAGGCTCTGGGGATTATTCAAAGAACGTTTCGGAACGGCGGAGAATTTTTTTCGTGAAAATTTTGTCTTGAATTACTGCCCGTTGTTATTTTTAGAGAGGAGCGGCGAAAACAGAGCTAGAAATTTAACGCCCGACAAATTAAAAAAATCCGAGCGCGAAAAATTATTTGCGGCCTGTAATTTTTCATTGAAAAAAATTATTGAAGTATTAAGGCCGGAATTTGTTGCAGGGGTCGGAAATTTCGCGGCTGACCGCGCAAAGGAAGCCTTAGCAGGAAAAAATATAACAATCACAAAAATTCTTCACCCAAGCCCGGCATCTCCTCAAAGCAATAAAAACTGGGGCGAAAAAGTTACGGAACAGTTAAAAATTTCAGGAATATGGGAGTGAAAAATAAATGAGCTATGAAGATAAAAGCGATTTCGTCCGCGTCAGGGCTCTTATTGCCGGAAGAGTCCAGCACGTGGGCTTCAGATACTGGGCCTGCGAACAGGCGGAGCGTTTAGGACTGACGGGAACGGTTGAAAATTTATCTGACGGCCGTGTCGAAGTTTTTTTTCAGGGCAAGCCTGAACTCGTCGAGGAAATGAAAAAAAAATTAAAGCGCGGGCCTTCAATGGCTCTTGTGCGTCAGGTAATTTTTTATAATGAACGGGTGAACGAGAACGAAACTTATTTTAATTCGATATATTATTAATTAAACACTCTGCTAAAATAAATTAACTTAATTTTTTCAAAAAGGAGAAAATTTTTTCATGGCACGTGTATATTATGAAAAAGATTGCGACTTAGGAAAACTCACCGGCAAGAAAATTGCTGTCATTGGTTACGGCTCACAAGGCCACGCTCACGCTCTTAACTTGAGGGACTCCGGCTGTGATGTCATTGTCGGACTTTACAAGGGCGGAAAGTCTTGGCCTGTTGCTGAGGCTGACGGTTTCAAAGTAATGACAGTCAGCGAATGCACAAAGGAAGCCGACATAATCATGATATTAATCAACGATGAGAAGCAGGCCGATTTATATCGGAATGAAATTGCGCCGTACCTCACCGAAGGAAAAGCGATCGCGTTTGCTCACGGCTTCAATATCCGCTACAAGCAGATAGTTGCTCCGAAGGGCGTTGACGTTTTCATGGCTGCTCCCAAAGGTCCCGGCCACACAGTGAGAAGTCAGTACGTCGCGGGCAAGGGCGTTCCGTGCCTCGTTGCTGTCGAGCAGGACGCTTCAGGAAAATGCCTTGACATTGCTCTTGCTTACATTGCAGGTATCGGCGGAGCAAGGGCAGGCGTTCTTGAGACGACAATGCAGCAGGAAACTGAAACAGATTTGTTCGGCGAGCAGACAGTTCTTTGCGGAGGCGTTGTTGATTTAATGCAGTGCGGCTTTGAAGTTTTATGTGAAGCAGGTTACGACCCCGTCAACGCTTATTTCGAGTGTATCCACGAGATGAAATTAATTATCGACCTTGTGAACAGGGGCGGAGTTGCCGCGATGAACTACTCAATCTCCGATACGGCGGAGTTCGGCGAATATGTTTCAGGGCCTCGCGTGCTGCCTCACGAAGAAATTAAAGCCAACATGAGAAAAGTTCTTGCTGACATTCAGGACGGAACTTTCGCAGGAAAATGGATCGCTGAAAATAAAAACGGGCGCACGTTCTTTAATTCAAAGCGCGACCAGTTAGCGAAACATCAAATGGAAGTAATCGGCAAGCAGTTAAGAGAGCAAATGTTATGGAAGGACGGCGGCGGCCTCGATGATGTATCGAAGTGATAACATCAAAGCCGGAGTTGACAGAACGCCTAACGTAAGCCTTTTATATGCGCTCGGCCTCACTAAAGAAGAAATCAAGCGTCCGATTATCGGCGTTGTGAGTTCTTTCAGCGAAGTTGTTCCGGGCCATATGCACTTGGATAAAATCGCTCAGGCCGTCAAAGAAGGAATCTACGCGGCAGGTGGAACGCCCTTAATGTTCCCGGCTATTGCAGTCTGCGATGGCATTGCTATGGGACATGTAGGAATGAAATATTCTCTCGTCTCCCGTGATTTAGTCGCCGACTCTACGGAGGCAATGGCAATCGCTCATCAGTTCGACGGCTTAGTCATGATACCGAACTGCGACAAAAATGTTCCGGGACTTTTAATGGCCGCTGCGCGTGTAAACGTCCCTACGATTTTTTGCGCAGGAGGGCCTATGCTGGCAGGACACTTGAAGGACGGACGGAGAACTTGTTTAAGCCACATGTTTGAAGCCGTCGGAGCGTACCACGCAGGAAAAATCGACGAGGCCGGAGTAGATGACTATACCGAAAACGCCTGTCCCTCATGCGGTTCATGTTCGGGAATGTACACGGCTAACTCAATGAACTGTTTGACGGAAGCGATCGGAATGTCATTGCGCGGCAACGGGACGATACCTGCTCCGTATTCCGCAAGGATAAGGCTCGCAAAATTAACGGGCATGAAAATCATGGAGCTTGTCGAAAAAAATATCAGGCCGAGAGATATTATGACGGCTAAGGCTTTTGATAATGCCGAAGCTGTTGACATGGCCTTAGGGTGTTCGACAAATACGATGCTGCACTTGCCTGCGATAGCCCACGAGGCAGGAATTACGATTGATTTCAGCCACGCTAACGCGATCAGCGAACGCACGCCGAATTTATGCCACCTGGCACCGGCAGGAGATACTTTCATGGAAGATTTAGACCGCGCCGGCGGAGTTTATGCCGTCATGAAAGAGCTAGCGAAGAAAAATTTAATCGACACTTCATTAATTACTGCGACGGGCAAAACTGTAGCGGAAAATATTTCAGGCGTTGAAAATCTTAATCATGATGTCATTCGCCCGATTGATAATCCGTATTCGCCCAACGGCGGCATAGCGGTCTTAAAAGGCAACTTAGCTCCTGACGGCTGTGTCGTAAAGCGTTCGGCAGTCGCTAAAGAGATGATGAAGCACGAGGGCCCTGCGAGAGTTTTTGACTCCGAAGATGACGCGATTAAAACAATTTACGCTGGAAAAATTAATCCCGGCGACGTTGTTATTATTCGTTACGAAGGCCCTAAGGGCGGACCCGGTATGCGCGAAATGCTGAACCCCACGAGCGCGATCTGCGGAATGGGACTTGACACAAGCGTTGCGCTTATAACAGACGGCAGATTTTCAGGAGCCACGAGGGGCGCGAGCATAGGACATGTTTCGCCGGAGGCAGCGTCAGGCGGCAATATCGGCCTTGTTCATGAGGGAGATATTATCAGCATAGACATTAACAATTATAAAATCGAGCTGAAAGTTTCCGACGAAGAACTTGCGAAACGCCGCGAGGGCTGGACACCCAACGAGCCTAAGATTAAAACAGGCTATCTTGCGCGTTATGCGAAGCTCGTCAGCTCTGCCGACAAAGGAGCAATCCTTGAATAGGTAGGAGTTAGGAGGTAGGAGGTAAAAAATTTCTTGCTTCCTAATTTTTTTTGAGAGGTGAAAATTTATTATGAAAAAAATTTCTTTAATATTTTTGTTCGTGTTTTTATTTGCGTCGCAGGCGTTTGCTTTTCACGGCGTTCGCTGGGAGTACAAAGCGTCAGTAACAAGCAACATAGTTGTCAATCAAGATAAAGTTCTCTTCGGGGACTCTATGGGAGCTTTCTTTGCTCTCAATAAAAATTCCGGCTCTCTTGTCTGGAGTTATCAGGACAACGGCGGCTCCATAATGGGCACTCCTGCCGTACTTGACGGCAAAGTTGTTTTCGCGGCGGCTGACGGCGGCATTACGTGCGTAAATCTCAATGACGGTTCATTAGTATGGGAGTATTCTCCGAGACCCGATCATAACGACGGAATTGCTGACGGTGTAACAGCAGGCGCAGGCTTGGCATTTATTTCAAAGGCTGACACAAAACTTTACGCGCTCGATATTAATACAGGGAATACTGTTTGGACTTTTCAGGCTAATGAGCAGGGATTGAGGGCTGCTCCGGCATATTCTGACGGCTTAGTATTTTTAGGCGAGTACAACGGAATTTTTGACATCATCAACGCCAAAACCGGCAAGAGAGAAAACGGCGGCGGCGCGGGCGGTGCTATCAACACTCCCGCTGTGAATAACGGCAACGTTTATTTCTCATCGTGGGACGGCTCTGTTCAGGCTGTTCAAATTAAGGCCGTAATTCCTTTATGGCACGTGAACATTAAAGACCCTGTAACGACTGCTCCTGTTGTTGCTGACGGAATTATCGCGGTAGGCACGGGGCGCGGCTATGTCGCGGCTTTAAGCGAGAATGACGGCTCAATTTTGTGGCAGTTTAACTGCGAGAACGGAAGCGTCAGCGCAAAGCCGATCATTGCAAACGGAAAAGTTTTTGCGTTCCCTGAGGGCGGAAATATTTACGAGCTTAACTCGAAGTCGGGACGCTTAATCAATAAATTTGAGACCGGCGGAATAATTTCAAGCCCGGCATATTCTGACGGAGTTATTTATTTCTCAAGCGATGGGAAAGTCTGTGCTTTAAGCGAATAATTAAATAATTAATAAAAAATTAAGAAAGCTAAGAATTAGGAGCGAGGAGTTAAAATCTTTGCTCCTATTTTTTTTTTAGAATACTGCGTAGTCGCTGTCTCTTAAATCTGCGATGAACATATGTCCGGGCGCGTGAGTGATCGCGAAATCGGGCTTTGCCGCCATGATTACAGCTTGAGGAGTAACACCGCAGGCCCAGAATACGGGAATTTCTCCGTCTTTAATTTCTACAGCGTCGCCGAAGTCAGGCTTATTGATGTCTTTAATGCCTATCATCTCAGGCTCTCCGATGTGAACGGGCGCACCGTGAACGGCAGGGAAACGTCCTGTGCATAAGACAGCCTTAGGGACAAGCGAGGCAGGTATCGGACGCATTGAAACTACCATAGGGCCGCTCAAACGCCCGGCAGGCTTGCACTGAATATTAGTAACGTACATCGGAACGTTGCAGCCGCAGTCAATATGGCGGACTCTGATATTTGACTGAATCAATGCGCCCTCAAACGAGAACGAGCAGCCGAGCAGAAAAGCCACGAGATCATCGCGCCAATATTTCGTAACGTCCGTAACTTCGTCAGCAAGCTCGCCATTTTTCCAGATCCTGTAGCGCGGAATGTCAGTCGCAATATTTGCACCGGGCGCAACCAGTTTCGGCTCGGTCTGTCCGACTTCCGTAACGTCCAAAATCGGACAAGGCTTGGGATTTCGCTGGGCAAAAACAAGAAAATCATAGGCCAAGTCCTTTGAAAGCACTACGAGATTGCCTTGCACGTAGCCCTCGCACATTCCTGAAGTCGGCCTGTCCCATTCGCCGGCGCGTATCATCTTGCGAACTTCCTGCGGAGAGTAAGCAGCGTAATCACTTGGTTTTGTCATGTGAAATTCCTCCTTAAAAAAATTAAATTAAATTATTTTGCTGAGAGGCACAATTTCTATTCCGGCCTTTATTAAACGTTTTCTCAACGTCTGAGCCATCTGTACAGCCGAAGGAGAATCGCCGTGAAGGCAGATTGACTGCGGACGAAGCTGAACTATAGTTCCGTCTATGGCCTCGACAACGCCTTCCTTGACCATTCTTATAACACGCTGCGCGGCAACTTCGACATCATGGACAAACGCGCCTTCCATTTTTCGCGGAACTAATGAGCCGTCATTCATATAGCCTCTGTCGGCGAATGCTTCAGCGGCATATGGAAGTCCGATTTTTTCTGCGGCCTTGTCAAATTCCGAACCGGCAAGCCCCATTAAAATTAATCCGCTCCCTGCGTCTTTAACTGCCTGAGCAAGTGCAAGAGCTTCTTCGGGTTTTTTAGCGGCACTGTTGTACATTGCTCCGTGAGGTTTGACGTGCTGTAATTTCGTTCCTGCGGCCTCACAGAACGCTCTCAACGCTCCGATTTGATATAAAGTGTCGGAGTAAAGTTCATCAGGCGAGCAGGCAACATTGCGCCGTCCGAAGCCTTTTAAGTCAGGGTATGCAGGGTGCGCTCCTATTGCAACTCCTGCGGCAACGGCATCTTTAACGGTCTTGCGCATGACTAAGGGGTCTCCGGCATGAAAACCGCAGGCAACATTAGCCGACGAAACAAAGGTTAAAACGTCCGCGTCCTGTCCCATTTTCCACGCGCCGAAACTTTCGCCCAAGTCGCTGTTCAGGTCAACTTTATAGCTCATGAATTTTCATCTCCTTTTTATGATAATTTTTCCCACGTAACAAAAAATTTTTCGCCGTTTACGATTACATTCATTGCACCGCGATTTTGTGAAGCTGCAGCAGGCGGAACGGTGTTAAATTTTTCAACATGAGAACGCAAAAGATTTAACAAATTTGATTCGGACTTAGAAATTTCTATTCCCTGCTCCTGAGTTATTTCAGCAAAGCGTACTGACGAGCCGGGCATAAACTGACTTAATCTGGCAACGTCGAGAGCGTGAACGACTCCGATTTTTACATAGCCTCCTGTTGTCTGACGGTCAGCCATCATGACTATGGGCACGCCCTGTCCGGGAATTTGCACCGCTCCCATCGGAATAGCATCAGAGACTATATCAGGGCCTTTCACGTGCTCGATTATCTTATCGCTTTCAAAGCGCGTCCCCATTCTGTCGGACGAAGGAGAAATTTTATATTCAGTGCTGAAAAAAATTTTTATTCCTTCGGGCTTTATATAATCATCTTGAGGGCCTAAAACAGTTCGCAGCGGCGCATTAACCGCATAATCGGGACGCAGATTTTCCGGACACGTTACGCCTATTTTGCAAGAATTATTTTCGCCCGTTGATAAAACGTCATCTTTTGCCAGCTTTCTTCCGTTAAGTCCGCCGATTTTAGCTTTCATGTAAGTGCTTCGGCTTCCCATGACGAGGGGCACATCAATTCCTCCGCTAACGCATAGATATGCTCTCAAGCCTTTTCCGCAGGCACCGCCGAAAGTCAAAACATCGCCGCTATTAATTTTTATCACTGTCCAGTTTGCAACGGGCTTGCCATTTAATTTAGGCTGTAGTTCCGCGCCGGTAACTGCGATAGCTCCTTCGCCCTCGAATAAAATTGCAGGGCCTGTCATCGTCATTTCGAGAGCCGCCGCGCCGTCGGGATTGCAGAGCAAAATATTTCCGCGTATCAAGGCCGGAGCGTCCATTGCACCGCTTACGGGCATTCCTATAGCCTGATGTCCCCAGCGTCCTAAATCCTGCACGCTTGTTAAAGGGCCGGGTGATTGAATTTTTAATTTCATGCTTCAACGCCCCTTTTTTTATATTCGATTTTATAAACGCCCGACTTGGCCTGCTCCTCAATTTCTTTATAGCGTTCCATGTCGACGGGATAAAAATGCACCCACATTCCGGCCTGAATAGCGACGGCGGGATCTCTGTCAGGGTCATAAAGTTCATAAGGCACGCGGCCTATAATCCGCCAGCCTCCGGGACTTGCGATTGAATATGCTCCGGCCTGCGCTCCGCCGATTGCGACACTGTTAGCAGGAATTAACTCTCGCGGATTTTTTAATCTCGGTGTCTCTAAAGTTTTGTCCATGCCGCCTAAATACGGGAAGCCCGGAGTAAATCCGTTCATGAAGCAGTAAAGAGGCGACGCGCAATAGCGTTTTATGACTTCTTCGGCTGAAAGTTTTGTGTATTCGGCAACGTCAGATAGATCGGGCCCAAACTCACCGCCGAAAAATACAGGCACATTAACCTGAGTTGCGTCTGCGTTGTCCTCGCTAAGTTCTTCTGTAATTGTTTCCAAGTCAGTCATGAGACGCTTGTTTAACGCTTCTAAATCTACTGTTAAAGGGTCAAAGTATATCGACAGCGAACGATAGGTAGGGACAAGCTCTCTCATTCCTTCAAAAGGCTTTTCAGTGAGAGAGCGTTTTAATCCCTGTACAAGGCTGTTAATCTGCATGTCAATCTTCTCGCCGAAGTCAACGAATAAACAAGTCTCTCCGGCAGGAAGAATTTTTGCCTCAAATCCTGAAATTTTCATAGCTTACTCGAAAATTTTTAAGATGTTGGGCAGTGCCTGAATACCCATCCAAAACGTGAAGGCGACGACGGCCCAGCCCATTGCCGCTAATACAGCAGGGTGTTTATATTCTTCGCCGACTACTTCCTTCTTGAACGCTCCAAGCAGAATGCAGCCTAAGGCTAACGGAAGAATTAAGCCATTAACAGATCCGGCCGCTATTAAAAGCGCGACAGGATTTGCAACGAAAATATTTATTGCCGTTGAAGCGCATATAAAGCCGATCATCCACCATCTGTAATTTCTGTCTATTCCTCCGAACAATGAACGCAGGAATGAAACTGAAGTATATGACGCTCCAATTACTGAAGTAACGCCTGCCGCCCAGAGAATAACTCCGAACATTCTGTAGCCAAGTTCACCGGCTCCGCGCTTGAAAGCGTCCGCCGCAGGGTTAGCTTTCTCCAGAGGTATAGCAATTTCTCCTGCCGCAACGTAAACAACTCCCAAGACGGCCAAGAATAATAAAACGCGCATGATAGACGTAACAACTATTCCGTTCATAGCGCCTTTTGTTGCGTCCTTCGCGTCCCTTACTCCGGCGTCGATTAATCTGTGTGCGCCTGAGAAAGAAATATATCCTCCGACAGTTCCGCCGATGAGAGTTAAAATTATTGTCCAGTTGATTGTCGAAGGCATAACGGCTTCTTTAGCTGCCAATGCGACAGGAGGGGCAGACTGGACAGCCACGTAAAGCATGAGGGCAATCATCAAAATTCCTAGAAACTGCGTGAAGTAGTCCATAGCTTTTCCTAAATCTTTATTCAGGAAAATAAAAATCGCTATGGCCGCGCTGATCGCCGCACCGTAAGAATTAGGAACGCCCAGCACCGTGTTGAGCCCCAGTGCCGCTCCGCCCACGTTGCCGATATTGAACGCAAGGCCGCCGAGTGCTACGGCAAAGGCGAGAAGATAGCCCAGACCGGGAACGACTTTGTTTGCTATGTCCTGCGCACGAAGCCCGGAGACGCAGATTATTCTCCAGATGTTCAACTGCACTATAGCAGTTACGATTATAGTAACGGCTATGGCAAATGCGGCGGACGCAACAAGCTGCTGTGTGAATACAGTCGTCTGTGTGAGAAAGCCCGGCCCGATTGCCGATGTAGCCATCAAGAATGCCGCGCCGAGAACTACCTGTAAGGTTCCTTTCTTTCCGTCATTTTCACTCATGGTTAAAACCTCCATAATTATAGTTTTTGGGATTTTTATATTTTATCACGAGTGAAAGCAAGAAAAAATTTCGTGATTCTATTTTTTTAATCGGCCTTGTGAAATTTTGCGGGCATTAAAATTTGTCATTTTTCAGCCAACAGCATAAGCCACGTAGCCCCGATAGATTTTTTATGATTAGCTTCGATTTTTGAAAAGCCTGCCGCACGTAATGCTTTCTCGATTTCTTCTTCGGAATATGTGTTCATACCGTCAATTCTCTTCTTGAACCATTGAATTATTTTATCCTGCCCGTTCGATTCCATGACAACCATGAAACGCCCGCCCGGTTTCAAAATTTTTTTGACGTTTTCAAAACATCTCTCAAGGCCCGGCCAGAAGTATATAGTCTCGAAAGCCGTAGCTAAGTCAAATTTTTCATGTTCAAGTTTTAAGTTTGATACGTCGTCATCGAGAACTTTAATTCTCCCGGCCTCAAGCATTTTTTTATTCGTCCTCTTTGTCCTCTCGACTGACAGCGGGGAATAATCGACAGCGGTAACTTTCGAGCCCGGATATTTTTTCAGAAGCTCGCCCGCGTCCCTTCCGTTTCCGCAGCCCAGCTCAACGATCTCTAAAGGCTCGGGAATATTTAGCAGAGACATCGCCCAATCTGCAACGCTAGCATGACCGAAACTCATGCCGCTCAACATCAGCCTGCCTAAAAATCCTTCGGGTTTTCTCGTTTGATTGAAGAATTTTCTTACAAGTCCCACGATAACAAACTCCTTTATAAAAGTTTTATGCCTCAAATTTATAAAAATATTAACACAAAGAAAATTAAATAGCAATTTTCAAAATAAGTTGCGTTGTATAATTATGAAACTACAATCATGAAAGGAAAGTTAAGATGCAGTTCAGACGCTTTGGAAAAAAATATTTTATGCATATCGACAGAAGCGAGGAGATAGCCCAGACCGGGAACTACCTGTAAGGTTCCTTTCTTTCCGTCATTTTCACTCATGGTTAAAACCTCCATAATTAAAGTTTTTGGGATTATCGTATTTTATCACGAGTGAAGGCAAGAAAAAATCAGGTAGGAGTTAGGAGTTTTTTTATTCGTCCTCTTTAATTTTTTTACCGGCCATTTTGTCCATTAAGACCGGCGATAAAATTCCAAGCACGCATAAAGCGATTAATACCCAGCATACGGGCGTTGAGAATAAAATTCTCGGGTCTCCGCCGGATAATAATAATGAACGTCTCAAGCCTTTTTCGCCTATAGGGCCAAGTATCAAAGCAAGAACTATCGCGGCGTTGTTAAGTCCGAATTTTCGAGCAAGCCAGCCGATTACGCCGAAGATTAACATGATTACAACGTCAACAAAATTTTGATGAATTGCGAACGAGCCGACGACACACAAAATTGTTACTGAAGGAATTAAAATCGCGTCGGAAAGCCTCGCAATATTCGCAAAGCCCCGACAGCCTAATAAGCCTATGCCGAGCATAAAGAACTGAATTAAGACAAAGCCGGCAAAAAATGTATATGTCATTTTCGCTGTCTCGCCGACAAATAAATTCGGGCCCGGTGTCAAGCCTTGAATGATTAATCCGCCCATTAATACCGCCGTAACGCTTTCGCCTGGTATTCCAAGTGTCAGCATGGGAATTAATGAGCCTCCCGTTACTGCGTTGTTAGCGGCCTCGCTTCCTGCTACACCTTCATAACTTCCATGACCGAATAATTCTTTATTCTTTGAAAACTGCCGTGCCGTGTTGTAACCCATGAAGCACGCTATCGAAGCTCCTGCGCCGGGCAAAATTCCGACAAGGTTTCCGATTATCCATGAGCGTCCGATCGTAGGCGCAATAGTTTTTAATTCGTCCTTCGTCAATAACATTCTGTCGTTAAACTGCGTGGCTCTTGCGCGTTGTTTTATTTTTGCTTCGGCTAAAATTAACGCTTGGCTCATCGAGAACAGACCGATTAAAGCGCAGGTTACATTTATTCCCTCGTATAAAGAACTCTGGCCGAACATAAATCTTTTTACGCCCTGCATGGGATCCATTCCGATCGTCGATAATAAAAGACCGAGCGCACCGCTCATTAATCCTTTTACCATTGACTTTGAAGAAACTCCGGCGATTATTGTCAGTCCGAAAATCGAGAGCCAGAAATATTCAGGCGAGCCGAACTTCATCGCGAGTTTTCCGAGCACCGGCGCAAAGAAGTATAACGATATGCAGGAGAGCAGACCGCCGAAAAATGACGCTATGCACGCCGTGCCGAGTGCTTTTCCGGCTTGGCCCTTCAACGTCATCTGATAGCCTTCGATAGCTGTCGCGGCACTTGCAGGAGTTCCGGGAGTGTGAATTAAAATTGCAGAGATTGAACCGCCGAAAATAGCTCCGCAGTAAATTGCTCCGAGCATAATCATTCCCGTTGATGCTTCCATTGAGAACGTCATCGGCAGCAAAAGAGCAACGCCCATCGCCGCAGAAAGTCCGGGCAGACAGCCGATAACTATTCCGATCGTAACGCCGGCGATCATTGCTAAAATGTTGACGGGGTAAAGAGCACTGACGAAGCCGTTACCCATTAATGATAAAGTTTCTAACATTTCAAAATTTCACCGTCCTTATTCAAAAAATATTCCTGCCGGCAGTCTGACCTCAAGAAATAATGTAAACGCGCAGTAAACCAGAGCGATTATTACAATTTCTGATAAGACTATCTGCCAAAGTTTGACGCGAAGGAAAATTAAACTTGCTCCCATAAATAAAATGCTCGCGATATAAAATCCCGCGTAAGGCATAACGGCAAGATATATTAAAATCATCGCGAAGAGAACAAAAAATTGAGACGGAACAAAATTTTTGAAGTCCTCAAGTCCGCTTTCAACTCCGTAACTAATTGCGGCTCTTATCATGTTAAAGACGTGCAGAGTCGTCAGGCCGGCAAGCAAAGCAATTACGCACAACGGATAAATCTGCGCGGCCTTCGGAAGCTGAAGCGTCATATATAAAAAGAACGCACACACGGCATACATAGCAAGACATACTCCGATGTCAGTCTTTTTCATTTTCATGTGAAAATTTTTCTCCTTTCTTAAATCTCTATTAATAAAATGAGGAATTAGGAATTTTAACTCCTAACTCCTCACTCCTAATCCCTCACTAAAAATTAGTCCCAGAGTTTTGCAACCTCGTCCGTGCAGAATTGATACTGCTGATTAATTAATTTCGCTGTGTCTTCGGCGTTCATGAACAGAGTTGTAACTCCTGCCTTCTCAGCAGCCGCGATATATTCTGGATCTTCCATTGCAGCTTTGAAAGCCTCTTCGTAAAATTTCACGGCTTCGGGGGAAGTTCCTTTAGGGGCTACGATAGCTCTCGCGCTTCCGTACCACTTGTTATAAAGGCCAAGTTCACCAAGCGTCGGAACGTCAGGGAATGAGGCCATGCGCTTTTCAGCGAACACGCCCAAAATTTTTACTTCGCTCATCATTGCGGCGATGTCTGCTTCTTTTGCGACGGAGAAATCGACTTCGCCCTGACGTAAAGCAAGCAGCTGATCCGCAGTTCCGCCGTAAGGTATCGCCATATACGTGAAGCCGGCTGATTTTGCAAAAAGTTCCGCGCCGATGTGATTAGATGCTTTCATTCCGTTCGTTGAGGCTTTGAGTTTGCCGGGATTTTCTTTTGCGAATTTCACAAGCTCCTCAACAGAGTTGAACGGGCTGTCTTTTCCGACCATGACTAACGAAGTTTCGTTGACGTGGTTGCAGATCGGCACGAAGTCATCAACTTTATAATCGCCGAGCCCTTCGACAATGTTCGAGCAAAGCGTCGGAAGGTTAATAAATCCTATCGTGTGTCCGTCCGGCCTTGCGTTTGCAAGAGCTGTCCAGCCGATTGACCCTGAGCCGCCCTCAAGATTTTGAATGACTAAAGTTTTTCCGATCTTGTCGGTCGCAAACTTTGAGAGAACTCTCGCGGTGTTGTCCGTCCCTGAGCCGGCCTTATAGGCAACGATTACGGTAACGTTCTTCTTCGGTGCCCAAGCATATGCTGAACACGCAGCCATGACTAACGCAGCAACGAGTGCCAAGAAAATAAATCTCTTCATAAAAAATCACCTCTTATAAAATTTTTGGATCGTATGAAAATTATATTGCTTAATCGAAAAAAAATAAAAGCTAAAAATTTTTTGCGATTCTATTTTTTGAAACAGCTCTGAAAATTTTTATGGACGCTAAAATTTTTTAAGATTTTTGTAGGTGTAAATGTAGTGGTAAAAAAAATAGTCTCCGAAATTTTTAGAGACTACGTTAAAATTTTATCACACTCGAAAAAAAATTCCTGCCTCCTGTTTCCTAACTTCTACCGCCTGACTGAATAAATGTTATAATCTGTGAGAATTTATTTGATTTTGAATTTCACTAGGAGGAATTTTTTATTATGGCTAAGTTTTGTGATTTCTGCGGACGCGGCCCTGTGGCCGGAAACGCCGTAAGCCATTCAAACAGACATACAAGAAGACGCTGGAATATTAACCTTCAGACAGTCAGAGTAGATGCCGGAGACGGCGAAGTATTCAAAGCAAGAATTTGCACGAAATGTCTTAGAAGCGGTTTCGTAAAGAGGGCAACAACACATGCAGATTAAGCGGTTAAGTAATCAGGCGGCCGATGCTCTCTTGATACTTTTACGCGAAGAAGACACGAGTTTATCAAGTTTCTCTGGGCTTATTGATGATAAGCTCAGAGATTTTATTGTGTCTTTAATTTCGCGCAAGGACTTCACGGGCAAAAAAGGCAGTCTCGTAAAATTGCCGCTGTTCGATTCTCAATATAAAAATCTTTATTTAATCGGTCTCGGAAAAAAAGAGAAGTGCGACATAAATTTAATTCGCGATTCTTTAGCGTGGGGATTTAGAAAAATCGGACGCGAGCGCAACAAAACCGCCAGCGTTATTCTCAAAAACTTGAGCAGCTGTAAAGAGCTTGCTTTAACGCTAGGCGAGGCCGCCGGACTTTGCTCTTACGTTTTCGACAAATATAAAACTAAGGACGAAAATTATGAGCCTTTCGCATTGACTGAAATTTATTCAGACTCGTATGACGAGAAAGAAATTTCAACGGGCTTGAAATTAGCAGACGCTCAAATTTTTGCGCGTGAAATTATAAACGAGCCGGGCTGTGCCGTATGGCCTGCTGTGCTTGCAGAAAAAGCTGAAGAGCTTGCGAAAAAATATAATCTCGGCTGCGAAGTCTGGGACGAGAATAAATTAAAAGCCGAACGAATGGGCGGAGTGTTAGCGGTCGGCAGCGGTTCAAAAAATCCCCCGCGCTTCATTCATTTAACATACAAGCCCGAAAATCCCGTCAAGAAAATTGCGTTCGTGGGCAAGGGAATTACTTTCGACAGCGGCGGACTTGATATTAAGCCGGAAAATTTCATGACCACTATGAAAGGCGACAAGACCGGCGCGTGCAACGTTCTTGGAATTATGAAAGGCGTTGCGGAACTTGGCCTTAACGTCGAAGTTCACGGCTTTATGTCCGTAGCTGAGAACATGCCTTCGGGGAGCGCATATAAACCTGACGATATTATCACGGCCCGGAACGGAAAGACGATTGAAATTAATAACACTGACGCGGAGGGGCGTTTAGTTCTTGCTGATGCTCTGTGCATGGCGAGCGAAATTAAACCCGACGCAATCATCGACATGGCGACATTAACGGGCGCGTGCATGGTAGCTTTAGGGAAGTGGCGTGCAGGACTTTTCGTTAATGATGAAGAACTCTGCGAAAAAATTTCAGAGGCTTCAAACCGTCGCGGCGAGTTATTATGGCGTTTGCCCATCGACGATGAAAATATTGCCGAGACGCTGAAATCTCCTTACGCCGATTTAATTAACTGCGGCAACAGATACGGCGGAGCGATTTTTGCGGCAATGTTCCTGAAAGAATTTGTCGATAAAAATATCGCGTGGGCTCACTTGGACATCGCCGGCCCTGACACGAAAGACAAAGAGTACGGAGTTTATTCAAAAGGAGCGTCAGCTTTCGGCGTTCGTACCTGCCTTGACTACCTTATTAACAGTTAGGAGTTAGGAAGTAGTAGGTAGGAAATAGAAAGGGGATTTTTTCATGAGAAGTAAAAAAATTTTAGCGGCATTGATTTTATTTTGTGTTATTCTGTTCTGCGGTCAGTCTTACGCGGAGGTTGACCCGATGGACTCGTCGGGCTTTGTGAAACTTGCCGAAGCTGTACCTGACGTAATACTCGAAATACGTTACTACTCGACTTATAATTTTGTCGGAGACCGTATCGAAGGCTACGAGACTCCCGTTGCGTATTTAACAAAGGAAGCGGCAGCAGCTCTTAAAGAAGTCAGCGATGAGGTTATAAAAAAGGGCTACAGGCTGAAAATTTATGACGCATACAGACCTCAAAGGGCAGTCAGTCATTTTGCGCGCTGGGCCAAAGATGTAAAGGACACGCGCATGAAAAAATATTTTTACCCCGATCTTGACAAGTCCGTTTTATTCGATCAGGGGTATATAGATTACAAGTCGGGGCATAGTCGCGGAAGCACGCTCGATTTAACTTTGTTCGACATGAAAACGGAAAAGGAAGTTGACATGGGCGGAACGTTTGATTATTTCGGAGTTAAGTCTCACCCGGACTATAAAAAAATTACGAAAAAGCAATATAACAACAGAATGATTTTGCGCAACGCAATGACTGCTCACGGCTTCAGGCCGCTTAGTACGGAATGGTGGCACTTCACGCTCAACAATGAGCCGTACCCTGACACTTATTTTGATTTTCCGGTAGAGTGATTAAAAAAATAAAATTACGAGTGAGGAGTTAGGAGCGATTCTAATTCCTCACTTTGATTTTTTGAGTAACTTTTCAAGAACTTCAATAAGCGGCAAAATTCTTTTATCGTTGGCAGGTTTTTTCAAGGCTTCCTCAGCTGTGATGTTGTCGCCCCAGTATTCTTTGTTGCGCTTTACGCTCTTGCTGATGACTGAACCCTCAAGAGAAACTCCTGCGAAAAGTCCCTTAGAGATTGAGTAGCTGTAGATCGATGCCTTTGCCTGAGCGTCCGTTGCGGCTTCCGCTCTGCGTCCGGAGGGCCCGGCAGCAATTCCAATGTCTCCGCCGAGTTTCGTTCTGCTGCTTAAAAAAGCGTTCACTCCCCTTTCATTAATGACAGCAAGCAGCAGAGAAATTTTCTGCGCTCCGATCTGAAAGCCGAATGAGCCGCCGCCGATGTTATAAAAACTCGGCCCGTACCATTTTCCGTTCTCGCGCTTCAAGATAAGCCCTTCGCCATACTCGCCGCCGATAATGAACCCTGCCTTCAACATCGTCGGAACAAGCGCGACAGCGTGAGAAGTTTTTAATGTATCTGCCATGTCTTCAGCATCGTCCTGCTTTGAAATTTCATTAATCATTGAGATAGCATCGCTGATAATGCTGTCTGCCGTTTGAGCGGCTGATGAAGTTCCGCAAAATATAAGTGCAATTAAAATTGATAACGCAAAAATTTTTTTTATTGACATATAAAAAATTCCTTTCATAAAAATTTTCCGCAAGATTATAACAAAAAAAATTTGACGTAATTTAATCGCTGTGATAAAATCCCCACTGTTTGATTTACGGGGCGTAGCGCAGTCTGGCTTAGCGCGCATGGTTCGGGTCCATGAGGTCGGAGGTTCGAATCCTCTCGCCCCGACCAAGAAGATTTAATTAGCAGCCGTAGTGTCTACGGTAGTTTGTGCTTGTAAGAGTTCAATACATTCCTCATTTGGAAGGTGAATTTGTTTGTTTTCATTCAATTTTAGCAAAATCCGCGACTATATCATGAAATTTATTAAGCCGTCTTTGTATCTTGGAGGCTTTGATCATTTTTTGAATATTTGGAGAGAAGCTGACATAAGAGACAAGGGGATTTTAGCCTTGATGTTTGCTCCGATGTTCTTTTGTTTCGCAGGATTTATTTTAAGCATAATGTATTTTGTTCTGTTCGTCCTTCCTTCGTATTTATTCACGTTCATCGGCTGGATATTATTAACGGCATTGTTTGGAGCCGGCGGAAAATATTTTTACGCGCATTTGACTCATAAAGAAATGCCGGAGAAAAGCGCGCCGGAATTTATTGACGTTGAAGTTGTTACAGGTGAGACGGCACAGGCCGAAAAAACAAAAAGAACACGCAGAAAAATAAATGCAGACGCCGAATGATACGGGAAGGCTCGTGAGATTTAGCATAACAGTTCCGGAAAATCTGCTCGCTGAATTTGAGGGCAGTTATTATTTAGACAGCCGGGACAATCGCTCCGAAGCCGTCAGAAATTTAATGCGCGAATATATTTCGCGTGAGCGTTGGAAACTTGGCAACCGTGAAATTTTTGCGACCATAACGATAACTTACGATCACCATCTCCCGGAACTTACAGGAAAAATTACGGCAGCCCAACACGACTGCGGCGACATAATAATCTGTTCAACACACGTCCATATTAATCACACGACCTGCCTTGAATGCGTAATAACAAAAGGGCTCTCCGATGAAATCAAAAAATTCATTGAGGCCCTCAAAAATATTCGAGGAGTTAAGAGCGTTAATGTAAATGTTTCGGCGGAGATTTAAAAATTAATCGCGCCCTAAAATATATTTCACAGCATCGCTCATAGAAATATTAACCTGCGAGCCGCTGCGCATGTCCTTTATAGAAACTGCATTGTTAGCTATTTCGTCAGCTCCGATTATGCACGCAAATTTACAAGCTCCCGCAATTTTCATTTGAGCCTTGAAACTTTTTCCGGCTGTATCGCAGGCCGAAGCAATTTTATTTTTTCTGAGTTCGTATGTAAGAATCTGCGCCGCTCCTCTCGCGTCATCGTCAAGCGCGGCAACGTAGACTTCTGTTTTCGGCATCTCTCCAAAATCACAGCCTTGTTCTTCCATGACTAACATAACTCTGTCAAGACCGCAGGCAAATCCAACTCCGGGAATTTTTGCGCCGCCTACCGCGCTTGATAAATTATCGTAACGCCCTCCGCCTGCCACAGCGTTCTGAGCTCCCAAAGCACCCGATAAAATTTCATATGCCGTCTTTGTATAATAATCAAGTCCGCGAACGAGCCTTTTATTAAGCGTATAAGTGAAGCCTAAACGCTCAAGCCCTGCTCTGACTTCGGCGAAATGTTCTTTACATTCATCGCACAGCGAGTCATAAATGTCCGGCGCGCCGTCCGCAACATGTCCGCATGATGGATTTTTGCAGTCTAAAATTCTTAAAGGATTTCTTTCGAGGCGCGTCAGGCAAGTTTCGCATAATTCATCTTTATGGCTATCGAAATATTCAATTAATTTTTGACGGTAAACGGGGCGGCATTTTTCACAGCCTACGGAATTTATGACGACCTCCAGATTTTTTAGGCCGAGCCTCCTGAAAATTTCTATCGAGAGCGCGATAACTTCAACGTCGGCCATAGCACCAGCAATTCCCAAGCACTCCGCGTCAATCTGATAAAACTGACGGTAGCGTCCTTTCTGCGGTCTCTCGTGTCTGAACATAGGCCCCCAGTTCCAGAGCTTTGCGCTTGCGCCTTGAACGCATAAATTATTTTCTATTGCCGCCCTCATAACTCCGGCTGTAGCTTCCGGTCTAAGAGTTATGCTCCGGCCTCCTCTGTCCTCAAACGTATACATTTCTTTTTCTACTATGTCCGTAGTTTCTCCCACGCCGCGCGAAAATAATTCAGTGTGTTCAAAAATAGGCAGGTGAATTTCGCTGAAGCCGAAGTCTCTCATAGTTTGTGAGGCTGTATTAATAATATATGACCATTTCCAAGACTCGGCGGGTAAAATATCGCGAGTCCCTCTCGGTGCGCTTATCGCTGCCATTTATAAATCATCTCCATAAAAAAATAAATAAAAAATATTATAATTCATGTTAAGAAAATTTTTTGACAAGGTGATTTTATTTTGCAGGATTTTTTTCTAAAGTCGCGTAAAAGATTCGGGGAGATCTTGCGCGAATATGATTTAGTTACTCAAGACCAGCTTGGTAACGCTTTGAAGATTCAAAAAACTTCAGATAAGAGGATCGGTGAAATTCTTGTATCAATAAACGCCATGACACGCACTCAAGTTGCGGAGACTTTAGCCGTACAGCTTGAGCTTCAGTTTATACAGCTTGACCGCTATCAAGCGAAACCCGACGCTATAAAATTAGTTCCCCGAAATATCGCCGAGAGATTAAATTTAATTCCTCTTCAGCTTGACGATGACGATACTTTATTAATAACTATGGCTGACCCGTTAGACCTTCCAGCGCAGGACGAAATAAAATTATTAACGGGGCATAATTTGAGGGCAGCAGTGTCCGGGAGCGACGACATATCGAGAAATTTGCAGAGAATTTATGATTTCACCGCGAACATGGAGGGTATTTTAGCCGCCAGCGATATGACCGACGGCACGGAAGCATATACGACTCTTTCAGCTACGACTGTTGTTGCCGGGCCCGATGACGCGCCTTTAATCGAACTTGTCAACGATATGATACAGCAGGCAGTGAAAGAAGAAGCCTCCGACATTCACATAGAAGCCTACGAGCAGATGAGCCGCTTCAGATTTCGCGTTGACGGAAATTTATACGTCCATTTTGAATATCCTTCGAGCCTTCACCCGTCCGTAATATCGCGCATAAAAATCATGGCTGGCATGGATATTTCAGAAAAAAGAAAACCGCAGGACGGGCGTATCTTGACGGTCGTTGACGGAAAACATATAGACCTGCGCGTCTCTTCGCTGCCCACGATGAGCGGAGAGAAAGTCGTCATGAGAATTTTGGATAGGGACCACGCCGCCGTTGAACTCGAACAGCTTGGCTTTGATGAAGACGACATGGAATATATAAATAAATTCTGCGAGATGCCATGGGGAATTTTGCTCGCTACAGGCCCGACGGGTTCAGGAAAATCTACGACGCTTTATTCAATGTTGAAACGTATCAGCAATCCCGACATTAATATAATTACGGTCGAGGATCCCGTAGAATTTTATATTCCCGGGATAAATCAGGTGAACGTCAATGAAAAAGCAGGACTGACTTTTGACGCGGCTCTGCGCTCAATTTTAAGACAGGATCCGGATAAAATCATGATAGGAGAAATCAGAGACAGCGACACGGCACAAATAGCAATACGTTCGGCACTCACGGGGCATTTTGTTTTATCGACGCTTCACACTAATGACGCTCCGAGCGCAGCGACAAGAATTATTGACATGGGGATTCAGCCGTTTTTGCTTTCCGCTTCGCTTTCGGGAGTAATTGCACAAAGGCTCGTGAGATGTTTATGTCCTCATTGCAAAGAAGAATATGAACTTGACGAAAAGACTTGTGAAAAAATCGAAGTTCCGACCGGCTCACACGCTTTCAGGCCCGTAGGCTGTCAGCATTGCCGCAACGGTTACAGGGGCAGGCGCGGAATATATGAAATCATGTTTGTAGATGACGACCTGCGGGAAATGATTTTGAAAGGCGCGGATAATATTGAATTAAGAGAAGCGGCTATAAAGCACGGAATGAAAACTTTACGGCGTGCAGGAATTAACGCGGCTCTTCACGGAGTTACTTCGCTTGAGGAAGTTTTGACGACTACAATTTAGTGTATAATAAAGCCGTCCGGTAGAGGTCGGACGTTCACAATAAAAATAAAATGAAAACTCACTGAAGAGGGGCTGCTCTCCCCACCTCAGATAAGTTTACATTCTAAGGTTGGAAGTTATGTGTCTTTATGGTGCGGATCAAGTCCGCTAGTGCTCGTGTCAAGTCAGTGATGGCTTTTACGAGCTTTATTTTTAAGTAAAGCATGACCATATCTTTCACGTTACCACCTCCCTTGATCCTGAAATTTTTTCAGGCTACGGAGGCGGTGTCCCCCGTGTGAGCCTCATTCTGAAAAATTCAGAATGCCTCTCCTAGTAGCTAATTCTATCATTAAAGGAGTTTTTATTATGGCACGTAAAAAAAATATAACGCTCGAAGACCTCGCGGCACTTGGCCCGAAAAAAATTATTTTATTAATCATAGCGGCGGCTGTAATTTATTTTGCCGGCGGAGATTTATCTTTATTTAATGACAACGGCGCGGAGCAGGATAATTCCGGCTTAATTCAGGGCATCGTCGTGCGCGCTGTTGACGGAGACACGGCAGTTATAAGAGTAAACGGCGAGGACAGGCGCGTTAGATTTTTAGGTGTTGACACTCCTGAGACCGTTCACCCGACAAAAGGAGTTCAGCCCTACGGAAAAGAAGCAAGCAACTTTACAAAAGAGTCTCTCAACGGGCGGCAGGTGTGGCTTGAGTATGACAAGTCGCCGCAGGACAGATATAACAGACATCTCGCCTATATATGGCTCTCGAAGCCTAAGGCAATCAATAACGAGACAATACGGCGCGAAATGTTCAACGCTAAATTATTGGCCGGAGGCTATGCAAAAGTTTTGATAATAAAGCCTAATAATAAATACGAAAAAATTTTCAAAGAAATTCAAAACGAAGCGAAAAGCTCAAAATTAGGAATGTGGCAATAAAAAAGAGAGGGGCAAAAATTTTCTGCTCCTCTCTTAATTTTTTATTTTATTTTTCTGTAATTCCCGTCGGGGCTGTAGGTGTAAGTCTCAGCTTTTTTAGCTCTCGGGTTCACGACCCCTAAGTCCTCGCCGTTGAGAATTACCTGCGCCGCCGTAGGCCGTCCGAACAAGACTCTCGCAGTCTCTTTCAAATCCCAGCGCATGACCTCGCCGCGCTTCAGCGTCCTGCGGTAAACTGGAGCAGAGTCTCCGAACGACACGCTAAGCCAGACATCATTCACCGCGTGAATTTCAAGCGAAGGAGTTATTTCCGGCTCCGGTTCCGGCTCTTCTGAAACTAAAACATCGTCAGAAAGCTCTACGTTTTCAAAGACAGCTTCGTTTATATCAATGTCGTTTGATAAAGTTTCCTGCGTTATTGTATTCTCGCCGTTACCGGAAAAACTGAAGAATTTTAGATTTTTGAGATCTATTCCGCCGCTGTTTAATGCGTACCAGACATATATTCCCGTTCCTATTAACGCCGCAATCAGGACAATAAACAAGCCTAAATGTGAAGCTGCCTTAAAGCCTTCGGGCATTGATGAGCCGTTGCCCAAAACATTGCCGACAGCCGCGTGGTCTTTTCTGTAGCTTGACTTGCTGTGCTCCGTGCGGTCAATCAGCGCGTTGAAATCGTCAAGCAGATCCTCCGCGCCTATAACTTTTAAGTAAGTCCGTATAAAGCCCTTGATGTAAACAGGCTCAGGGAAGTCCGTATAGTCTCCTTCTTCAATTCCGCGAAGATACTCCGGCCTGATTCTGGTTCTGTCGAAAACTGTTTCGAGTGTTATTCCGGCGTTCTCGCGGCGTTCTGTTACAACGCGCCCAAGCTCCTTGAGTGCTTCATTACGGTCGGTCAAAATTTTTCATAGCCTCCTCAATATTTTTTCTTGCGTTAATGAGCCATCTCTCCGGGTCATTGCTGTTAAACAGAGAACTGCCTGCAACAATGACATCACAGCCGGCTAGGGCTATTTCAGCAATGTTATTTTCGTTTATGCCGCCGTCAATTTCAATAAGGTAATGATATTTTTTTGCCTCGCGGAGACTCACAAGCTCGCGGACTTTATTTAATGAGCTTGGAATAAATTTCTGCGCCCCGAAGCCCGGCGTTACCGACATAATTAAAATTAAATCTGCAATTTCGAGAACGCTCTCGTCAATGCTTGAAATTTTTGTCGGCGGACAAATTGAAATTCCTGCTTTAAGCCCTGCGCTTTTTATTTTATTCAATGAAGCGTGAAGCAGATGCCCTTCTGTCTCGGCGTGTATCGTGATCGATGAAGAATTTTTATTCATGAACAGAGGCAGAATTACATCAAGGCTGTCAATCATTAAATGCGTATCGATAAAAGCGTCAGGATATTTTTTTCTGAGAGCGTCAACAAAATGCGGGCCGAACGATAAATTTTTTACAAAATGCCCGTCCATAATATCAAAGTGAAGCCAGTCGAACTGATTTTTCATCGCGTCAACAGACCCGGCAATGTTCAAAGGGTCCGCGCCAAAAAGCGATGGTGCTAAAAATATTTTTCTCATAATTTTTTCCCCTTTCTAGTTCCTACTTCCTAACTCCTAACTCCTACCTGTTTCTACCTTTGCCTTTCCTGCCAGACAAATTCACCGCCAAGATATATACTCACGACACATTCCTGCGTATAGCTTGCGGTGGTGTTGATGTTTTCTCCGCCCTTAACCTGACGGCTCATAACCTCCCGTTTTCCGTTCGGGTCAGTGATTTCTATTCTTAGATCCATAGGCCGTGCCAGCGGCGGAACGGGATAACGGATACGCGCAGTCTTGTTTCCTACTGATGAAGCAGGCGACGAAGCAGGCGTGTTTTGCTGTGCCGTAACATTATTATTTGAAGCAGCTGAAGGAGCCGGAGCCGGTGCCGGAGTTTTTGACGGTGCTGAAGTCTGTGTGGCCCCCTCCGGTTTTGAGTTATTCTGTGCCGTTTTCGTTAAGTCGTTCAGATCGTAGTCATCGCCGATAAAAACTTCGTCCTCGCCGCCGACCGAGACAGTAACACTGCGGTTATTATTCTGCGCCGTGTTTGCGGCTGTTTTATTTTTATCGTCCTGCGCCGTATTTTTTGAAGCCGTGTTTCTCGGAATTGTAACAGTTCCGTTTCTTTGAGCCGTCGTTTTACTGTCAGCATCTGAAAAACCTGAGGGCCTTCGCTGTGTCGCAAGTTTGAGGGTAACTCCCTGTCCCGGCCTGACGGAAGTCCCTGCGCCCGGTTTTGTTTCGATTGCTAGACCTTCTGGCAATAACGGGCTGTAGACTCTCTCGACAGCTTGAACTTTTACTCCGCCCGTCTCAAGAATATTTCTTGCTTCGTCCTCTGTCATTCTGTTCACGTCCGGTATAGTTATATTTTCCGGCTGTGCATTGCCGGCCTGAACGAGCAGATCAATTTTACGCCCTGAATTTACGCTGGCAGGAGCCGCCGGGCTTTGAGCGATGACTGTCCCGGCCTTCGCGTTGGGCTCGCTGATTTTTATAACGTCGCCGAGCGAAAATCCCTGCGCTTTAATTTCTTCCTGAGCCTTCGCCAAAGTCTTGCCCGTAACGTCCGGGATCGCGTGAAGTTCTCCGCTCTGGCTTACCTGTAAAACGATTACCCGGCCTTGTCTTAATTCTGTCCCGGCCTGCGGAGACTGAGCTAAAACTCTTCCCTCCGGCATCGTCGAGGCAACAGGCTCAAGCTGAACGACAAGCCCTGCGCTTTCCGCTTCAGCGACTGCCTCTGATTCAGATTTCCCGACTAACTGAGGAACTTGAGAATTATTTTCGGGCTTCAAAAAAATCGTGTAGACCGCGATCGCACCCGATGCGAAAATTGTAACGACTACCATAAATAAAACCCAAGCAATTATTCCTCCCTTGCGCCGCATTAATCACGCCTCCTTATTCAAAAATTTTTCGCTTAATTTTTTCAAAGCGTCAGTGCCTTGTAATTTTTCATTTTCTTTTGCATAGTCTAAAATATTTTTGCCGTCTTTATTTTTTAAGTTTATATCAGCACCGGCGTTTAATAAAGTTTCTACCATTTCGGGACCGTTCCACCGGGCCGCAAGCATGAGAGCATTATCGCCGGCATTGTTCCGCGTGTCGTCAGCTCCTGCTTCGATTAATAAATCAACGGCTTCGGGCGTTCCGAACTGTGCCGCATGTAAAAGAGCCGTCATTCCGTTGCTGTCCCGTACGTTTACGTTTGCTCCGGCAGACAGGAGCAATTTTATAACATCAATTTTATTTTTTCGTGCCGCTCCCACAAGCGATGTCATTCCGTCGTATCTTGCCGCGTTCACGTCAGCTCCTGCGTCGATAAGAATTTTAACGGCTTCGGGGGTGTTAGTGCCCGATGCCCAAATTAGAGGCGTGTTGCCGTCATATGAAACTAAATTTATATCGCTTCCTGCTTTTATCAGAGCTTGTATTATATCGGGAGTCCGTCTGGCCGCCGCTATATGCAGTGCGTTCTCTCCAAATTCGTCAAGCGCATTGACATCTATCCCGGAGTCAATCGCGCTTTGAATTTCTTGCAGAGTTCCCGTCTCGCAAAGTTCGATAAAATTCTGCTCTTTAACTTTCTTAAATGTTGCCAAAAAATTTTTCCTCCTAACTCCTGACCCCTAACTATCTTTTCATTATCAGCGAACAATAAAAACCATCAAGCCACGCATTACACGGCATGATATAAAATCCGTAGGGCTTGCCTTTTTTGAAAGCCGGGCCCTTGAAATTAATCATGCTTGAAATTTCCGCACATTCCGGGTGAGCCGTGAGAACTTCCGCGACGACGTTCTCATTTTCCTGTCTCAATAAACTGCACGTAATATATAAAATATTTCCGCCGGGCGCGCATAAATTTACAGCGCGTTCGAGTAATTTTTTCTGAGTCGCGACGGTCGCGTCAAATTTTTTCCAATCGAGCCGCCATTTTGATTCCGGTTTTCTGTTCCATGTTCCTGAGCCCGTACAGGGCGCGTCAAGCATTATGAAATTCGGCGTGTCGTTCGGTTCTATCACGAGGGCATCGCCGATTTTTAATACTGCACGGTCTTTTACTTTTAGTCTCTCAAGTTCTTTCTCTGCACTCGCTGAACGTTTCTCGGATAGTTCCCAACATTCAAGCCTTGCGCCTTGACATTCCTGCAAAATCTGCCCGGCCTTGACTCCGCGCCCGGAGCACATGTCTAAAATTAATCCCCTGCCCGAATAAAATTTTCTTACGAGCGATGCCGCTATTATTGAGCTTTCAGACTGAACGCTGCACGAGCCCTCACTGAAGCCGGGAACATTAACGGGCAAAACGCTTTCATTAAGCCTCAAAGCCTGCGACATGTCCGACTTAAAAGCGCGGATATTATTTTCTTCTAAGAGTTTCAATAATTTTTCGGGCTCTTCCGTTCTCAATGACGAGTACGAAGGCAGCGTGAGCATCTCGAAAATTTCGTTGAGTTCCGCTCTGTTCCACGACCTGACCCACGCTGAAATAAAAAATAACGGCACCCCTGCAATTAAAGCTCTGTCGTCAAGCGTGGGGGATCTTTTCATAGCGTCGATCATTTCGTGCCCGCCCTCTTTAATTTTCCGCAAGACTGCGTTGACGAGCGAAATATATTTTTGATTTTCTTTGCTTCTCTTCAAAGTTTCGACAATACCGTTAATCAAAACCCCTTCGGAAAATCTGCGGAGCTCCATTAATCCCCCTGCGCCCATAGTTATAGCCGTATAGACCTGCTCCGGAAGTTTCTCTTTTGAGTGAAGGAAAGAGCCTGCGATTTTTTCCCAAAGTTCGCGCCGTCTCATGACGATATAAATTAACGACGAGGCCAGCGAAATATCAGGGCCTTTCATTTTTTCACGGTCAGCAAGTTTTCTCAGAGCCTCCGACGCAAACGCCCCTTTGCTTTTATTATCATTGCCAAGAACTTTCAGAGCTGCTTCTATTCCGCGCAATTAATCACGCCTCCGCGAATTTGCTATTAAAATCATTCTCACTAAAGTTAATGCAGAAGTCAGAGCCGCAGCGATATATGTCCATGCCGCCGCCGTGAGAACTTTTTTTGCGCCTTTTAATTCATCGGGCGAGAGCGTGTGAGTCTGTTCAAGGAGTGTCAGAGCCCTTGAGCTTGCGTTTATCTCAACGGGAAGCGTTACAAGATGAAAGACTAAAGCCGCCGTGAACAGCATAATGCCGACAGTAACGAGAGTCGAATTAGACATCACGAGGCCAAGAAAAAATAACGGCGTTGAGGCAGTCGTTGCTATATTTACGACAGGCACGATAGAATTTCTTAATATCAGCGGCGAATACATCTCCGCGTGCTGAATTGCGTGGCCTGCTTCGTGAGCTGCAACACCGATTGAGGCAATGCTCCTGCTTCCGTAAACATCATCAGAAAGATTTAGAGTTTTCTTTGTGGGGTCATAATGATCCGTGAGAGAACCTGCAACGCGATTTATGGGCATATTGCCAAGCCCGTAGAGAGTCAATAAATTTTTTGCGACGCTGTCCGCCGTAACGTTCCCCCTTGCCTGTATCATGCTGTATTTAGAGAAAGTGCTCTTCACACTCGACTGCGCCCACATTGATAATAACAACGCCGGGATTACTATAATAATCGTCGGGTCAAGTCCGTAACCATAGCCTAACATAAAAAATCCTCCTTAAAAAATTTTTGAAGTAATTATAGCAAGTTAGGAGGTAGGAAGTAGGAATGATGATAAAATTTTTAGAAAGGGGCTGAAAATTTATGAACAATATTAAAGAGGCTGCTGTCAATGCAGGAATAAAGAAAGCAAATTTTTCCGCGCTCAATCAATTTATTTTAGGAATTTTAGCCGGAGCTTTTATTGCGTTCGGCTCGCAGGCCGCGAACATGATAAGCCACGCTATAAATAATCCTGCACTTGCAAAATTTATAGCCGGGTTAATCTTTCCGGCCGGGCTGATACTCGTTGTGCTTGCAGGCGCGGAATTATTCACGGGCAACTGCTTAATGATAATGGCTTTGCTTGAGAAAAAAATTACGCTGAAAAAATTATTGCGATCGTGGATTATCGTTTACATTGGAAATTTGATCGGCGGAATTTTTATAGCGTTTTTAATTTCTAAGTCGGGGCAATTAAATAATGAGCTTCTCAAAGAATTTACGATTAGGGTTGCAAAAAATAAAATTTCGCTTTCATTCTGCAACGCTTTTATTTTGGGCCTGCTCTGTAATTGGCTGGTGTGTCTTGCGGTCTGGCTGACGTTCGGAGCATCGGACACGGCCGGAAAAATTCTTGCGATATTTTTTCCGATATGGCTTTTCGTGGCTTCGGGCTTTGAACACAGCGTCGCGAACATGTATTACATTCCTGCCGGGATATTTGCTGGCGGCGAGGGGCTTGCGTGGGGCGCAATGTTCACAAAAAATCTTCTGCCCGTAACTTTAGGCAACATTGCCGGCGGAGCGGTCTTTGTCGGATTTATTTATTGGCTCGTCAATAAAAAACACTTGTGATATAATAATCAAGACAGTTCCTCGAAATGAAGGGGAACTGTTTTTTTGGGCACTACAATGGGGACTACAAGAACTTCAAAATTTTTTAGCTTTCATAAATTTTCACGAGGCAATTAAAAAAAATAGAGTCAAAAATTTTTTCGAGCCTCGTTAGAAATTTTGAAAATATTTTTTTTCAAGTTCGCCGCTTCGGCATATGCTTTTTATTTTACAGAACTGACACAAATCTGAATCATATTCCGGCGAAAATTTTTTGGCGTTCAAAACTTCTGCCGCGCAGGCCATTGCGTATTCGCCCTCGTCAATTCGTTCAGCGATCGAGAACTTAAATTTTTTTGATTTATATTCCTTGAAAAATTCTGCAAGGTCGCCGACAAAACTCCCGGAAATTTTCCCGTCCTCAAGGCCAAGAATATAAACTCCGCCGAGTGTAATTTCATGACTTCTTGCGAACAGAGCCGCATAAACTGAAAGCTGAAGGCCGTATGAAAATTTTTCGCGTTTTTCAAAATTCCATGAATAGTTTTCGATTTTCGTCATGGCCTCTTCGGAATTTGAGCCCGTGCCCTCTTTATAGTCCGCAATCATTGCAATTTTTCCGCCGTCGGGAGCGTTGAATATTTCTATCCTGTCGCACTGGCCGAGAAAAGTAACGCCGCTAAATTCAGTTCTTAAATATGCCTCCTCTTCGAGCAAAATTTTTTCATGAGAGTAGCCTGCCGCGTAAAGTTTTTTCAAAATTTCCGACTGAATGCTGCTCAAGCGTCTGACGCGGTATTCAAGCCCCTCTAATTTTCTTTTGAGCCGGAAATCCCTGACGAGCCGCGAAAAATTTTTATACTCCTCGTCTAAATTTTCTGATTGAGTTAATATCTTCCATTCGTCCTCAGAAATTTTAGAGAAGTCCTGCGCCGTGTCGGCTCTGTAACGCCGCCAGACCCTCTCCCAAAATTTATGAAGCATTAAGCCCCATTCAATCTGCGAAACTATTTCCGTGTCCTGCGCGTATAAATTTGCTCCTTTTTCCTGCCACCATAAGAAAGAACAGCTTAATAATTTATGAACGTCGCTCGCGCCGACAGCGTTAAACTTTTTTGAAATTACAGGAGGCTCTCTGAAAATTTTTTCTTCTGCGTCAATTTCCGGGAAGATTAAGCCGTCTGAATTAAGCAAAATTTTTATTCCCTCCGATTGATTTTTTTTATATTTCCATTCGGGCATGTCGGCCAAAAATTTTTGCATAAATGGAGATTCTGAAAGCGGCCTGCCTTCCTCGTCGAGCTCTGGATTTGAAATAATCGTAACTTTTTCGCCGATCTGAATTAAACGCCGGAATAATGCCTCGTGCTGTGCGGCCTTGTCAAAAGTTGTCGGGAGGTATGCTTTTTTCGCGGCTAATTTTTCACGCTCTGCATTTCCGAGAAGCGGCGAGGAGTTCACGTTGCCCGACCAGGTTTTTTGAGTTACCCCCGTCATTATCCAGACAGGAAAGGACGCGAGAACCGGCGGAGTGTTCGTGAAAATTCTGACGGCGTTTGAGATCTGCACGGGGGCGCGTGTGTCGGTGTTCGCGCACCAGCGTTCGAGGAAGTCCCAAGCCTCGTCATTTTTTAATTTATCGTTCTGAACGGCTCCCAAGTCCGGCAACAATTCATTTAACGCTAAAACTTTTCCGGCAACAGTCTCAATCGCGCTCGCGGTATTCCTTAAAATTTCGTCAAGCTCAGGGGTGTTTGCAATTTCGAGAGTGTCGAAACGTTCGAGCCATAAATTTTCAGCCGTCAAAAAATCATAAAACGCCTGCATAATTCTTTCGGGCCTGTTTAATTTTGTCATAGCATCCTTGAATTTTTTTATAGCCTGTATAGAAATTAGAGCGGTCTGAAAAATATTTTCATCTTCTTCACTCTTAACTCTCAAAAATTCTTCCCATCTGTCCAGACCTGCCGGGCCTGCTCTGTAAACTTTCATGACGGGGAATTTGCTCCCGGCGAAGCACGGCTGGGTTAATAACATTGCTGTCTCATAAGTCGGAAAATTCCTCGACGTTAAGTGGCGAATCGAGCTCAAAATTTTTCCCGGCAGCGTCAGATTTATTTTTATGCCGCTGACAAAATCATATGGCACTCCGTAACGTTCAAAGGCTTCTGCAAAATAATCCTCGCGCCCGTTAGAAATCATAATGCCGATGTCGTCAAATTTTTCTTTGTCATAAAGAACAAGGCTGCGCGCAATGGCTTCGGCCTCAAGTCCGGGCTCGGCGACGGGAATTTTTACAATCCTGCCGCTTGATTTTTTCAGGCTCGAACTTTTACCGCGAAGCTGTAAATCAGCGTCATAAAATTTTTTCAGATTCGTTTCGGGTTTCAAAATAATTACTTCCGCGCACCTGTCCCTAAGAGCGTAAAGCAATTCCAACTGCGCGTGAGTGAACGACAAAAAGCCGACAAAGATTATAAAAAATTCTTTGCCCCATTCCTGATTTTTTATGAGCTCTTCGAGAGCCGCCGTGTAGACTTCCGCGCTGTCGAGCAGATTATATTCATCAAGATATTTTATGTAGCGTGCATAGACTTCGGGCAAAAGAAACTCCGACGGATTATCGCTTTCAGGATTGAAATCAAGCTGTCCTGGTTTTACTGCCTCGTTGAGAAGTTCCCTAATGTCTCTTGAAATTATGCTTAAAAACCCCGGACGCATTAGGCCGGGAAGATTCTTTATCTTGTCGGGATATTCCGACAGGACTTCTTTCAAAATTGAATCTAAGATTAATAAATGATCGGGCGGCGATAAAATTCTTTTGCGCGTGATAGAGCTGTCCGACTCGCAGATATTTTTATAAATTTCGTCCCATGTCCATAAATCTTTTTCATCAGTTTTTTTTGACGAGAACCAAAATTTATCGGCCCTCGAAGGAACAACGAAATGAAAAAATTTTTCAGCGTCCGGGAAATTTTTTTTAATCGTGTCGATAATTTCCGGAACTTCGCTGACGTAATTATATGCGTGTATATTTATTCCCATGATGAGAAAAAACTCCTAAGTGAAAAATTTAGATAATTATAAAATAAAAACCGCCGCTCAAAAAAGCGACGGCTTCGTAAAATTTAATGGCTTGGGTAAGATTTTTTTATTTATTATTTTTCAGCTTTATAATCCTTCGTGAGGACTACGGCAACCTGTTTCGCGTCCTCGTAAGGTTCTGAAAAGTCCGTGAACATTTTTCTTTCTTCGTTTACTGTGATTCCTGCGCAGATCATGTCAACCTTGCCGCTGTTCACAGCCATGAATAACGAGTCGAACGGGTAAGCAATTATTTCAAGTTCCATATCGAGTTTTCCGGCGATTAACGCGCACATCTCGATGTCAATTCCCGTGTAGCCGTCCCCGACTTTAATATCATACGGAGGGAAGCCCGACTCTGTTCCGAGATATAACTTTCCGCCCTTCGCGCCCTTATGAAGGTCAATATCTTCAGGCTTGGCCGCAGTGGGGTCTTCTTTATATTTCAGCATGATCGCTTCGAGTGATCCGTCGGCTTTAATTTCAGCGAGAGCCTTGTTGACTTTATCTAAAAGTTCTTTGTTGCCCTGCTTAAAGCCTATTGCGTACTGCTCAACCGTGAGGGGCTTCGGCAAAATTTTCAAGACTTCGGGATCATTTTTCACGAACTGGATCGCCGGTGCCTCGTCCATTATTGCGCCCTGAATCTTTCCGACCTTGAGAGCCTGTATAACGTCCGTAGCTTTTTCGTAAGTTGTGAGCTGCTCCTTCGCTTTTTCCTTGAGCATATTTTTCGCGAGACCTTCCGCGATTGTTCCTCTCTGTGTTCCGATTTTGTAATTAATAAAATCTTCCGGCTCGGAGATGTTCAAACCCTCAGCAAAGCAAGCGCACGCGCTTAACGCTAAAATAATTACTGCTGCAAAAATTTTTTTCATAATTTATTTTCCTCCTGTTGCGATTTTTTTTCGAGTTCAAATTTTTTTGCTTCAATGATGAAAAATTATACACGACTTTTTTATTTTGTAAATATATTTTTATAAAATAATTTTATATTAAACTTTAATTTAATTTTTAGAGCGTATAATTTTTTTATGAGCATAGAACTTTATTTATTAAATATCCGTGAAAAACTTGAGAGCCCTATTGATGAATATCTCGAATATTTTTCAGCCGAGCGCGTAAAAAAAATTTTGAGCTACAAATTTAATCCCGACAGAAACAGGACGCTATGGGCGGAACTTTTAGCGAGAAAATTAATTTCGGAACGGACGGGAAAAAATTTCAAAGAGATAAAAATTTTCAGAAATTCTGACGGCCGGCCTTACTGTGAAAAAAATAACGGCAGTGAAATTTTTTTCAGCTTGTCTCACAGCGGAGCTTGGGCCGCGTGCAGCATAGGGGACAGCGAAAACGGAGTTGATGTCGAAAATTTTGACAGAAAGATTGATATAAACATTGCGAAAAGATTTTTTCTTCCGAATGAATACGAGGTGATAAAAAATTTTTCTCTCAGCTATGACGAACAAAAGAAAAAATTTTTTCAGTACTGGACGCTAAAAGAAAGCTGCCTGAAGTGCTTAAACCTCAAAGAATGGACGGGCGTTGACTGCGAGAAATTATTGAGAGGGGACGGAGAATTTCAAGGGAAAAATTTTTTTCTCGATGACGGCGCGGTCGTCGGAGTATGCGCGAAAAAAAATGAACTGCCGGAAAAAATTTTTATAAAAAAGTCTCCTCCTGACTTATTAAAATTTTTATCAGAAGGAGACTTTTGAGAAAGGAGTGGTTCTTAATGATGTTAGCTAAATTTAACGTCTTGTCTTGAAAAATTCGTCAATGCTGTCAATAATGTCTTTGGGCAGCATTGTTTTCAGCAAGTACTTTTCCGGCTTAAATCTCAAAACTTCCATGATGCTCCGTTTGTCGCCCTTAGCCGTCAAAAACATTACGGGAATATTCGCGGTGTTAGGGTCGGAGCGAATCATTTCGAGAACTTTCGGGCCGTTCACTATAGGCATTTCAAAATCAAGCAGAATTAAATCCACTTTATTCTTAGCCAAAATAGTTATCGCATTCATGCCGGAGTTCGCAACGAGGATTTTATAATGTGTCGCTAAAAGATTTTTCATTGAGCGCAGAGCGGTCGCGTCATCATCAACTATTAAAATGCTCTTAAATTCTTTGAGTTTGTCAACGGCCTCGCCTTCTTTTTGAAGGCGTTTAATTAATTCTGCAAGGTCAACCGGTCTCGTGTAGATCTGCGCGACGTAGTCAGCTTTCTTTCCGATTACCGTGTCAATTTCTTCCTGCGTTCCGATAACAAAAAATCTTATGCCTCTGTCCTCGACTAAATCACGGATATAGCCAAGCACGTCAATCATTAAATTATCTTCGCCCTGAAGATAAAGAATAAAAATTCTGGGAATGTCTTTCTTCTCGCCTTCGGGCGATGCGGCACCCTCTTCGCTTTCTCCGCCTTCCTGACTCAATAAGGCCGCGACTTCGGGATCTATTGCTTCTTCATCGCTGCCGTTGTCCTCCTTGAGAAAATTTGATATAGCAGTTACATCGGGCTTGACTGTGAGGACTTCAAAATCTTGAGCCTTTAAGTGATTGATTATGCCTTCGGATATAAAGCTGACTTTTTCAGTTATAAATAATACTTTACTCAATTCTTTTTTTCCTCCCTCTTTCTTATTTTTAATTCCTAATTCCTACCTAAAATTATAGCAACTGTTAGAGATTTCCCCAGTCCGCATTGGTAACGCACTCTTTAATTTTTTCAAAACGTTCGCGCTCGGCTTCGGGTATTCTGAAATTCTTAGCCTCTTCTATCATTCTGTCAATGTTATCTAAATCGAAATCGGCCGCGAAATTTTTTATCAGAGAATACATCTCGTGCAAATCCGTCACGGAAATTTCCGGCAGGGACATATCCGGCTCGTCATTGCTGCCAAAGACCTGAGCTAAAATTTCTTTATAAGCTCTGTATTTTTTGAGCAGTGCCGGAGTTTTTGTTTCTATCTCGTGTTCGTCGTTTTTATCGCCGCATTCCTCTAAATATTTCGCGTCCGCAGAGAGTTCTAATGCTCCGACGAGTCTTGCCGCGCTCTTGAGTGCGTGAACTTTTACGGTGTAGTTCTTAATATCTTTCTCGCGTTCAAAATTTTCTATCTCGTCGGCTTTTTTGTCGAGGGTGTTATAAAAAATTTCCAGTGCCTGAATAAAAGTGTCTTCGCTTCCGCAGTTCGTTACGGCTGCATTAAAATCAATGCCGCTGAGATTTTTATACTTCGTATACTCGTCATTTTCATTTTTATTTTTATCTTCACTTTCATTTTCTTCTTTGACTACATTCACATCAGCGACAGGCACGCTATTTTTCGCGCTGTCATCTTCTGAAATATCATCGCCGCGAATTATTAAATCGTCAGGAAGATACTCAAGCAGAACCTGCTCAAGTCTCACGGTGTCAACCGGCTTTGAAATATAATCGCTGAAGCCTTCGTCAATGTATAGCTGCCTCGCTCCTAAAACGGCGTTAGCCGTAAGAGCCACGACAGGCGTATTAAAATTTAATCCGTCCGTCATTTTTTTCATGTTGTGGAATGCTTCTATGCCGTCCATGCCGGGCATTCTGTGATCTAAGAATATCATGTTGTAATGATTCATTCTGACCATTTGCAGCATTTCAAGACCGCTCGAGGCAGTGTCGATTTTTATTTTCGTTTTCTTCAATAAATTTGCGAACACGAGCAAATTAACGTCAGCGTCATCAACGACAAGAACACGCGCATTAGGAGCCTGGAACGTGTGCATAAGTTTTTTATCGTGGCTGAGCGACACAGAAAAAGCTCTCTCGTAATTTCCGATCGGTTCCCATTTAACGACGGTCTGACGGACTTCAAACGAGAACGTCGAGCCTTTATGATAAACGCTTTCAACTTTTAACTCCGTGCCCATTAGCTGTAATAATTTCTGAACGATAGAGAGGCCAAGCCCGGAGCCGTCCGCGTTGAATTTTCTTGATGACTCTATATGTTCAAAGGGCTGGAATATATATTCTAAGTCGTCGGATTTTATTCCGATTCCTGTGTCAGTTACCGCGCACTTCAATAAAATCGTATATGCGTCAACTTTTTCGTAGCCCATTGTAACAGTAACGCCTCCGCGTTCCGTGTATTTAATGGCATTGTTTAATATATTCAGCATAACCTGCCGGATATGATATTCATCGCCGTCTAAAATTCTTGGAATTGTTTTATCTACGTTGACGGTGAAGGTCAGGGATTTTTTCTTTGCTCCCTCCGCTGCCATATTAACGAGGTCATTAATAAGCGAGCTTAAATCATAACGGACGGGGCTTATTTCCATTTTCTTGTCCTGCAGTTTCGAGAAGTCAAGAACGTCATTAATAATTCCGAGCAAAGCGCGTCCGCTTCTCTGAATTACGAGGGCATATTCGCGGATCTCCGGGCGTTCTTCCTCGCGCAAAATCATTTCGTTCATTCCTAAGATTGAGTTCATAGGAGTCCTGATTTCGTGGGACATGTTATTTAAGAAAGAACTCTTTGCTTCGTTTGCTGCTTGGGCTTCAGAAATTGCCGTCTCAAGTTTTTCCTGATTATTTTTATACGAGTAAGTGAAAAATAAAAACAGCAGGGCCAGCGTCAACGTAACTATTAAAACCGGGAAAAAAATATCGAGCGGCTGCAAGATAGAATTATTAACCGAGCCGGGATAATTTGACGCGAAAAATACATTGAGAGCGTATGCTGAAATTTCCAGCACAATCATTATTAAAGCGTCCCAGAAATCTAAAAAGCACGGAGTAACTACGACAGATAATATAAATAATATCGGGACAATTCCTTTTGAGCCGCCGTCAAGAAAAAATAAACACGTCAGCCCGAAAATAAATCCCGCGACAACAAACGGGAAAGATATTTTTGAAATGTTCTCCGGGGTTCCGCGCTTTATCTGAACGAACAGCCACAGCATGAGAACCGCTTGCAATAAGAAAAGCGTACAATAACACCACCCTGCCGGATTGTTATTCGCCGAAAATCTTTCAACGCCCAAGACTCCCGTGATGATCAGCGAAAAAATTCCGCAGGTCAAGAAACAAAACGCCGTAACCTTTCCGCCCCTGCGGTCAGGTTCTAAAATAAAATCCCTCAATGTTTGTATGTTCATGTTTTGAATGATAGCACATTTTATTTTATTTTTAATCCTAACTGCTCTAAAATTCTTACGCCCTCCATAGCGTCGCGAGCGTAAAAATCTGCTCCGGCATATTTCGCAAGCTCTTGAGTCAGAACCGCTCCGCCGGCAATAACTTTTACATCAGGACACGCAGCTTTTAATTTTGTGATTGTGTCCTTCATGCTTGCGACCGTCGTCGTCATTAATGCACTCAAGCCGACCACATGCGCCCGGCCTTTTTCGACGGCCTCAACAATTTTTTCGGGCGGAACATCTTTTCCCAAGTCGATTACATTAAAATTATAATTTTCAAAAATCGTTTTGACTATATTTTTCCCAATGTCGTGAACGTCGCCGTAAACAGTCGCAAGAATTACGGGCTCTTTTGCTTTTCCTGACGTGCCGCCGGATTTTTCCATTGAGAGCGATAAAACTTCAAACGCCGATTTTGCGGCTTCGGCAGATTTTATTAACTGAGGCAAAAATAATTTTCCTGTCTCGTAATCTTTGCCGACTTCATCAAGAGCCGGGACAATATAATTTTCGATAATCTCAAGCGGCTTTTTCTCATTCAGCAGCAAGCGCGTCATGTTCGCGGCTTCGTCCGCCAGACCCTTTTTAATCGCGGAGTTTAAGTTTAAGTCGGGTGAGGGGTTAGGGGTGAGAGGTGAGGAGTTTTTCTGTCCTCCTGCAACATTCGCGAGGCCGGGATTTTTTTCGCAGTAAGAAATATATTCGCTGATATCGTTTTCATCGCCCGATAATAAATTCCAAGCGTAGAGAGTCTCTTTTAAGTCAGCGTCGCCGGGATTGATAATAGCCGCGTCAAGTCCATTCATGATAGCCGCGATTAACATTGTGCGGTTGATTAATGGCCTGCGCGGAAGTCCGAATGATACGTTGCTGAGGCCGAGCACTGTGCACACGCCTAAATTTTCCTTCACAAGTTTTATAGCTTTCAAAGTTTCGGGAACTAATTTTTGCTGCGCGCTTGCCGTGAGAGTCAGACAGTCAATTAAAATATTTCTTCGAGGTATTCCGATTTTTTCAGCTTCATTTACAATTTTTTGAGCAATTAAAAATCTTTCTTCGGCCGTTTCGGGTATGCCTCTGTCGTCGAGCGTAAGACCGAGAACACACGCGCCGTATTTTTTTGCGACGGGCAAAATTTTTTCGAGGCTCTCCGCTTTTCCGTTCACGGAATTTAATAGAGGCTTGCCGTTATAAATTCTTGCGGCAGCTTCGAGTGCTTTATAGTCGGAGCTGTCTATCTGAATGGGAAGGTCAACGATGCCCTGAATATTAATCAAAGATTTTTTCAAAACTTCGGGCTCGTCTATGTCGGGAAGTCCCGTATTTAAGTCGAGAACGTCCGCGCCCTGCTCCTGCTGCTTAACTGCTTCTTTCAATAAATAATCAATGTTGCCCTCGCGCAAAGCTTTCTGTAATAATTTTTTGCCCGTCGGATTTAATCTCTCGCCGATAACTACAAATTTTTTTCCGAACTTCGTAACTTTTGACGCTGAACAAATTACAGTCTCATCAATTACATTTCTTTTAACGGCGTTGCCGGAATGATTTAGCACGGCATTTTTCATTTTATAAATATGTTCGGGAGTTGTTCCGCAGCAGCCTCCGAGAATTTTTACGCCCATATCCGCAAATTTGACTGCAATCTCCGCAAATTCATCAGGGGTTACGTCATATTTTGAAACGCCGTCGCGCATTACGGGGAGTCCTGCGTTAGGCTGAACCATTACGGGAATATGAGAGAGAGAGCAGATTTTTTCGACGATCGGCAGCAACTGACGAGGACCAAGCGAACAATTAACGCCCAGCGCGTCGAGGCCAAGCCCCTCAAGAGTCGCGGTCATCGCTTCAATGGAAGTCCCGAAAAAAGTCCGGCCCGACTGTTCAAAACTCATCGTGGCAAAAACAGGAAGGCTGGAATTTTCTTTTGCCGCGAGCACGGCCGCTTTTAACTCGTATAAATCCGTGAAAGTCTCCAATAAAATTACGTCGCAGAAATTTTTTCCGGCGTTGACAATTTCCGCGACGGCCTCATAAATTTCTTCAAAAGACGCATCGCCCGAAGGTGCCATTACACGCCCGGTTGAGCCGATGTCAAGAGCTGCATAATTACTTCCGGCGGCCTGACGCGCTAATTTTGCTCCTGCACTTACGACTTCGGAAACACTGCGGCCGGATTTAGCTAGCTTGAATTTATTTGCGCCGAAAGTGTTAGAAGTTATGAAGTCAGCTCCGGCGTTTTTATATTCATCATGTATAGATAAAATTAAATCGGGATTAGTTAAATTTAATATTTCGGGAAGCTCGCGAAGTTTCAGACCGCGAGCCTGTAACATTGTGCCCATTCCGCCGTCAAAGAATAAAATTTTTTTGGAGTTCAGCATAAAAAATAATACCTCCTGCGTTTTTTAGAGGGCATTATAACAAAGTTAGGTAGGAGTTAGGAATTAGGAGGCAAGAGTTTTTTCTTCCTGTTTCTTGATTCGATTCGTATAGAAAATTTCCTTTGATATAATGATTTTCACGAGGGGCTCGTCATGGGACACACGGCTCATGTAAACGAGGGAGACCGCCGTGTAGAAATCTGGTGAATTAACTTGAGCAAAAAGCACAAAATCTCCAGACGCAAACAGCGGCACAACCTCCTACGTTTTATTAAGTTGATTGCCGCTGTTCTTCACTGGCTTGTTGACTTTGCCCTCTTAGCATTTCAGCTTTGGGACAGGATTAATGGTCAGTAAACGTGTGTAATTCGTAGTTACACCGTAATAAAGTAGGGAACAACTCCCCTCAATGTTGTCCCTATTTTACCACACTAAAAAATTTCCTTTGATATAATGATTTTCACGAGGGGCTCGTCATGGGACACACGGCTCATCAAACGAGGAAGTCCTCCGTGTAGAATGGAGTGATGTTTATGGCTAATAAGAGCAAACGCTCCAAAGCAAAACGGCGGCAAACTTTCCTCAGGGCGATGAAGAAATTTGCCGCTTTCCTTTTCTGGCTCGCGAGTTTCCTTCTCACTGTTCTACAACTGTGGGATCGTCTCGTAGGTTAGTACACGGGTGTTTCTAAACTTTTAAACCCGAATTAGAGGGAACAACTCCCCTCAATGTTGTCCCTATTTTACCACACTAAAAATTTACAGCCTAAAGTGTTAATATAATCGCAAAGTCTTTATAATTTTTCTGAGGTGATAATTCATGGGAAAATTTTTCAATAAAATTCGCCAAGTCTTTAATTTATTTTTAATCATGCTTTTAATTGCGGCTGCTACGGCTGTGTTCGCTTATTTTTTGACAACGCCTGAGCAGCGCGGAACAACCTTTTGGATTTCGGCAGGCTTTTTAGTTTTTGCTCTCGTGCTTGAAACTTTAATGGCCTCCGGGATTGCCATGCGGTCGAACGGAGGCAAAGAAATTCCGGCCGGCTTTTCTAAAGTAATTTTAGGCGGAGTTTATTTTCTCTTCGTCATCGTCATGTCCATCGGCAATGCCTTCGCTAACTTTTCCGTTACAAAATATATGTTGATTCATGTCGGCGGCCTTGTCGTTTTTCTTGTGCCCATGATAATGATGAACATGGCTTCGCTGAGATTATCAGGCGCGGACAGAAAAGAACGCGAAGAGGGACGCTTAAATCTTTCATCAATGGCTAACAGAGTCAATTATATTTTTGAGGACATGAAAGCGGCCGGGCTTCCTAAAGATTCACTTTCACAGCTCGTAAATTTTTCGGAGGCCTTGAGATATTCAGACCCTGCTCCGGCTTCGTCAAAACTTGAAAAAAATTTAGAAGAAGCAGTGAAGAATTTAGAGACCGCCGCGCAGACGAAGGACATCACGGAAATTTCGCGGGCATTCACAGCCGCAGAGAGAGCCCTCAAAGAGCGCAACGAGTTTGTAATAAATTCTAAATAATTTTTTCAGCTCGGAGGAGTGAGTTTTTTAATTGAAGTTCAAAACCCGAATGCTCGGCAAGATTGAGCAATTTCTTCGTCGGCATTTATATTACACGCCGTATTACATAAGGCACAGGCCACTGAACTCGCGCTATCCTGAAATTTTTAATAAATTCGGCGAAAAGATGAGCGTATTTTTTTGGGCCGACCGTGAATGTGCCGAATCGGTTTACGGCCCTGCTGATCCTCGATATATTTTTTGGGACAGATATAATTTCGGGCTTACGACGCATTTTTACAGCCACTTCGAGGCATTTAACACCGTCGGGAAACCTGACAGAAAGTTCGCCATGCTGATAGAGTCCCGTGCGATAACTCCTGAGAGCTATAAAAAATTTATACGCAATAAAAAATATATTGAGAACGAATTTGAAGCCCTCTTCACTTACGATGAAGAAATTTTAGATACGTTCAGCAATGCAAAATTTGTCCCGTTCTGTGCCGGCTACTGGTACGGCGAGCCCGACAAAAATAATTACATGCGGAAAAATAAAAATATATCAATGCTCGCGTCTGATAGAAATTCGGCAAAACTTCACAGGCTCCGAAAAAAATTAGCGTTCAAGTGCAAAAAAGAAAAGCTCGCGGACACGTTCGGAAATTTTGACGGCGGCCCTTATGTAAATTGCGGCGTTACTTTGAAAGATTATAGATTTCAAATTGCTATCGAGAATGACATAAGCTCTTTCTTCTTCACTGAAAAAATTACGAACTGCTTTGCGGCTCAAACGGTCCCGATTTATTTAGGTGCAAAAAAAATTGATAAATTCTTCAATCCTGACGGCATTATTCAGATTTCACTAGACGACGTTGAAAACATAGAAAAAGTTTTAGCTCAATGCACCCCCGAAGAATACGAACGGAGGCTCCCGGCAATTCTTGATAACTTTGAGCGCGTCAAGGAATACGCAAATTTCAGCGATTATATTTACGAAAAATATTTTATGTGAGGAATAAATTTTTATGTGTAAAAAATTTTTAGCATGTATCTTTATATTTTTATTCACGTCAGCATCAGGAGCAGAGACACGGGCGCGCTTCCTTTTCATCGGCGACATCATGACGCACCAGCAGCAATTAGACGCGGCGCGTTACAAAGGCAAAGACAAAGAATTAATCGGCACGTATGATTTTTCGCCGCAGTTCCGAAGAGTTAAGCCGCTAATCGAAAATGCTTTCTTGGTCGGGAATTTAGAGACAACTTTTTCAGGCACGGGCAAAAAATTAAAATATGCCGGCTTCCCGATGTTCAACACGCCCGACTCATTGACTGACGTTTTGAAAGATTTAGGCATGGATCTGCTGACGCTCGCGAACAATCATATTTTTGACAGGGGCGCGGCAGGCGCGAGACGCACAACCGTAGCTCTAGACTCTGCGGACTTAACATGGATCGGTCTTGGCATCGACGATGTGCCGTCAAACGACGCTGTAATTTTAGAGAATGACGGAATAAAAGCCGCGTTCGTAAATCATTCTTACGGGAGCAACCTCTGGCCGAAGTCAAACGACGTTCACTTAAATATAATTTCTGAAAAGGATTTAACGATGAGCCTTGAGCGCGCAAAAAATTTAAGCCCCGACATAATCATAGCGTGCTTTCACTGGGGCAATGAGTATCACTTCGCGCCGAACGTCCATCAGAAAAAAGCCGCCGACATAGCTTTTAACAACGGAGCAGATTTATTAATCGGCACTCACCCTCACGTATTGCAGCCCGTTGAAATTAGAAATATCAGCGGAGATTTCAAGGCCGTCGCGTGGTCGCTAGGGAATTTTGTATCGTTTCAAAGAACTTTGCCGCGTGAAAGGACCTGTATTTTAGCGGCTGAATTTGTTAAAGACGGCAACGGAAAAACGAGGCTCGCGAAAATTTCCGCCGCTCCCTTGTGGGTTATCGCGCCCGGACAAAAACGAACGGAAGTAACTTACGCAGGAAGCGATGAAAATATTATTGCGTCGCTCGACCTTGAGGGCCTGAGCAAAAATCAAATTAAAAATCTTCGCATTGTCGGCAAAAATGTTTTAGATTTCTTAGGCGCTCAAGACGAAGTTGACGATTTTGGATTTTATACTTTATGGAAAGAAGAGTCGGCAGATATTTTTCCGAAGAGCCGAAGAAAATCTCCGAAGTGAAAAATTTTGAACGCGAATTTTTTTTTGCATCTTTATTTTTTTCTTCAGCGTCGTAAAATTTTATAAGAGCTGAAAATTTTTGAAGTCTTTGTAGTCCCCATTGTAGTCCCCAAAAAGTTCTTCCTGCAGTTTTTTCTACAGGAAGAACTTTTTTATTTTAGCACAATATTTTTCATTTACCTACGCAAAATCTATTGAACATGTAATCTAAAAGTTCATCGCCGATCTCAATTCCGAGCACGCGCATTAATTTTATTCTCGCGTCATTCAGAAGGCCGGCTATGATGTCGGGCTCAAAATTTTTTTCCGCAAGCCCGTGAGCCTCGCGCATGTCGTTCAAACTTTCGCGTATATCCTGAAGCTGTGCCGCTGAAGCGTTTAATTCTCCGCCCGCCGCAGGAGTTTTTACTGCTCTGTCATAAATCGCCTGCTTTAGTTCCTCAATGCCCGTTTTATTTTTTGCCGAGACGTAAATTTTTTTGCGCGTTGTCTTAAAATTTGCGGCCTCCTCTAAATCAGATTTATTAATCACGATTATTATTTTATCTTCCAGAGAGTTTATAAAATTAATTTCCCCATCCGTGATTTTTTTCGAGCCGTCAATAACAAATAAACACAAGTCGCCCTCACTCGCGGCCTTTATTGCAAGTTTAACGCCCTCAGCCTCAATAATATTTTCAGTCTCTCTGATTCCTGCCGTGTCGGACAAAATCACCGGAAGAGAATTAATTAATATTGTCTCACTGATTATATCGCGTGTAGTTCCGGGAATTTCCGTAACGATTGCGCGGTCTTTCTCTAAAATCGCATTGAGCAGCGAAGATTTCCCAACGTTGGGACGGCCTGCGATTGTGATCTTAACGCCGCTGTTAAAAATCATTCCGGCCTCGCAGCGCGACAAAAGTTTTTCAAGTTCTTCGATCACGCAAAAAATTTCGCGGCTTAAATCAAAATTTCCGTCAAAAATTTCGCCCTCCGGGAAATCTAAATTAATCTCGATATTAGCCTGAATGTTTAATATTTTTTCGTGAACGTCCTGAATTATTTTTGAAAGTCCGCCGTTTAGAGTCCGCGCTGAGGCTTTGAGGGCTTCAACGCTTTGAGCCTTAATAATTCCTAAAACCCCTTCGGCCTGCGATAAATCGATACGGCCATTAAGAAAAGCTCTTCGTGTAAATTCGCCGGGCTGGGCTAAAACTGCCCCGTTATTTAATAAAAGTTCGAGGCACAGACGCGCTATAAAAATTCCGCCGTGCGTATGAATTTCTAAAATATCTTCGCCCGTGTAGCTGTTGGGAGCTTTGAAAAAAACTGCGAGGACTCTATCTAAAATATTTTCGTGCCCGTCAATTAAGCTCGTTAAATATAATTTTCCTGGAATGTCAAAATTTTTCCGCGTGAGAATTTTTGTGGAGATCTGAACGGCGCGGGGCCCGGAGACTCTTATTATGGCAATGCCTCCTTCGCCCAACGCCGTTGAAATTGCCGCTACTGTGCTTTCAGCCACTCTATAGCACCTGCGCGGCTGCTGACTTTGCCTGTTCCTACTGCCATGTCGAGGCCCTCAAGAAGTTCGCCGACACGTTTGCCGGGCTTCATGTTCAACAGGCTCATAACTTCGCGGCCCGTCATGTAACGCGGCGCACCCTCAGTCTGAAGTCTGACGCTCGTAAATCTGCGCAGAACTTGTTTCAAGTTCCAAGTATTATTTTCGAGAACGTCGCCGTATTCTTCGAGTTTACCCTGCGCTTCGGCCACGCACTTTGCAAACTCTAACGCTACCAGCACGGCCTCTTCGGAGTACTCAAGAACATCGCGGCAGAATTTAAGCTCATCTGTAGGCACATAAAAATTTCTGTAGTTATTCAGGATCGCGAGAACTTCCTCAATCGTCTCTGACGGAATATTCCAGCGCGTGAGATACTCATTGACGGTCCTGTCGGTGTATTTAGTTCTGTCGTGGCCGTCTAAAGTTTTCGTGCCGATGTTGTTAAACAGACCTGCAAGAACAAAAGCATCGCTCTGCATGATTTTATTTGTGTCGAGTTCTTTTTCGATCATGTCAAGAACTTTCAGCACGTGTTCGTATAAATCTTTCTCGCGCTTTAATTCTTCAAGCTCTTTCAAAAAGAACGGAATTAAATGGAAATTGTCGCACATTCTGATAAATCTGCACGGACGGCGGACAAGACCCTTCATGATTTCGCGCCCCCAGCGTTCCTGAGGAATTTCGCTCATTCTGTCGGCGTGACTCTCAAGAAATGCCCTGACATCGCTTTCAGTTTTCCAGAAGATGTCCATCTCAAGTTCAGCTGAGAAACGCAGCATTCTTAAAATTCTTAACGGGTCCTCTCTGATTAAATCTACGTTGTCGCCCGTGAGCCTTATAACTTTGTTGCGAATGTCGAAGCGTCCGCCGAACGGGTCAACTATTCCGCCGTCAGATCTAATAGCAATGGCCTCAATGCTTATATCTCGGCAGGCTAGATCGTCCTCAATGGTCGCGCCTCTCAGTCCGAAGGCTCTGAAATTAACGCCGAGAATTTCGCCCCGCAGCGCAGGATAAGGCCCTCTGGCATCTACGGAGCCGGTTCCGAGTGCAAGAGCTACGCTGTACATATCATCAGAATCAATCGCCAGCGTAATAACTTCCGGCTGCACTCCCATTTGAAGCATACGGACCGTGTCGCCGACTAGCCATGCTTTTGCTCTTGTCTCTTCGATTTTTGCGAGAACATCAAGATAATTGCGCATAATCTCATCTCCAATTTAATTTTTATTTTAGAAATTAGGAGTTAGGAATTTTTTATAATTAAATTATTAAAAATTTCACAGCCTCAGCAATTTTTCCCGGTTCAATGAAACTTGTATTGATGCACAAGTCGTAATTAGCTTTGTCTCCCCATTTCTGGCCGGTATAAAATTCATAATAATCGGCGCGTGATTTATTAATCTGCTCGATTTTTTTTGCGAGTTCTTTGTCATTCATTGCGCCGCTGCCCTGTTCGTAGTCGTTACTCTGATTTTCGCGGCAGCGTTTCATTTTGCTTTCAATGCTCGAATAAACAAAAATTCTGAACGGATTTAACTCGCGCAAAATATAATCGGCTCCGCGCCCTACGATGACGCAATCGGATTTTGAGGCAGCCTCGCGGATTATATTATGCTGTTCCGACTGGACTGACTGACCGTAATCGGGAACGACCGCCCAAAACGTACGCCCCGTATGAATGGGAAAAGGAATGACGGGTTTATGCTCGGCGATGTTCTGAATATATTTTTCAGACAGAGAAGTTCTCTTAGCAATTTCTGAAATTATTTCGCGGTCATAATACGGCAGGCCCAAAAGTTCCGCGAGCTTTCTTCCGAACTCACGGCCCCCCGATCCAAATTCGCGCCCAATCGTTATGATTTTATTCATAGTTTTATTACCTTCTTTTTATTCACCGCAAATAATGCCAGAGCCAAGAGCATTAAACCTCCTAACTCCTCACTCCTAAGTCCTAACTGGCAGCCGCTTCCGCCGGAGCTTCCGTTGTTGCCGCTTGTTGTTGCCGCCGCAATGCTGACAGCAGAGCCGCCAAGACTGCTTAAAGAAAAAGTTTTCACGTGAGCATCGCTATTATTTGCCATGTTATAAAATCTTATTTCGCCGGCAATTACGACAGCTAAAAGATTATTATCGGCCTGCATAAGCTGGACTCTATTTGTATCAACAGAGACATCGTTGAAAATTGTCGTAGTGTTGTCTTTATCTTTGTAGTGTTTCAGCGAGAAATTACTGCTTCCCTTTTCAATATAATAAAATCCGCTGCTGGTATCGCGGCATATCGCTATGACTGGATCCGAAGTTACTACGGCATCGCTTGAAGTCGAGCCCGAAAGAATTTGAACGCCTTTATTATGCGCAACGGCCGTCCCTGAACTTACCGAGCACATTGCCTGCGAGCCCGTCGTCGTATTTGTTGCCGTTGAGCTTGAGGCTTTAAGCTGTCCGTCAAAATGCATGATGACATCGCCGGAGCCTGTCGGCCTTTGAATTAGGGCATGAACGCGGCTGTCGACCATGAGCCCTTTTACTTCAGGATTAGGAAGACTGTCCGAGCTTGCGACCGTGTAAATGTTTCTAAGCGTAAAATTTGCCGTCGCGTATTCGCGTATGGCCGAGTTAGAAGCCAAATACAAATAAGCACCCGGACTTGTCCCGGATATAATCGGGGTTCCGTAAGTTCCCGTTAAAATTATCGGCGCGGAGTTTTCCGGCGTGTTGAGATTTGACGGGCTGAATATATAAGCCTGATCGCCCGAAATCGTAGTGTCCGTACTGTCAACGGGCGTAATTAAAATTAATTTTGATGTTCCATTACCATTTGAAGTGTTATTTTCCCAGTAAGGCGCAACAATTGAACCTGCTCCTGCGTTGCTGTATTGAAGTCCGCTTGTCGTAATGTCTGAAGAACTTGAAATTTTTATTAAGCCGATGCCTGCGCTGGCTCCTGCCGTAGCAGTATACACAACGTCAGCAGAAGAAACTCCGCAGAGCAGTCCCAGAAAAATAAAACTTAAAAAAATTTTTTTCATGCTCTTATAATCTCTCCTTTAATTTTTCATTTTTTCTTTTTGGCTTTTTGGGCCGTGCCGTTTTTTAATTCATTCATCGTCGCAAAAACTTTTTTGACTAATTTTTCGTTGCCTGCGCTGTAGCGAAGTATTCCGCCGCGTAAATCGTTATTAGCTTTTTTCATGCACTGCGAGAAAATTTCAGTCCCGTACAAAACATTAGTCCTCACGTCAAGAATATCTTTAGCCTTTTTGACTTTTGGGAACGCTTTTTTTATTGCCTTCTCGTGAACTTTCCAGCGTATCTGCATCAAGCCGTAGTCGCCGCCCTTTGAAATTGCCTTAGGGTTTACCGTCGACTCGTGAACAATTAAGGCCGCGATCGCGTAGGGATCCTGCTTATATTTTTCTGCGGCATGAATGACAACCACAGCGTAATCTTTTGCTTTATTTGCCTTGAGCGACGGATTGACGCGGCAAAATAAATTAGCGATGTTTTGAGTCTTAGAGGTCTTGGCCTCCGCAACGCACGCAATGACTAATAAAAATGTAACGGCTAATAAAAAAAATCTTCGCCGTGCAATTATATTTTTCATGTTCTTTTAATCTTTTTCTTTTTCGACTTCTTTTTGAGCGTTCTTGGCCTTTAACTTCTTCATTTCCGTTCTCAAAGTTTTGAGGCCGGTTTCGCCTAAAACTTCTGTGCCTTTTCCGTAACGCTGGACAGCTTCGCGCCAGTTGCCGTTCTCATCGGGCGAATAATCTCCGATGGCCTTTCTCAAAGCGACAAGGGCGACGTACATATCTTTCACAGCGTCAAGGTATTCAGTTTTGACTGCCTGATAAGCCGTCTGGGCGTTGATTAAATCAATCTGCGCTCCCATTCCTTCGGAGTACATTAATTCAGTAATTTTTAATTCCTCTTCGGAGCGTTCAACCTGAATTTTTTTATCCTGCTCGGCGGCTGCGGCGTTCTTCCAGTTGTTCATGGCTACGGCAATGTCGCGGCGCGTTGACTCCTCAAGCGCACGGAGATTTGCTTCTGCGGCCTGAATAAGCCTGTCAGTGTTGAGGACTTTATATTTTGTCGTGTTGCCGTCAGAAATCGGAAGGTTGAGAGTTAATGATGCTCCGGCCTGATGTTTATTCGGGGTTGCAAAATATTCCGGGTCTGACCAGCCTGTGAACTGGAAAGCAAAATCAAGTGTCGGTGAAAGCCCCTTAGCCGTTAAATTTTTCACGAGCCTTGCGCGTTCAAGATTAAGCCTTGCCGCTCTGACATCGGGACGATACGCGAGAGCCTCATCGAAATTCAAAGCTACATCGAAGGCCGGGACCTGTAGCTCTTCATCGACGGGTTCAACGTCAAGCCCTCCGGCCATGTATGAAAGCTCTGCCAATAAATTTGAGTAAGTTGTCTCGGCGTTTTTCACGAGGCTTCCCGCTTCGACAACCTGCGCATCGCTTCGCACTATGTCAAGTCTCGGAACAAGCTCCTGATTATATTTTTCCATTGTTACTCTATGATTTTCCGAACGCTGTAAAAGAATGTCGCGCTGTAATTTCATGTTCTCCCTTGCAAGCACTGCCGACCACCAAGTCTCTTCGGCGGCGGCTATCATCGTGTTCACGGAGGTGTCAAAATTTGCGCGTGAAACTTCGTAGCCCAAAATATTTTGCTGAGCGTCAAGTTTATAGCTTCCGGAAATGTCTATGCGCTGGGTGAGCCTCACTCCGAGACTTCCTGCAAAAACGTTAGAAACGCCCTGCTGCCTTGTAGCGTATGAACCGTTGAGCGTGGCACTCGTCGAAGGTCTTTGATAGCCCACAGAAGCAAGCACGGAATAATAGCTAGCCTCGACGTTTTTAACGCCTGCCTGCAAAGAATGATTGTTCAATAAAATTTCTTTGATGTACTGCGGCAAAGTCATCGAGACGGAAGCCGAAGCCGCTGAAGGCAAAACCGCCGCCGCTATAAGCAGCACACAGAGCAAAAATTTTTTATATGGAATTTTCATGATAATGTTATTCACTCCTGTTTAATCTTGAACATTATTATACTAATTTATTTTTTTAATTTTAAGAGATTTAAGCGCAATGCGTTCGTAACGACACAAAAACTTGAGAGGCTCATCGCCGCCGCTCCGAACATCGGATCGAGTTTCCAGCCCCATAGACCGGCCGCCAAAGGTATGCCGATAACATTATAAATAAAAGCCCAGAATAAATTTTCATGAATATTACGTAGGACAGCACGGCTCAATTTCACAGCAGCAGGCACGTCCTTCAAAGTGCTTTTCATTAATACAACGTCAGCCGCATCAATCGCAATGTCAGTCCCTGCTCCGATAGCTATGCCGATGTCGGCGCGTGTCAGCGCGGGAGCGTCATTAATTCCGTCTCCGACCATAGCAACGCGCAAATTATTTTTCTCCTGAATTTCTTTAATCGCGTTTTCTTTTCCGCCGGGCAGCACTCCAGCTATGACCTCATCAGCTCCGGCCTGCGCCGCTATAGTTTTCGCGGTCTTTTCGTTATCGCCCGTGAGCATTACAACTTTAATGCCCATGCTTTGAAGTTCTTTAATGGCTTCTCTGCTGTCGGGCTTGATAACGTCCGCGACGGCTACAGCTCCTAAAACTTTTTCGCCGCGTGCGAATAATAACGGGGTCTTGCCCTCTTCAGAAAGTTTCGCGGTCTTAGCGGTAAATTTTTCGTCAACTTTGAATTTCTCGCTGATGAATTTCACGCTTCCGCCGATTAATTCTTCTTCGTCGTCAGATAAAATTGCCTTCAGGCCGTTTCCGGGTATGGCTTCAAAATTTATTATTTCGCTGGGCGTGATATTTTTTTCCTTTGCGTATTTAACGATTGCCTTTGCCAACGGATGTTCGCTCTTGGCCTCAAGAGAACATGCAAGCCCGATTAATTCTTCTTCGTGAATGTTGTTAGTGATTATGTCGGTAACTTCGGGCTCGCCGCTCGTAATTGTTCCTGTTTTGTCGAGGGCAGCGACTTGAATCTTCCCGGCCTGTTCGAGGGACGCGGCAGTCTTGAATAAAATTCCGTTCTTAGCACCGACACCGCTCCCCACCATGATAGCCGCAGGGGTAGCAAGGCCGAGCGCACATGGACAGCTTATAACGAGTACTGCAATTCCATATGATAGAGCGTCGCCGAAACTTTTTCCGGCCAAGAGCCATCCGCACACGACAACGACAGCGATTAAAATTACAGACGGGACGAAAATTCCGCAGACCTTATCGGCGGTCTTAGCTACAGGTGCTTTTGTAGCGGCGGCATCGCTCACCATTTTAATAATCTGTGAAAGGGTTGTATCTTGTACGACGCGGGTTGCCTCGCATTTGAGAAAGCCCGATTGATTGAGCGTAGCTGCTGAAACAAAATCGCCCTTTGCTTTGTCAACGGGAATGCTCTCGCCCGTAAGGGCTGCTTCATTAACCGCGCTCGTGCCCTCAATGACAACGCCGTCAACTGGAATATTCTCGCCCGGACGTATCACAAAGACATCGCCTTTTTTAACCTGCTCAATGGGCACGGAAATTTCTTTATTTTTTTTAATTATGTTCGCGGTCTTCGGAGCAAGCTTCATTAAACTTTTTATTGCGTCCGTCGTCTTGCCTTTAGAGCGGGCTTCTAACATCTTGCCGACGGTTATTAACGTCAAAATCATTCCGGCACTCTCAAAATATAAATCGTGCATAGCAAATTTTCCTGCGTGTTCCTTCGTCATCATGAACAGCACGAAGACGCTCCATAAGAATGAGGCCGAAGCCCCGACCGCTACGAGCGTGTCCATGTTCGGCGCAAGGCGGGCAAGAGAGCTAAAGCCTGAAATAAAAAATTTTTGATTGATGACCATAATTATTCCGGCCAATAATAATTGAACAAGGCCAAGCGCGACATGATTATCAACAAAAAATTCAGGCAGCGGCAGATTTATCATATGCCCCATCGAAAAATACATTAGGGCAATTAAAAATACCAGCGAGGCAATTAATCTCTTCTTTAGGCGCGGAGTTTCTTTGTCTTCTAATGCGTCTTCTTTTGCCCCTAACTCCCTGCCTGTCCGGCCGGCAGGCTCACTCCTAACTATGCTGGCTCCATAGCCTGCTTTCTCGACGGCGGCGATTATTGCGGAGCTGTCCGCTTCTCCTTCGACCGTCATTGAATTAGTTAATAAACTCACGGCACAGGACGAAACGCCCGGAACTTTTTTGACAACGCGCTCAACTCTGGCACTGCACGCGGCGCACGACATGCCCGTTACGTTATATTTTTCTGACATAAAAAATTTTTCGCTCCTTAAATTTTTTTCAAAATTATAACAATGTATTGATATAATTAGACCGTCATAAAAATTTATTTTCAAAAGGAGAAATTTTTTTATCATGGCGGACATAGTAACGTTAGTGATGGAGTCCCGTGAGAAGACCGGCAAAGGCGAGAACGGGCGTATCAGGAAAGCAGGCTACGTGCCCTGCATTATTTACGGGCCTGAGATTAAAGAGAACATCAAGGGCAAAGTGAACATGCGCGAGGTTGAAAGAATTTTAGCGGGTCGCTGGGAGTCAACAAGGCTTAACGTAAAACTTCCCGACGGACGCGAGGAGCTTTGCATTATCCGCGAGGCACAGAGGCACCCGTTGACAGATATGCCGCTCCACGTTGACTTCCTGCACCTTGTCAGAGGACGCAAGATTAACGTCAACATTCCTGTTGAGGTTGTCGGCCGCGAAGAGTCTCATGGCGTTAAGGACGGCGGAGTTCTTGAGATTACTCACGAGCTTGAAGTCGAGACCCTTCCGATGAGTATTCCCGATGTCATTACGGTTGACGTGTCAGGGCTTAACATTGGCGATGCCATTCACGTTAAAGACCTCAAACTTCCCGAAAATGTTTCGGCTCTTGCCGACCCTGAAGAGGTTGTTGCAATCGTCGTTATGTCGAGAGGCGTTGAGGACGCTGCACCCGAAGAGGAAGCTCCTGCGGCGGCTGATGTCGAAGTCGTAGCGAAGGGCAAGGCGGCCAAAGAGGACGAAGAGGAAAGCAAGTAATAGAGTTAGGGATTAGGGATTAGGAGTTAGGAAGTAAAAAAATAAAAAAACCTCCTCGCTCCTAAAAATTAAAAATAACGGAGATAAAAAATTATGAAACTCATAGCCGGTCTCGGAAATCCCGGAACTGAATACGCCTTCACCCGTCATAATATGGGCTGGCTGTGCGTTGATCATATTGTCCTCAATAAGAATTGCGGCGCGTCTCAAAATAAATTTCACTCCGAGTTTTGGAAGTCGGGCGATGTGATTTTCATCAAGCCCTTAACCTTCATGAACTCAAGCGGAGTTGCGGTGAGCGAGGCCGTAAATTTTTATAAGATTGAATTAGAAAATATTTTAATAATTTATGATGATATGGCTCTGCCGTTCGGAAAGCTAAGACTTCGCGCACGGGGTTCAGCCGGAGGACATAACGGACTGACTTCGATATTAGGAGCGTTAGGAAGCATTGAAGTCCCGCGACTGCGAATAGGGATAGGCCACGCACCCGGCAGCATGATTAATTACGTTCTCGGCCATTTGAGCGGCGAAGAACGAAAAAATTTGCCGGACATTGAAGACAGAGTTGAGCAGGCTGTAAATTTATGGCTTGATAAAGACATTCAAAAGGCAATGACTTTTATAAATGCAGTGAGGAATGAAAATGAGGAGTGAGTTAAAAAAACTTGCTCCTTATTTTTTATATTTATTCTTAAATTTTTAAGGAGGCGTATTTAAGATGATACAGGCAAGACGGAAATCTTCAAACGTGTTACTCGATACAGCTTTGCAGGAATTTTACGGCGCGGCTGACGAAATGGGACTCAGCGAGAAATTAATCTCAATCTTGAGTCATTCCGAGCGCAGAGTTCAGGTCTCAATCCCTGTCGAAATGGACGACGGCAGCGTGAATGTCTTTGAGGGCTTCCGCGTTCAACATTCGACAGCTCTTGGCCCTTCAAAGGGCGGTATACGCTACGACACAGAAGTTGACATGGACGAGTGCGAAGCATTAGCAATGTTAATGACGTGGAAATGTTCTCTTGCCGGCATTCCTTACGGCGGAGGCAAGGGCGGAATTGCCTGCGACCCTCTCAACATGTCGAAAAAAGAGAAAGAAAAATTATCGAGGACTTACGGAGCGCGAATTTCCCCGATAGTCGGACGCTGGAGCGACATTCCTGCGCCGGATATGAACACAAGCGGTCAGGAAATGGTCTGGATCATGGACACAATCAGCAAGATGCGCGGCGAACTTGAGCCTGCGTTATTGACCGGCAAGCCCGTTAAATATTGGGGAAGTCTCGGACGCAACGAGGCAACGGGGCGCGGCGTGGCTACGTGCGGACTTGAGTTAATGAAGGAACTCGGCAAAAACCCCGATAACGTTACGGCAGCGGTGCAGGGCTTTGGCAACGTCGGGAGCTACACGGCAAAAGTTCTCAACGATGCCGGCGTTAAAGTCGTAGCTATCAGCGATATAACGGGCTCGTATTATTCGGCAGGAGGCATTGACATTCGCAAGGCGTTTGAAGTTATTCACGCGAACCCGAAAAAATTACTGACGGGCTTTGAAGAGGTCGGCAACTGCGAAAAGATTGACAATATTTTATTCGCGGACGCAGAATTTTTGTTCCCTTGCGCTAGGGACGGCGTTATTAACAAAAATACGGCCGGGCAGATTAAAGCGCGTTACATTGTCGAGGGAGCTAACGGGCCTGTTACGCCTGAAGGCGATGAAATTCTTGCTGACAAAGGCGTTCTAATCGTGCCGGACTTTTTAGCGAACTCAGGCGGAGTTATCGGCTCATACTTCGAGTGGGCGCAGAACTTGCAGGGAACTTTCTGGACCGAAGACGAATACAACACGAAGCTTGTCCAGATAATGAAAGGAAATTTCCGCAACGTCTGGGATTACGCTGAGGCCAAGCACATTAAAATGCGTCGTGCGGCGACGATGGCGGCCATTCAACGAGTTGCCGATGTCGTAGAAATGCGCGGAACGTTTTTATAGTGAGGAGTGAGGAGTTAGGAGGCAGGAGGTAATTTTTTCCGCTCCTAATTTTTTTTGGGCCGGTGCTATAATTACGCAGAAATCTGAATTTTTTTAGAAAGGGGCAATTTTTTTACTATGTCAACAATCGGCTATTACGATCCTGAAAACTTTAAGAAAGTTTATCACGCACAGCCGCGCACAACTATTGAGACACTTTTTTACGGAAATAACGTTCACCATGTTTTAGACCTTAAAGAGGCTTACACCCTCGCCAAAAATTCTCCCGGCACAATCGAACTCACGGGAATGCCCGTTTATAAACCGACAGAGCAGGAACTTCCTATGGACGCGAACGTTTTACTCTTCAACGACGGCGCAATCTTCGGAAGAACGGCAGCAGCTCGCCGCATAGTGGGCTGGCCCGATGTAGATGTTGCGAAGTACTGCAAAATTATCCGCGAGGCCGTTTATAAAATGCGTTACAAAAAACTTTATCAGGCTGACGCTTACGTCGGACTTGACGAAGACTTCATGACGGCAGCGCATATAATCCTTCCGGAAGGCTACGAAAATAATTTATATAACTGGATGATTAATTTCCAGTATGCTAACGAGGCTTATAAACCGCGCTATGAAAAGTCGCGCAGAATTTCTGATCACGACGGCGATATTTTCTTTGTAGCTGACCCAGACTGGTCGCACCCTGACTTCCCGCTCGGCCTTGCGTTCTTCTCGCCCGAAGAGAACTGCGCGATCGTTCTCGGCCTTCGTTACTTCGGAGAATTAAAGAAGGGAACATTGACGCTTGCATGGGGCATTGCGGCACGCAACGGCTACGCTTCATGTCACGGCGGATTAAAGCGTTACACGCTCAAAGACGGGAGCAATAAAAAATATGTCATGGCTGCGTTCGGTCTTTCAGGTTCAGGAAAATCGACAATCACTCACGCAAAACACGACGGCAAATATGATGTCATGGTCCTTCATGATGACGCATTCGTCGTAAATGTAAAAGACAAGTACGCGATCGCTCTTGAACCTACATATTTCGATAAGGTTGCAGATTACCCCATCGGCTGCCCGGATAATAAATTCCTGCTCACGATGCAGAACTGCGGCTGCGTAAAAGACAAGGACGGAAAACTCATCGCAGTTACTGAAGACGTAAGAAACGGAAACGGACGCGCAATTAAATCCCGTATGTGGTCGCCCAACAGAGTTGACAGAATTGACGAGCCGTTAAACGCTATCTTCTGGCTTATGAGAGACCCGACAATCCCGCCGGTGTTAAAACTCGAAGGAGCTTCATTAGGTTCAGTATTAGGAGCGACGCTTGCAACAAAGAGAACGAGCGCGGAGAACTTGGCACCGGGCGTTGACCCTGACGCACTTATCTGCGAGCCTTACGCCAACCCGTTCAGAACTTACCCGTTAGGAATGGACTACGAGAGATTTAAGCAGCTTATCGCTGACGGAGTCGACTGCTACATTCTCAACACGGGCAACTTCATGGGCAAGCCGGTCGGCAAAGAAAACACGCTCATGATTTTAGAGTCGATCGTCGAGGGCAAAGCGAAGTGGGAGCCGTTCGGGAACCTCACGGGAATTAAGACAATGAAAATTCCGGGATTTGACGCGGACCTCAAGAACGAAGAGTATAGGACTCAGTTAAAAAAGCGTTTCCAGGACAGATTGAATTTCATCAAGTCCAGAGACACCGAGCGCGGCGGAATCGATAAACTTCCTGCGGACGCTCACGAGGCCGTAGAGAAATTAATCGCTGAGATAGGCTAAAAAATAAATTTCTAAATTTATTTTTCATTCATAGAAACTTCCCTTTTAGGTTTAGAGCCTGAAAGGGAGTTTTATTTTATAATTAAATTAAAAATTAAAAAGGAAATTAAAAATCAAAATGAAAATTTCAAAATGCGTATTCCCTGTCGCAGGACTTGGAACAAGATTTTTACCCGTTACTAAAGAGCTTGCCAAAGAAATGCTGCCGCTAGTAAACCGTCCGATTATTTCTTACGGCGTTGAGGAGGCTATAGCGTCCGGCTGCGGAGAAATAATAATGATAACGGGACGGGCAAAACGTTCGCTCGAAAATTATTTTGACAGATCCTTCGAGCTCGAAGAGTTATTAAAATCACGCGGCAAAATGGAACTCTACGAAGAGATGATAAAAATTTCAAACATGGCTGAAATTTTATTCATTCGCCAGAGAGAACCGCTCGGACTTGGGCACGCTGTTTTATGCGCCGAGCAGGTCTGTAAAAATGAATACTTCGCCGTAGCTCTTCCCGATGACGTTTTCATTAATGATGACGCGCCCGTTCTTTCACAGTTAATTAAAATTCACGAGAAGATGGGCGGAAGCGTCATAGCTCTTGAAGAAGTCGCGCCGGAAAATGTTTCACGCTACGGAATTGTAAAATCACAGTTTGAAATTGAACCGGGACTTCATAAAATTATCGACATGACAGAAAAGCCGAAGCCCGAAGACGCTCCGAGCAACCTCGCAATAATGGGACGCTATGTTCTTTCGCCGTCGATCTTTGAAGTTCTCAAGGAACAAAAGGCCGGGGCAGGCGGAGAAATTCAATTAACCGATGCTATAAAAACTCTATGCACTCAAGAGCCGGTGTGGGGAGTCGTCTACAATGGCAGAAGATTCGACTGCGGAACACAAAAGGGCTGGCTCGCCGCGAACGTTCAATTAGCTATGGACGACCCGGAATTAAGAGACGTGATATTAAAAATAGTTAAGGGGCAGGAGAGTTAGGAGTTAAGAAAATCGCATTGCTCAGAGAGTACGCAGTTTTTGCAGCCGGGTTTTATTGCGTGGCATACTGCCCGGCCGTGAGCGATTATGTTCACGTGTCCGCCTAGACATCTTTCAACGGGCACGACGCTTTCATAAAGCTGCGAAATTTTTTCGGGCGAGTCATTCAACGGAGCAGCCCCCACGCGCTTTGAAATTCTTGTTACGTGAGTGTCAACGGGGAAAGCCGGCCTCTTCATATCGAACAGCATGACGCACGCAACAGTTTTCGCGCCGACACCCGGCAGAGCTCTCAAATATCCCCGTATAAATTCTGATTTTTCTTTCGCTAATTTTTTTAACGAATATTCGCCGAAGTCCTTATAAATTATTTCTAAGATCTGCATAATCCTTGCGGCCTTCGTGTGGGCAAGCCCGGCAGTTCTGACAGCGGCTTCAATTTCTTTTACGTCAGCTCTGGCAGCGTCGCTCCACTTCGGATAAAGAGATTTTAATTTAGTGAAAGCCGCGTCTCTGTTTTTATCGTTCGTGTTCTGTGAAAGGACGGTGAGAACAAGCCCGTCTAAAGGTTCCTCGTGTCCTAACTCAGGCGGGCGTTTCTCATTGTGATAAATTTTTTCAAGTTCATCGAGTATAAAAAAAATTTTATTGCTGTTCATTCTCTGTTTTAGCTTCAGATTTTTTTTGAGCCTTAACGTTTTTCTTTTTGCTCGGTTCGCGTCCGAATTTTTTTTCGAGCCTTAGAGTGTCGCTTAACATTTGCTTCAGCTTTGCCCTGACTAGTCCATGCACGGAATTTTTATTATATAAGCCGTTTTTATCGGGCTTGCCTGCTGATACGCCCGTCAAAATTTCTATGCCCTCGTCAATATCATTCACTGACCAGATAGAAAATTTTCCGTCGCGCACGGCTTGAATGACCTCAGAATTTAGCATTAAGTGTCTTTTATTCGACTCAGGAATCATTACGCCCTGCCTGCCTGTAAGTCCGGAGATCTTGCAATATTCGTAAAAACCCTCGATTTTTTCATTCACTCCGCCGATAGGCTGAACAGTTCCGAACTGATCTACCGAACCTGTTACGGCGATGCCCTGATTTAACGGCAGGCCCGAAAGAGCCGAGAGCAGGCAGTATAATTCCGTAGATGACGCGCTGTCGCCCTCAATGCCGGAATAATTTTGCTCAAACGTTATGTGCGCACTCAAACTCAGCGGCATATCCTGAGCGTATTTGCGGCCAAGATAGCTCGACAGAATCATAAGCCCCTTATTGTGAATGGGCCCTGTCATTTTTACTTCGCGCTCAATGTTCACGACACCTTCCTGACCCATAAAAACGTTCGCCGTGATTCTCGACGGGTGGCCGAATCTGTAATCGTTCAAGTCAATTACGCTGAGGCCGTTAATCTGCCCGACAGCCTCGCCGGTCGTGTCGATGTGAATAATTCCGTCCTTGAAAGCCCGCGCAAGTTTTTCCTGATAAAGCCCGGACCTGTAATTTTTATGCTCAATGGCTTTGATTACATTTTCGCGTGTAACGGGAGTTTTCTTTTTGCTTTTTTTATTTGAATTTGAGCTTGAGACTTCGGCCCAAGCGTTTGACTCCGTCAAAAGTTCGCGCAGTTTTCCGACCTCGACTGACAATAAATTTTGGTCTTCTGCTTCGCGCCCTGACCATTCAATAATTTCAGAGAGAGCCGACGAATCGAACGGCCTCAAATTTTCGCGCTTTATGAACTCCGCAATAAATTGAGCCATTTTTTCTTCGTTCTCTGAAGTTCGCGGCATGTCGATATCAAAACTTGCTTTAATCTTAAAAATTTTGCTGAACTCCGGGTCGTAATACTGCAGCAGCTCATAAATATACGGCGAGCCTGTCATAACGATCTTCAAATTCATTTTAATCGGCGAGGGCCTCAAAGAAGCGACGGGCAGAGCTCCGTACTGTTCGCCTAAATTTTCGATAGCGGCCTCTCCCGTGCGCATGATTCTTTTTATGGACTCCCACGACATGAAATTCATCAAGACTTTTTCAGCGTCGATCACTAAAAATCCCCCGTTAGCTTTGTGAAAAGCTCCGGCAAGAATTTTTTGAAAGTCGGTGTATAAATATCCCTGATGGCTTTCGTATTCGACGCGGCCCGAAAGATTGTAATAGGTCGGGTTTGTCTCCCAGATTACCGGCGCGCCGTTTTCGGGGTCATTGCTGACGAATAAATTTGCCTGGTAGCGCGAGAAATCAATTTCTGCGTTATCGTCCCTTGAGGCCGTTATGAACACGTTGAAATTTTCAATGACATCATCAGCCATTTTGTCGAGCCATTTTAACAGCGGCTCATTTTTTTTATAGTCCTCGCGGATTTCATTCATGCAGGGCGTTATAGCAGAGCGGCATATCTCGGCTTCAAGTTTATTTAATTTTTCGCGGAGTTCTTTTTCCATGTCGCGTATCTCTCTCATTGCAAGCAGAGTCCGCTGTGAAATTTTTTCGCTCTTGTCCATGAAGCGTTTTTGTTTTTTCGGGTCAAGCTCATCAAATTCTTCCGGCTTCATTTCACGAATGATCGATTTTCCGTCCTCGTCCTTGTCTTTTATCAGCGGAACGTTTATAAATCCCTGCGGCGTTCGCTTGAGGGAAAATTTATCCTTTGCTGCCAACGCTTTCAGATTGTCCATAATCTCTCCGGCTTTTTCCTGAAATTCTTTCACGTGCTGCGCCTTAGCGTCCTCGTATTGAGCCTGCTCAAAAGCCTTGCTGATCGTGTTCTTTAAGTCCTTTAACAAGGCTTCGAGCTCGTCAGAAAATTTTTTGCCCTGCCCGGCTTTTAATGAAACCGCCATAGGTTCTTCGGGCTTGTCAAAATTATATAAATAGACCCAATCGTCAGGGGCGGGGAAAGTTTTTGCCAGAGCCTGCAATTTTTCAAGCGTGTAAGTAGTTCGGCCGCTGTCCGGCTGTCCCGTTACAAAAATATTATAGCCGCGCCCGTTCACGGCAAGTCCGAAGTCCATAGCTTCAACTGCTCTCTGCTGGCCGATTAGAGGCTCAGGCGTTTTCGTAGTCTTTAGTATAATTTCGTCAGTGCTTTTTATTTTCCAGCTCGAAACAGGCTTTATTTTTCTCAGTGCGTCAGGCTGGAGCCTGTGAGAATCTTTTAATTTTAATTTCAAAGTCAAATTTTTCTCCTTAAAAATATTTTTCGTTACCTAGTCAGCAAGGCATTTATTCGCAGCGAGGGCCTCAATAACTTCGCTGTCTTCAGTTCCGACTATAATTTTTTTCATCTTTTCGTAATCACCATAGCCTCCGAAATCATCAAGGGCATCAATGACGTAGTCTCGTTCACGCTCTTCAAAACGCCCGGAGAAAAGTCCGAAAAGAAGAATGCCTCTTACGAACCACTCGGAAAAATCGTCCGCTATTGAAACAATATCATAATACATTAGGGCAAAGCGATACTCGTCCATAGCTTCCGGCGGTGCGTTGTCGTCCGGCTCTTCAAAATAATTCGTAATATAGAAAGGGACATTCGGCGCAATCGCAAGAGCGTCCCAAAATAAATTAGCACAGACGCTTCTATTGCCTCCGGGATTTTCGGGCGTAATGAACCACGCCGCGAGCAGACGCGCATAAGCACGCCCAAGTGTTATATCAGGGTCGCGCATTGAGTCCTGTAAAATCTGCTGCCATGCCTTACGCTCTATTAACATCTTGTAATAAACATTTTTCATAAGTATATTGCTGTTGAAGGCATCGGTATCTGCATCTTCAGCGTCGAAATACTTTTCATAAAATTTTATGGCAGTCTTGCAATATTCAAAGGCCTCATCAAAAATTTCAAGTTTTAAGTAAGTAAGTGCCAGCCTCTGATTGATCGTTAGAAAGAACACATTTTTATCGCCTTCAAGATAATTATCGGGATTTTTCAAAGCCGACAGAGCCTTTTTAAGACAGTTGACAGATACTTGTGTATCGTCAGTATGGTCGGCCTTAAAGAGTAACCCCTCCACGCGGTTGGGATTTATTTCAAGTATCTGGTCTGCTATAGCGAGAGTTCTCTCCGGGCTCGACGACTCCCAACCTAAGTCGATAAGCTGAAAAATTCGTTTCTCGTCCGCTTTAATTTCATCTGCAGTTTTATTTTTTTTTCTCGGCATTATTTTTTCTCCTTAATCAACGTCCCACTGTGTGTTTGAATTAGTATTAGTCTGCGTCTCTTGAGGTGTCGTGGAATTTTCCTCCGAGCTCGTGCTGTCTTTCATCGAGGTTACATTGCCGCCGCCTTCATGATGATATGTCTTGAGGCTTTCGAGAATAACTTTTCCGCTCCAGATAAGCCCCCACTGCCGCGCAAGGTCTGCAACTTCAAAAGGCTCGCCCCCTTGATACCATGCGTTAGCTTTTCTTAATTCTTCAGTTATGTATGGCGTTAAGCGTTTCAGCATCTGCCAAGTATATTCGCCCGGATTAGGCGTGAATCTTTTCCAGCGGCTGCCGAGCCACAGCCACACGCCGACTCTATCTGTGTTCCACGCTATTAATGTGCTCGCGTGATATTTATCCAAGTCAAGCCAGCCCATTCTGTTGCACCTGTAATCTTTAATCACTAAAAATTCTTTGCTGTCTAAATATCTTCCGTAGCTCCAGACCGAAGCGATCCTGACGAGGCCGGGAACATTCGACGGCACCACAGAGCCTACTAAAACATTCGTGGGCCTTATCGCTCCGTCGAGGCCAAGCTGACCGTATACCCAGCGGTTCTCCGCAATCTGCGCGACAGGGAAACCGTCAAATGTCGCGTACCAGCCTGCCGGAAGATCCTGCGGCTTCCATATCTCAAAATTCATGGCGTAGGCCCTTTGATACGCCGCCATGACAACCCCCGAATAAGTCCGCGCTCCGTATAAAACAGCCCCGTTCGGTGTCATTGTCAATCTCTCTACAGCTTGGGAGCTTCCCGAAAAAAAGATCAGCAAGACCGAAACTGTTAAATAAATTTTTATTTTATCTCTAAAAATTTTTACGCCGGACAAAATTTTTCACCTGCTCTTATTTTTTGATAATTATATCCCAGTGAAAATTTTTAGCTCTTGATTAATGACTGCGATAAAAATTTGCGAAGGCACTCGAAAATAAAATAAAAAAATTTTTGCTGATGCCTCTGAAAAATTTTTGCTTCTGTTTTTTTTAATTGCTCTGTAAAAATTTGCGGTAAGTAAAAATTTTTGAAGTTCTTGTAGTCCCCATTGTAGTCCCCAAAAAAATAATTCTCCCTCATTTTGGGAGAACTCGTGAATATTATATCACAAGTGTTTTATTTTTTGAGGTTTTTATTTTTGTGATAACATTAAAAAATATTTTTGGTACTTCAAACAACATTCAAGGAGAAAAAATTTTTATGAGCGGTGAAATGACTCTCAAGGAATTAAAAATCAATGAGAGCGCAGTTATAACGAGCGTGGGCGGAACCGGAAGCCTTCGTCAGCATTTTCTCGACATGGGAATAATTCCCGGTGCTGAAGTAAAAATGATACGGCTTGCGCCGATGGGCGACCCCTTAGAAATCAGAATACATGATTATGAATTGACGCTTCGCGTTTCAGATGCAGAACAAATTACAATCAGGCCGATATCGGAGAGCGAGGCAGGCAAAAATCAAACGCTGCCGGAAAATATAAGAATCCCGCACCCGGGCTTGGGCGAAGAGGGAAAATATCACGCCAACGATAAAAATGATCCTTTGCCCGAAAAAACTATATTAACTTTTGCTCTTGCAGGCAATCAAAATTCGGGCAAGACAACTTTATTTAACCAGCTCACCGGAGCAAAGCAGAGAATAGGAAATTTTCCCGGCGTTACTGTCAGCCGCAAGGACGGAGCCATAAAAGGACACGATAACACGCTTGTTACGGACCTGCCCGGAATTTACTCGATGTCTCCGTACAGCGGCGAGGAATTAATTTCGCGTCATTTCATTTTGGACGAGAAGCCCAAAGCGATAATTAATATTCTTGACGCTACGAACATCGAGAGAAATTTATATCTGACCATTCAGCTTTTAGAGATGCAAGTCCCGACTGTCGTGGCGTTAAACATGATGGACGAATTGAGCGGCAACGGAGGCACGATTGATATTAACAGAATGGAAAATCTTTTGGGCGTTCCCGTCGTTCCGATTTCGGCCTTAAAAAACGAGGGCGTTGACGAACTTGTTAATCACGCCTTGCACATTGCAAAGTATCAGGAAAAGCCGAAGCGTTATGATTTTTGCGATGAGAACGACCACAACGGAGCCGTCCACAGATGTATTCACGCAATTTCGCACTTAATTAAGGACCACGCCGAACGCGCCGGCCTGCCGTTAAGATTCGCCGCGAGCAAAGTAATCGAGAACGACCCGTTAGTCATTAAAAAATTAAATCTCGAACAGAACGAGAAAGAAATGCTTGAGCATATCATCACTCAAATGGAAAACGAGCGCGGGCTTGACAGAAACGCGGCGATGGCCGACATGAGATTCACGTTTATAAAAAAAGTCTGCGCTCAGTCCGTCGTGAAGCCGAGAGAAAGCAGAGAACATCTCCGCAGTCAGGAGATCGATAAAATTTTGACAGGAAAATATACGGCGATCCCGATTTTTATTCTTACGATGATGGCAATTTTTTATTTAACGTTCAACGTAATCGGCGCGTACTTCCAAGAAATTTTAGAGGATAGCATTGACTCGTTCACGGCTCAAGCGGACGCTTTCATGACATCGCTGAATGTTGATGAAGTAATTCACGGGCTTGTGATTGACGGAATTTTTGCCGGCATCGGGAGCGTGTTGAGTTTCATTCCGATAATCGTAACTTTATTTTTCTTTCTTTCAATTCTTGAGGACAGCGGCTACATGGCTCGCGTTGCGTTTTTCATGGACAAACTTTTAAGAAAAATAGGCTTGTCCGGGCGCAGTATCGTCCCGATGTTAATAGGCTTCGGCTGTACGGTCCCGGCCGTAATGTCAACGAGGACTCTTCCGAGCGAACGCGACAGACGAATGACGATATTATTAACTCCTTTCATGAGCTGCACGGCGAAACTTCCGATATACGCATTTTTTGTCAGCGCGTTTTTCCCGAAGCAGGGCGGAGCGGTTATGACGGGGCTTTATATTTTAGGGATCGTCGTCGGAATTTTAGTCGCCCTGCTTTACAAAAGGACTCTATTTAAGGGCGAGCCCGTCCCGTTTGTAATGGAGCTTCCGAATTACAGAATGCCTGCGCCGAAAAATGTTTTATGGCTTTTATGGGAGAAAGCGAAAGATTTTCTTCAGCGTGCTTTTTCAGTAATTTTTATTGCCACGATAGTCGTATGGTTTTTACAGAGCTTCGGTTTATCATTCAACTTTGTTGAAAATTCAAACGAGAGTATTCTTGCGTACATTGCCGGAATTTTTGCGCCGTTGTTCAGACCGCTGGGGCTTGGGGACTGGCGCGTCTGCACGTCATTAATCAGCGGCTTCATGGCAAAAGAGAGCGTAGTATCGACTCTCGAAGTGCTGTTCGGAAATAACGTAGGCGAAGCACTTTCACACGCTGCTGCCGCGTCCCTTTTAGTCTTTAGTCTTTTATACGCGCCCTGCGTGGCCGCTGTGGCTTCGATTAAGAGAGAGCTCGGCTCTAAATGGGCATTCGGTGTCGTCGTCTGGCAGTGCGTTGTCGCGTGGATTGTTGCGTGGCTGACTTACACACTGATGTTATTATTATAGAATTAAAAAAATATTGAGAGGGAGTAAAATTTTTATGGCATCGTGTAATCATGACTGCGAACACTGCGGCGAGAGCTGCGGTGAAAGGTCGGCCGAGTCGTTTTTATTCAAACCCAACAGCAAAATTAAAAACGTCATCGGAATCGTAAGCGGCAAGGGCGGAGTCGGGAAGTCATTAGTAACCGGCCTGCTTGCGTCGGAAATGAACAAAAAAGGATTTAACACGGCAATTCTTGACGCTGATATAACGGGCCCGTCAATTCCCAAGATGTTTAATATTCACGGGCAGGTTTTTTCTGACGGAATTTATATTCAGCCTGCGGTCAGCAAGAACGGCACGAAAATAATTTCAATGAACCTGTGCCTCAAGGACGAGGGCGAGCCTGTAGTGTGGCGCGGGCCTGTGCTCGGCGGAGTGATTAAACAGTTCTGGGAAGAAGTTGACTGGGGCGAAACTGATTATATGTTCGTCGACATGCCTCCCGGAACCGGCGACGTGCCTTTAACTGTCTTTCAGTCCCTGCCCGTCAAAGGAATTATCATCGTAACGACTCCGCAGGAGCTTGTCGGAATGATAGTGAGCAAGGCTCTGAAGATGGCGGCCCTTATGAATGTTCCCGTGCTTGGTCTTGTTGAGAATATGTCATATTTTGAGTGTCCGGACTGTCATTCAAAGCATTATATTTTCGGCGAGAGTCATTTGAAAGAAATTGCGGACTCAAACGGAATTAAAGCGACCGCGCAGCTTCCAGTCATGCCGGAGCTGGCGAGTTTCTGCGACGCTGGGAATATTGAGGCATTCGACGCTGAAAAATATTTTTCAAATATAACGGCGTTTTTTACCTCACTCCTAACTCCTAACTCCTAACTGAAAAAAAAATGAAGGGGCTTGAACTTCCGGCACAGCTCGTGATGATTTACCTGCTGCTGCATTTAAGATTTATAGGGCTGATGTTCAGCTCCCCTATTTTTACTGCGACATTAACGCCCGCGCCGTTCAGGTATCTTTTTGCGGTAATGCTCACCGTGTGTTCAGTCGGCATAATAAATACGGAGAGCATTCCTTTAATTTATTTTGACGAAGTAATTTTTATTGCGGCAATATGTTTACGTGAATTATTAATCGGAATTGCGTTAGGCTTTATAGCGTCATTGCCTTTATTCGCGCTGCGTGTTGCCGGTGAGCAGACGGGCTCAATGATAGGCTTCTCGATGGCGCAGATTATGGACCCGACGACGCAGAGCGAGACATCGATAGTCGGACAGCTTCATTTTTTAATAGCGATGTGGTTTTATTTTCGCTGGAACGGTCATTTATTAATGGTGCAGGCTTTAGTTGAGACGTTGAAACTTGTTCCGCCCGGTCAGATTTCTTTATTTCCTGCCGGTGATTTATCGCTTGGGACGTGGCTGCAAAATATTTTTATCTTGGGAATAAGAATGGTAATGCCGTTTTATTGTGCCTTAGTGCTTTCTGATGTCGGCTTGGGATTTTTGGCGCGTACAGTTCCGCAGATGAATATTTTTGTCGTGGGTCTGCCTGTGAAAGTCATGCTGGGCTTCATGGTGCTTGCGGCGGTTGTGCCGTTAATAATGGACTTAATACGCGGTCAAATGGAACGCTGGATAGAATTTGCCTTGAGCGTGCTTAGATTATGGAGGTTGGGATTATGAAAAATAAACTTGTCATGCCTGTTCTCAAATGGGTTGGGGGGAAAAGACAGCTTATAGAGACTTATACACCATTATTACCTAAAAAAATATCGTCATATTGTGAACCTTTTATCGGCGGTGGCGCATTATTTTTTCATTTACAGCCTAAAACAGCATATATCAACGATATTAATCAAGATTTAATGCGAGTCTATAATGTTATAAAAAATAATGTTGAAGAGCTTATTGAAGAATTAAATAAATATAAGAATGAGCAAGAATTTTTTTATACTGTCCGTGATTGGGATAGAGATAAATATCTATATAAATCTTTATCTGATATTGAGAAAGCCGCACGTATTCTTTATCTTAATAGGACTTGTTATAACGGGCTTTATCGTGTAAATAATGCCGGCGAATTTAACTCGCCTTTTGGATTTTACCGTAATCCCAATATTGTTAATGAGCCTGTACTGCGTGCAGTTAGCGCATATTTTAACGAAAATAATATTCATATTTCATATGTTGATTATTCGGAAGTCCTAGCAGATATAAAAAAGAGTACTTTCGTATATCTTGATCCGCCATATGATCCGGTATCGGAAACTTCAAACTTTACAGGTTATGTTAAAAATGGCTTTGCTAAAGAAGAACAAATTAGATTACGAAAAAATTGCGATGATTTAGACAGACGCGGAATTAAATTTATGCTTTCAAATTCAGCTACATCATTTATTTTAGAACAATATTCAGGATATAATATAACTATTGTAAAAGCAAAACGTGCGATTAATTCTGTAGGCAATAGACGTGGAAATGTTGATGAAGTTGTGGTGAGAAATTATGAGTAAAAATTTGAATGACTTGGCATGGGAAAAGTTATTTGACAAGTATAATATTTTACAAAAAATTGAAAATGACGGAGTATTTAATATTTCTGCTGAACAGATCAAAGAGTTTAGAGAGCCAAGATTAATGGCAAAGTTTGATCATAATATCGATCTTCCCGAAATTTTTTTGAAAAATAAATTAGCTATTCTTCCGACTACTCGCGGTGAATATGTTATTTCTCATTTTGATGCTTATCATAAATTTGAAGATGACAGTTCACCAATTATCAAAGTGCCGTTGCCTTCATATATTCAGAGCTTGGATAGCAATAATATAACAAGTGAAGCAATCGCGCTGCATTGTGCCGTAGCTTCAGGAATTATTGCTGATTTCACGGAAGATAGCGATATTTTTGCTACTGTTTCAGGACGTATGGGTTCTGGTATTTTTTCCTTCAATATTAATGATGTAAACTTACGGTCATCTCATCAAGTGAATGTAGTTAATTCCCAAATAGAAATCGACGCAGGATATGAAGGTGTTTCATGTTTAGCTTTGTTTGAAGCTAAATTAGATATTTCAGATGATTTTCTTATAAGGCAGCTGTATTATCCATTCAGAACATGGCTAAATCGTGTAACGAAGCCTATAAAGACAATTTTTTTTATATATTCAAATGGAATTTTCAGGTTATTTGAATATGCCTTTAATGATGTTAATAACTATAATTCTTTGCAGCTTATCAAACAAAAGAATTATTCGATCGAAGATACGACAATTTTACTAGATGATATTCAAGCAGTGTTAAGAAATGTAATTATTGTTGAAGAGCCTAAGATACCGTTCCCACAGGCTGATAACTTTGAAAGAGTTATAAATATCTGCGAATTACTCAGCTTTCAAGAATTAAACAAAGCAAACGTTACTGAAATATATGATTTTGTTTCAAGACAAGCAAATTATTATACAGATGCTGCTCGTTATTTGGGGTTGCTTGAAAAAAGAAATGAAGACGGAAAAACTATGTACTTATTAACTGAAAAAGGCCACCGCATTTTGAAATTAAATTATAAGCAGCGTCAATTAGCATTTTGTAATATCATTTTGTCTCATAGGGCTTTTAATGCTTCGTTGCGCTTGTATTTTCAAAAAGGTGTCATGCCTTCAATAAACGAAGTTGTAGATATTATGACGCAGTCAGAACTTTTCAACATTGAAAGCCATGAAACATATAAACGGCGTGCCGGAACTATCAAAGGTTGGCTTAACTGGATTATTTCTTTAATCAATGAATAAAATTTTTAATCTTCAATTTTTTGCCGAAGAACGCACCGAAGAGGCCACGCCTCATAAGCGCGAAAAAGTCCGTGAAGAAGGCCGCGTCTGTATGAGCAAGGAATTAAACGCCGCTGTAGGAATTATAACGGCTCTGCTCGGCCTCACGATGATTGGCACGCTTACATGGAAAACTTTAACGGGCCTGATTCAATTTATGTTTAGTTTTATCGGCGAGGAAACGATATTAAAAGACGGCTGGTTTTATTATGTCTCGTGGGAAGCAATAAAAGATTATTTTTTTGCTTGGCTTCCGCTCGGCGCACTCGTCGTTCTTTTTTCAACGTGCGCTGTAATTGCTCAGGTCGGTTTCGCTTTCACGGGGCAGCCCTTTGTCCCTAAGTTCGACAGGTTAAATCCCTTCACAGGCATGAAAAAAATTATTTCCATGCGTTCAGTCGTCGAATTATTAAAAGGCTTATTGAAAGCGAGTATTTTTGCAGTAATGATTTATACGGCGATACGAAATTATTTGCCCGTCTCTTCAAAAACAATGCAGATGCCTTTAGAAATAGGCAGCCGTCAATTTTGGGACATGCTTTGGACGTTGTCAATGAGATTGGCTCTAATGCTTTTAGTCATGGCGTTCGCTGATTACTTTTATCAGAAATGGGACTTTGAAAAATCGATCCGAATGAGCAAAAAAGAAATCAAAGACGAATATAAACAAATGGAAGGCGATCCGCAGATTAAAAGCAAAATCCGTCAGAAGCAGCGCGAAATGGCAAAGCAGCGAATGATGTCGGACGTTCCTAAAGCCGATGTAGTCATCACAAACCCTACTCACATAGCCGTAGCTCTCGCGTATGACAGAAAAGTTATGGGCGCACCGCAAATTTTAGCGAAAGGCGGAGATTATTTAGCGAAAAGAATTAGAGAGATCGCAGAAATAAATTTAATTCCGATTATCGAGAATAAGCCTCTAGCTTGGGCCTTATACATGAATGTCGAGATAGGCGAAGAAATTCCCGAAGATTTATACAGGGGCGTTGCTGAAATTCTCGCACTGGTCTACAAATTAAAAAAGAGTTAGGAATTTTTTTGTGATATAATCTTTCGTGGGTTTTTCGGCCTCGTAGCTCAGTGGATAGAGCGACTGCCTCCTAAGCAGTAGGCCGGGCGTTCGAGTCGCCCCGAGGTCGCCACTTTCTTCAAGTAGGAGTTAGGAAGTAGGAAGTAGGAGTTATTTTTTCTCGTCAAAAATTTTTTTCAAGCTTTCAGAGTAAGGCGGTCTAGCAATTCCGTATTCAGTAACGATTCCAGTAATTAATTCATTATCCGTAACATCAAAGGCAGGATTATAAACTTTAACGTCCTTCGGGGCCATTCGCTTTTTGTACCACATTTCAGTTACTTCTTCAGCAGGACGCTGTTCGATTATTATTTCTCTGCCGTTTTTTATGCTCATGTCTATTGTCGAAGTAGGGCCAAGAACGTAAAAAGGAACGCCGTAATATTTCGCAAGCACCGCCAGCCCCGACGTGCCGATTTTATTACAGGCATCGCCGTTTGCTGCTACCCTGTCGCAGCCTACAAAGACAGCATTAATCCAGCCGTTCTTCATAACCTGCGAGGCCATGTTGTCGCATATTAAAGTAGTCTCAACTCCGTCGGCAATTAATTCAAACGTTGAGAGCCTCGCGCCTTGGAGCAGGGGTCTTGTCTCATCACAGTAAACTTTGAAATTCATTCCCCTTTCGCGTCCCAAATGTATCGGAGCTAAAGCAGTTCCGTATTTTGAAGTAGCAAGCTGTCCGGCGTTGCAGTGAGTTAAAATTCCGTCGCCGTCTTTGATCAAAGTCAGGCCGTACTCGCCGATTTTGCGGCACATTAAAATATCTTCGTCTTTAATTTTTACGGCCTCATCGCGCAGTAATTTTTTTATCTCTGAAATATTTTTGTCGCGGTTATTAATCAAAACATTTTCAAGCCTGTTTAACGCCCACGATAAATTTACCGCCGTAGGACGCGAAGAATTTAGATACTCTTTTGCCGCGTGAAACTGTGAAAAAAATTCTTCGTAATCGTCAGCCTGAATATTTTTTGCCGCAAGATATAAGCCGAAGCCTGCCGCTATTCCTATCGCAGGCGCGCCCCTGACTTGAAGTTTATAAATTGCCTGCCAAATATCTTTTTGATTTTTTAGGCGGAGAATTTTTATCTCGCCCGGCAATTCCGTCTGGTCGAGTATAACAAGTGCGCTGTCGTCGTCATCAAGTGCGACTGATTCGTAATTTAATATTTCGTTATTCATAATAAAAAAATTCCTTATTTTTTGCAGACAAGTTCGCCTATAAGATTTCTGAACGCGGTCAAAGTTTCGCAATTAACAGAGTAAAACATTTTTGTTCCGTCTTTCCTGTTCTGTATCAATTCACACTCAGATAACACCCTCATATGATGAGACAACGTCGGCTGTGTAATCTTAAAATGCTCAAGCAATTCACAAGCGCAAAGTTCTCCTTCCGTAAGAAGCTGAAGAATTTGAAGCCTGTTTGAATCGCTCAATGCTTTACAAATTAATGCAACGTCAATGGTATTCATTTTTTCATTCCTTTCAAATTAAAATATAATGAAGTGCGTTAAATACATATCCTATTATGATAATGCCTAAAGTGCAAACAGAAATGAACGTGAAAAGCAACTTAGGCTTTATGACTTTACGCAGCATTATCATTGACGGAAGGCTCAAATCTGTAACCGCCATCATAAAACTTAAAACAGTTCCAAGCATCGCGCCTTTCAAGAGCAACGCTTCAGCTATTGGAATAGTTCCGAAGATATCCGCATAAATCGGAACACCCGTTACAGTTGCAAGAATAACCCCGAACGGATTATTACTCCCTAAAATTGACTGAATAAATTTTTCAGGTATCCAGTTATGAATGACAGCTCCTATTCCAACACCAAGCAAAATATACGGAAACACGCTTTTGAATGTATCAACTGCCTGCTCTGCTGAAAATTTTGCACGCTGTTTGAAAGACAAATACGTAGCTTCGATATCGACACTGCCTACCCGATTGTAAGCAACAGCCTCAACATATTTTTCCATGTGCATTTTTTCTATCAAAATTCCGCCGATTACGGCAAGCAACAGGCCCAGCAACACATAAACGCCTGCAATTTTCGCTCCGAATATGCTCATTAATAAAACAAGACTGCCAGGATTAATCATCGGTGAAGAAATCAGAAAAGAGAATGTCATTCCCAGTGGAAGACCGGCACTCATGAAGCCCATAAAAATTGGAATTGATGAACATGAGCAGAACGGAGTTAATGCTCCGAGCAAAGCTCCTATAACGTTGGCAGTAATTCCGTGAAAGCGTCCCATTATGCGGCGGCTTTTTTCAGGCGGAAAATAACTTTGAATGAATGACATGACAAAAATCAACGTGCAAAGCAAAAGGCTGATTTTTATCACATCATAAACGAAGAAATGAATACTTCCGCCAATCCGTGAAGCAATGTCAAAGCCGAGAGTTTCAAGCCAAGTTTTTAATAATTCACTGAGCCATTTCATTCCAAATAACTCTTCCTGAATAAAATTCCATAGCAACATAATATTAATTCCTCCTCCATTAAAATATAGATATCTATCTATTGTTATATGCGAAAGAATATCCTATACATAGATATATGTCAATATATAGGAATTTATGTTGATGACTACTTAAAAAATTTTGATGTCGGGTGTTTAGCTCGTGCAGAATTAATTGCCTTCAAAAGATTTTTCTTTAACTCTTCGGGAGTTGTCATGCCATTTATATTTTTTGCGGTTAATTTGTTGCCGATATATAAGGCATCATTCATTACGTTGAGTTCATACGGAGCTAACTCAAGCTGTAAATACTTGTCGATATTATTTTTAATTTCTCTGACGGTATTTTCATTCTCTGAATTTTTATCAGCCGTCAAGACCGTTGCGCCGTCAACGCTGAGTAAAACTTTTTTGTCCGTTCTCTTTATCGAAGTTCTTAAAAGTCCGAGCGGATATTTTCTTTCAATCGGAATTTTTTTCGCGTGCAGAATTTTTACGGCACTGTCTAATCTTTTCGGCGAGTCCGGGTGGTTCATGTAAATTCCGTACTCGTGAATGGGCTGCTTATATTCTTCCGCCATGAACCGCTCAAATAAAGTTATCATTCCCGTAGGAGAATAGCCGGATTTAATCAAAGCCTCAAGGCCAAGCCTGTCAGCTTCGCTTTCAAGTTCGAGAGTGTACGAACTTGTTATGGCAACCTGCGCCATCTGTGCAAGAATAATCGGGGCAGCCGCGCCGCCGCTCAATAACATTACAGCGATCGCGCCGAGCGTTACTTTTTCAGATTCAGCCGCCATTTTTAAGCCGTGCTTCCTGTCCGCGTGTATCATTTCGTGCGCCATGACTGCGGCAAGTTCTGAATCAGTTTCGAGCTTTTTTAATATCCCTGTCGTAAAAAAAATAAAACCGCCCGGAAGACAAAAGGCGTTCAATTCTTCGCTGTTCACTATGCGGACTTCCCAGTCTATTCTGCGTTCCATATAAGGCTCAAGACGGTTAATTATCATTTCGAGTTTTGAAGCTGTCGCAGGGTCAGCCACTAAAGGCCACTGCTCTTCAATCTGCTTGACGATCTTTTGACCGATCTCGCGTTCTTTTGCCAAGTCTGAATCATCTGCGGCACATGCAAAATCAAAAGAAAACAAAAAAATTAAAAGTGCTAAAAAAAATTTTTTCCTCATTTTTATACCTCCTAACTCCTAACTCCTACCTCCTAACTATATCATTGACCCTCCCATGCGTGCATAACTTGCGGCGGCGTTGCGTCCGTGAACTCTTGAGGCCATTTGCGAGCGGAGGCCGTCTCTGTATTTTCCAAGCTCTGTGATTGCGTTGTCTTCGGCCTGCATAATGCTGTCTGCGATGTCGCGGCTCTCTTGAATAAGTTCGGGGAGCTCCGTATCGTCCGGATATAATTCCAGCAAACGAGTTCTAAGTCCGTTAGGCGTATTGTTATTAATTACGGGACTGTTTAGAACGTCGCGCCAGCCGTCCGCGAGCAGTTGAAGCTCCGATAATATCTCGTCCTTCTTTTCAAGAATATTAA
>JAFSXR010000038.1 GCA_017443985.1 Synergistaceae bacterium
CGGGCCCAATCCGATTTACTTTGACCCGGAAAATATTATCAAGCTCGCTATGGAAGCAGGCTGCAACGCCGTCGCAACCACACTCGGAGTTCTCGGCGCAACCGCAAGAAAATACGCGCATAAAATCCCGTTCGTTCTCAAGCTGAATCACAATGAGCTTTTAACATATCCCAATCAGTTCGATCAGGTTTTATTCGCGTCCGTCGAGCAGGCTTATAATCTCGGAGCCGTCGCGGTAGGTGCCACGATTTATTTCGGAAGCCCGGAGTCAACAAGACAAATTCAGGAAATTTCAAGAGCTTTCCATATCGCGCATCAAATGGGAATGGCAACTATTTTATGGTGCTATCTCAGAAACTCCGCGTTCAAAATTAAAAAGGACGATGTTGTTACGGATTATCACGCCTCCGCAGACTTGACGGGACAGGCCAACCACTTGGGCGTTACGATTGAAGCCGACATCATCAAACAGAAACTTCCGGAAAATAACGGCGGTTACCTCGCAATGGGCAAGGGCTACGGCAAGACCTCAAAGGAAATGTACAGCAAACTCACGAGCGAGCACCCGATCGATTTAGCACGCTATCAGGTCGCTAACTGTTACATGGGAAGAGCCGGCCTCATTAACTCAGGCGGTGCGTCAGGAGGAGCAAGCGACTTGAGCGAAGCTGTCCGCACGGCAGTAGTAAACAAGAGAGCGGGCGGAATGGGACTCATACTTGGCCGCAAAGCTTTCCAGCGTCCTATGGCAGAAGGCGTGGAAATTATTAACGCCGTCCAAGATGTTTATCTCTGCAAAGAAATAACTGTTGCATAGAAAAATTTTTGTGCTATTATGAAAAGTTAATCAGTCCTAGAAATTTTCCGGGACTGATTTTTTTGCAACTACATTTACACCTACAGAAATTTCAAAAATTTTTCGCCCTCATAAAAATTTACGGAGCAAATAAAAAAAATAGGAATCAAAATTTTTTTTTGAAAATATTTTTAGAACGTGAGAGAAAAAATTTCGTCGAGCGTCATCGGTTTTCCGAAGAAATAACCCTGCGCCTTGTCAAAGCCGATTGAAGTCAAATATTCGAGCTGCTCGGCAGTCTCTACTCCTTCAGCCAGTGCCTTCATGCCCATGAGACGCGCCATAGATAAGTTCGCGCTGATTATGTATTTTGCTTTCTCTGATTTTTTTATGTCGAAGCCGTGCAGAAATTTCATGTCAAATTTAATCGTGTCAAAATTATAGTCCTTCAGAACGTTCAAAGAAGAATAGCCGGAGCCGAAGTCGTCCATCCAGACTTCATAGCCCAGTGCGCGGAATTTTTCAATGCCGAGATTTAATACTGTCATGTCCTCGTCATTAATGCTCTCTGTTATTTCAATGTTGAGCATGTTTCGCGGAATGTCGTTGAATATCACTGTGCGCTCAACTTCCCCGATGATGTCGCATAATTCAAAGTCAAGCCGTGAAATATTTATTGATATAGGAATGACGGACAAGCCCTTTTCACGCCGCGCCCTGTAATCATCACATACTTTTCTCATCGCAAATATGTCCAGCTTGTGAATTTCGCGGTACTGCTCAAGCGTGGGAATAAACTTGCCCGGCGAAATCGTACCGATTACAGGGTCATTCCAGCGTGCTAAGGCTTCGGCCTCGCAGATTTTTTTCTTCGATAAATCGACAATAGGCTGATATAAAATTCCGATGTGTTTTAATTTCAGCGCATTCTCAAAATTATCAAGTATATACTGCTGTAAACTTAACTCTTCGCTCATTTTTTCGTGGAACATGCAGGAACTGACGCTGTGATTTTTTTTGATGTTGTCGCAGGCAAGTTTCGCCCTGTCGCAAGAAGTTCTGATGTCCTCGTGTTCTGACGGGAAATATATTCCGGCGCGAAATCTCAACGTAACATTCTCGTGAAGCGTGTATAAATACTCCTGCACCGTGTCAATTTTTATTTCAACCGTCGTCCAGTCCGTTAAAATTACGAAGTTGTCATCTGAAAAGCGCGCTATTAAATTATTTTTATACTCGTCCGGCGAAAAAATAGAACGCAGAATGACGGCGATCTCTCTCAAAATTTCGTCGCCCTTCTCAAAACCGAAACGGTTATTGAACATTGCGAAGTTGTCAAGATTGAACCAGACTACGGCGAGCCCGTTCTCTCCTGACTGAACTATCCGGCGTGAGCGTTCAAGAAAAGCATTCCGGCTTAGGAGGCCGGTCAGCGTGTCGAACATAAAGCTAGTTTAGAAATTCAAAAAGATTTAAGCCGACTTCTTCGTTAAATTTTCTTTCGACCGCGAAACCGTTTGAGCTTCCCTCCGAAAAATCGTGGACAATCATTTCGCACGTGGCACTTACGACGGCGCGGGACAAATGCCCTCCGAAGACCTGACCTTTAACATCGGCCGCGCTCATGTGAATGTGTAAATAGATCTTGCCTTCTTTAGTCGTTACTGTTCCCCAGAAGCTGGTGATTTCGGCAGGGAATTTGAAATTATTTTTGTGATATTTTTTTTCGGCGACATCGAACAAGCCGACTTCAAAATCATCAACTGCTCCGAGTGCTTTTACTTCGGCGAGCGTAATTTTTTCGTCCGCGCATAATTTTTCGAGCGCGCTCATAATTTCTTCGCCCCTGTCGATACGAACGAAATAGATATTATTAAAACGTCTGAACTGCATTTTTATTTTTCTCCTTTAATTTTTTTCACATTATAGCAAGAAAGGCACGAACTTTGCGACGCTTTGACAAAAAAAATTTTGCCTCTTGACAAAATTTCGGGGGTAGGTGTTATAATCTCGGCAAGTTCAAAGAAATTTTTGTAAGTAAAAATCCTGAAATCCGCGAAAAATCCTGAAATCTGCGTAAACATTGATAGCATCTGAGAATTAAAAGAAAAAAAATTAAAGTGAAATTAAAAAAAAATTAAAAAATGAAGGAGAAAGGTTGTAAATGTTGACATTACGCTGTGTTTCGATGTACAATGCGCCCAGCGCCCAGCGCTAGATGTGTCTTATCTCATAAACTCCCGCAACCACTCTATAAAACTTCATTATATCACATTAAAAATTTTTTCAAGCTGCACTTCTTTTTTTTCGGCCATGTATATAAATAAGCCGACTCGTTATGAAGGGAAATCCGCGCCCTTTGGGTGTGTTCGTGCTTTTTTATATAAATGTAAAGTACATTACGCTTTCAAAGTTATAAAATTCCCTTGCGTTTTTTGTTGCTCTTCCGTCGGACATTCAAAGGCTGCGATCGACCGCTTCAATCGCGGCTCTATTGATTATGGGAGAGTTTCAAATGCGCAAGGTTTTTTTCATAGTTTATGGATACGCTATGTGCTTTCAAAAAAATCTTAATTCTTTGAAAGGAGTTTTTATTTTATCATGAAACGCATTAAATGGTTAATGCTGTTGTGCGCGATTGCGGTAATGTTCGCCGTGCCTGCTTGGGCAAGTGAAAAGACAGCAGGGACAAGTGCTGACCTCATAGCCTTTGCAGCAAGTACAGATGTAACGCTGATTAAACTCTCCGCTGATATATCACTTGACAAAACGATAGAAATAAGCAGAGACGTTTCGATCGACGGGCAGGGGCATACTTTATACGGGCAAAATAAAGTCAGCGTATTCCTTATCAGCTCCGATAGCAGCCCTGATGTCAAAACCGTTACGATTAGCAACCTTACAATCAAAAACGGCAGTTCGGATCAGCATGCTGGGGGCGGAATGTTTGTCGTCAACACAAACTTGACATTAAAACAGGTTAAATTTATCGGTAATGCAAACGATGACAATACATATGATAAAGACAACAACGGCGGCGGAGCTCTTGCTATTCATCTTAGCGGAGATAAGGACTATACAGTCAGTCTGTTAAGCTGTGATTTTGAAAATAACGTAGCTACTAAACAGGAATCTGTAGGCGGCGGCGGTTTGTTTATATGGCCAAAATTTGGGGCAAAAGCAAGTTTTGACATGGAAGGCTGTACATTTTCCAAAAACCAAGCACATGTAGGCGGCGGTGCAGTAATCAATACTAATTATATTAATGATGCAAGCGATACCGGACCGAGTGCAAAGTTAAAGGCTTTGATTAAGAATTGCAGTTTCGATCAAAATATTGCTGACAAATATTCAGGCGGCGGTTTATTCTTCCAAGCAATCAGGGGAACAATGTCAGCCGATGTTATTAATTGTACGTTCACTAAAAATAAAGTTTCAGCTAATGGCGATACTAACGGCGGCGGCGGCATGGAGATCCGTGCGTATCCCGTCGCGAAAGGTGATGCAGGGACAGATGATTTCGATATAAACGTTGAAAATTGTTTGTTTGAAGGAAACGAAGCGGCTCGCGGCGGCGGTCTTTGGAGCGAAATTAGAAATAGTTATGAGAATCCTCTCTCCGGCCCAAAACTTAATGTAACCGTGAAAAATTCCACCTTCAAAGGTAACATAGCCAGCAATGATTACGGCGGAGGAATTTTAACGGCTTTACATACACATAAAGGCACTAAAGTAACCTCCAACGATTCAAAAATCAATCAGGTTGTCCAGAACTGTACGTTCATTGAAAATACAGCCAATAAGAGCGGCGGTGCTATGGCGGTCAGAGGCTACAACAAAGGCTCAATTTTCAACACCGTAGCCAACAGCACATTCGTGAACAACAGCGCGGACGTAGCGGCAGAAATTTTCGTCGAGACGGCAGGCACAGACACAACCTCGAACGATAACACGGTCATCAACGCGCTCATCTGGAACGATACGCCGAACTCAAAAGACGTTGTAGTAGTGTCAGGCGATAAGTCGAAATTAATGGTCAAGACATCGGCTTTCCAGAGCGGAGCATTGTCAACGGACGTCGTATCAGACGACGCGAGCAAAAAAGATCTTACATCGCTTCCAGCTGCTTCAAAAGAAGTAGAGATTAGCGGCATTAAGCACACAGTCTATATACCTAGCGATGATAGCCTCAACGTAGGAAGCGCGGATGCGGATGCAAAAGTCCCGACAACCGACATTTTCGGCGTAAAACGTTCAACATCAAAGCCGACAGTCGGCGCAGCTGAATACGTTGATGACAACGCATATACAATCGTTGCTTCCGGCGATGTGGTCGTAGACGGTACAATATTATCAGCTGATATTTCAACAACGTTTAACGTTGAGTTCAAAGTCTCGCCCGACGTTGACAGCACATATACGGTCGTATGGTCAGGCGATATCGGAGTTGCAGGCTTAACATTCAGCGCGGACGGAAAACTCACGGGCAAGCCTACAGTTTCAGCCGATACAAAATTCAAGCCTGTTGCGACAATCACAACGGCTGGCGGCTATGAAATTGCGACTGTATCAAGAGATTTCACGATTAAGATTACTTCAGCCGACACCGGCGAAGAAGAAGGAAGCACCAGCGAAACTATCACATTGACCGCAAGTTCAACGGACGTTACGGTTTATCAGGGCGGATCGATTGACATAACAGTAACGGCGACTACTTCGAGCGACAATATCGTGTGGAGCAATTCGGGAACTCTTCCTTCGGGCGATTTTACAGTAACAAGTGCCTCGAAAACTTACACGATTAAGGGAACAGTATCGACCAGTGCTACAGCAAGCGCGTATACTTACAAAGTCATCGCTTCAAACGATACCAGCGTGAAAAGCGTTGACATTAAGATAACTGTTAAAGAGAAAGAGTCTGAATCTGGATCTGGGGCTACGACGACATACACCCTGTCAGTAACTGTCTCGCCGGACAAACTGTCATTAAACAGAGGCGCAACGAGCGGCAACACCTTGACGGCTACGGCGACAATTTCACCTGATACGACATTCACACCGAGTTATCAGTGGTATTCAAACACGACCGCGTCAACTTCCGGCGGTACTGCAATCAGCAGTGCGACGAGCGCGACATATGCGGCTCCTACGAGCACGACAGGAACGTTCTATTACTTCGTTGTTGCTAAGGCTACAGTAAGCGGTACTGCCCTTACAGCTTCGAGCGATGTTGTAACCGTAACAATCAGCAGCGGCAGCAGCTCCACCACCAGCGATGACCAGAGTGGCGACGTAGACAGCGGCGATACAACGCCTGATTACGCCAACATGAGTGCTGATGAAGTCGCTGAGTTAGCAGTCGATGAAGACGGAACAATCAGCCAAGATATCGTTGATGCAATTCTTGAGACCTTAACAAGTTCCGACGGAGCAGTCAGCTTAACCGAAGTTGCCGCTAGCGAGCAATTAGTAGCCATATACGCGGCATCAGCGAAAGCAAAGAGCGGAGTAGTAAACCTCAGCACACTGCCGCTTAACTCACTCAGCGGAATTGGTACGCTTTTAACTGCTATTGCTGATGCAAATAATACGACCACATCGACAATGACGCTTGACCTGGCCGGGCAGAGCAGCTCACTTACAAAAGTTTCTGGTCTCAGCGGCGTGTCGTTAAAGGCACTCACCCTTAAAAATAATACCCACGTTGAGACAGTTGACCTTTCAGGCGCAACGATCCCGACGGTTACCCTTGAGGGAAGCGCAGTTGAAGAGCTGACGCTTGGCAAAACTGCTAATGTTCAGAAGGTTGAAGCCAGCGGCCTTGAAAGCCTTACGAGCATTGATATTCAGGGCAACCCGTATATCGAAGACCTTAACATCAACCAGACGAGTATATCCACGCTGAACGCGGCAGGCTGCACAAGCCTTGATAATATCGCGGCATCAGGCGGAAGCAGACCCGGCGACGGTTCTCTTGAAGAGCTTGACATTACAAGCTGCGATAACCTTACACAGCTCGATGTCGAAAATAACAAACTCTTAGGAATTAAGAAGCCTTCACCGAGATTCGCTAAGTCTGGATTTAGCTTCAATGCAGGCGGACAGAGAAGAGCAGCTCCGAGCGGCTTCACGCTTTCAACAAGCATGAATTTCTGGAGCATTTTAAGGAGCCTGTTAGGGCTTAGCTCTTCAGGAACTATTCCGTTCACGGTTACGACAACAACAGTTACGTTTACTAATGGCGGAACTCTCGACGACTCGACGGGAGTTGTAACGTACACAAGCACTCCGACGGTATTTAGTTATTACTATAATCCCGGCTTTACGACAGCCGACACATCGGCCTTCACTACTGCAGCGGACGGTAGTTCGATGGACGTTACGATCGGCTCTGCTTCCAGCAGCACCGACAGCGGCGAGGTAACACTCGGCAGCTCCGGCGGCGGATGCGATGCAGGATTTGGTTTAGGAGCATTATCAGCAGTCATGTTAATGTTTGCGTTAAAGAAAAAGAGAAGCTAATTAAAAAACTTCTCAAAATTTCTCCCTTGCTTAACGGCAGGGGAGTTTTTTTATTGCAAAGGCGTGTAAAATATTTTCTATGGCAAACGTAAAAACTATCACAAAATATATTTGTTCAGAGTGCGGACACATAACGACGACTAAGACGGGCAAATGTCCCTCGTGTAATTCTTGGGGGACGTTTGAAATTTTAGAGGAAGTTTCGCCGACAGCGTCATCGGCCAAAAAAACTTACTCTCACGTAAAAATTATTAACGCTCTCGACGTGAAGCCGCCCGAAAGAATTTCAACGGGCATTGAAGAGCTTGACCGCGTTTTAGGCGGAGGGCTTGTACCCGGCGGAGTTGTCTTAATCGGAGGACAGCCGGGCATCGGAAAATCAACGCTGTTATTACAGGCTGCAGGGAGCGTCGCAAAAAATTATAATGCCCCCGTGCTTTATATTTCCGGCGAAGAATCCGACGCGCAGGTAGCTTTGAGGGCATCAAGAATTAACACGGCTTCGGAAAAATTATTTTTATATTCCGGCGCGGAACTTGAGGACGCATTAAATAATCTCAATGATGAAAAATTTGTTTTCTTTGTCCTCGACAGCGTACAGGCGATGTCGGCTGAAAATAATTCCGGCTGGGTCGGAACGATTACGCAGGTTCGGGCAGTTGCCCAAAGAGTTATCGATGTTGCGCGAGAAAAAAATATTCCTGCCGTTATGATCGGCCACATCACTAAAGAGGGAAAAATCGCCGGGCCCATGATGCTTGAGCACATGGTTGACACCGTATTAAATTTTTCGGGCGAGGGCTACTCGGCTTACAGAATGCTGCGTGCCGTAAAAAACCGTTACGGAAGCACGGATGAGCTTGGAATTTTTGAAATGCGCGAGGACGGCCTGATACCTGTTACTGATAAGAGCGGACTTTATTGGAACAGGGACGACGCAGCCGTAGCCGGTGTAGCGATGACTATAGCTCTTGAAGGAAATACGCCCTTAGCCGCAGAAATTCAAACGCTGGCAGCGCGGACTGTCTTTCCGTATCCAAGACGGACATCGCGCGGAATTGAGTTAAACAGATTTCAGCTCTTGACCGCCGTAATTGACAGACGCTGTAGCATTTCGACAAACAGCCATGACTTATATATAAACGTTGCCGGAGGTTTGAGCCTTCAAGATCCTTCTGCGGATTTACCTGCGTGTGCGGCGATCGCGTCAGCTTTGAAAAATGTTGCTCTTCAGCCCGGAACGTGCTGGCTCGGCGAGGTCGGCTTGGCCGGAGAGATAAGGCCGGTAACGCGGATTGATTTAAGATTAAAGGAGGCCGCACGCTTGGGATTTCACACGGCCGTAGTAAGTTCACACGAGCAGGTAAAATTTTCAGGCATAAAAATTATCCGCGTCTCTCACATTGACGAGGCACTCGCCGGGCTTTTAGTTCGTTAGTTGTCCCAGTTAAAGTGTTCGTAAATGTTATTTAATTTCCACGAAGCCTTTGAGACGTAGAGAGTTTCATACTTATAAAAATTATTTTTACTGTTCCAGTCTGTAGGACGCGCCGTAACGGGCCAATCCGAAGGGCGTTCGTGTACGATGCTGTCTTTTCCGCCGGTTGACAAGACCCAGAGGGTAAATATATTTGTCCGCGTATCGAGTTCTCCGTAAATTTCTAAAATTCCGGTCTCTGTGGGATTAACTTGTCCCCATTTCTTCGGATTTTCTTTATTTTCAAGTTTTTGCACTTTAAGATTTCTGACAGTATCGTTGTCGGTGGTATATGGATCGTCTGCATATATTGTTTCACATTTTAGATAAAGTAACTCATCGCCAGCGTAGACTTTTGCGTCTTTATAAGTCATTAGTTTAATGCCTTCAGCATAATCAGTCCCCTTGTATTCATTAGTGGCAAATGGTACACCGCTTCCCATAAGTAGTGCCCAATTTCTTATATCTTTTTCATGTCTAGAATTATAAATAAACCCGGTTTTTTTATAATTCATATTATCTTTATCAAGGAATATAAATCCCTTTCCATCTGTAAGGCTTGTTGTTACATCACGGCTTTGGACGTCTAAACTTGTTTCAGGTTCAATTTGAATGATGAGATTAACATGGCTGTTAGTATTTCTTTCAGCGTAAAGCAAAATCAAAATATTTCCTATAAAGATTTTTCGATTTTCTTCTGTATCTTCTGCCTTTGTTGATTTTTTTACTAGCTTTGATGAGTATGCTATTTGTTCATCATTTTTTTCAAGAGTACCGTCGGCATAGTTATACATCACAGCAACGGGCAATTTCAGTCCGGGACTTTTATAGAGCAAATTCCCTAAAGATGTTAGAGGGGTAAGCGCGTCTCTAACTTCTTTCGAGCTTTTCAGCGCACGAAGGCCAAGCCCGGCATTTCTTATCCTGCTGTCAACATATTCAATAACCCTCCGGCCACGCTCACGCGCAACTAAAACTTTCTGCGAGCGCGAACCGAACGTCAGCAGGGCATAAAAAGCTCCGCTCAACATCGCCAGAAAAATTCCATACACAGCCATAGCCGTCATAAGTTCCACAAGTGTAAATCCTCTTGAATGTCTCATGATAAAATTCACCTTTTGCGTAATTTATTCGTATTAAAATTTTTTGTTTAAGGTTATTATAATGCCAATAAAATTTATGGGGGTAAATTAAAATGGAAAAATTAAGCGTATATAAATGCGGAAAATGCGGAAAAATCGTTGAGGTTCTTCACGTCGGCGGAGGCACGCTCGTTTGTTGCGGCCAGCCCATGAACGAACTCAAAGAGAACACGACCGATGCGGCTCAGGAAAAACACGTCCCCGTACGCGACGGCGAGAACGTCAAAGTCGGAAGCGTTGCCCACCCGATGCAGGACGATCATTATATCGAATGGATCGAAGTCATCAACGGCGACAGAGTTTGCAGAAAATTCCTCAAGCCCGGCGAAGAACCTTCAGGCGAGTTCGGCTGTGCGAAGCCCGGCGCAACAATGCGCGAATATTGCAACAAGCACGGACTTTGGAAAGCCGAAGTAAAATAAATTAAGGAGCTGAAAATAAAAAATGAAAATTTCTGACGCAATGACGGCCGCAATTAACGACCAGATTAAAGCGGAATTTGATTCGGCGTATATTTATCTGGCAATGTCAGCTTATTTTGAGGACGCTGGACTCGCCGGAATGGCTCACTGGATGAAAAAACAGTACAAAGAAGAAGTTGAACACGCTGAAAAATTCATTGATTATCTTTACGAGCGCGGCGCAAGAGTTATTGTCCCGGACATCGCAAAACCTAAAGAAACTTACGCGGACGCTCTCGAAGTTTTCAAGACGGCCTATGCCCACGAGCAGTACGTAACATCAAGAATTTATAAACTCGTTGACATGGCTTCGGCTGAAAAAGATTACGCTACTCTTTCAATGTTAAAATGGTACGTTGACGAGCAGATGGAAGAAGAAGACAATACCGGAAGCATCGTCAGCAAACTTGAATTTTTAGGAAACGACAAGCACGGAGTTTACACGATAGACCGCGAGCTTGCCGCACGTTAAAAAAAGCTATCAACAATACAATACACGCAGATATAACAGGGAAGTTTTGAATTAAAAGACTTCCCTGTTTTTATTAAAAATGAACAGAGAAAAATTAAAATCATTTTTAGACGGCCTCTATTACACTTATCAGCGCAGAGAATTAATTAACCCCGACCCTTTATATTTTTTATACAGCTATAAAGATGTCAGAGATTTAGAGATTGTCGGGCTGATTGCTTCGTCGCTTGCTTACGGGCGCGTCGCTCAGATCATGAAGAGCGTTGAAAAAGTTTTGAACTGCCTGACGAACGAACCGCATAATTTTTTAATTAATCATAAAAATTTTGAAATTGTCCCGGAAAATTTTAAGCACAGATTTACGACAGGAAATGATATTAATAATCTGCTCGCAAATATTTCGGAGATTATAAAAAATTATGATAGTCTCGAAAATTTTTTTGAAGACTGCATGAAAAATTCTTCGCATGATATTTTTTCGGCACTCGATAAATTTTCCGACAGGCTCTCAAAAAATAAAAAGCCCGGCTCATTTTCTCTGGTAACCGCTCCAAAGGACGGCAGCGCGTGCAAAAGAATTTTTTTATATCTTAAATGGCTGGTGCGTCATGACGACGTTGATCCGGGCGGCTGGAAAGTTATTGCTCCGTGTGATTTAATTGTCCCGACCGATACCCACATGCACAATATCGCAGGGCGGCTCGGCTTCACGAAAAGGAAAAATGCGGACTTAAAAACCGCAATAGAAATTACTGAAGGCTTCAAAAAAATCTGTCCCGAAGACCCGGCGAAATATGATTTTGTTTTAACGCGCTTCGGAATTAGGGCCGGTCTGAATGTTGACGAGCTTTCAGAATTATTTTCATAAGGGGGTAAATTTTTTATGAAAGTTTTATTAATTAACGGCAGTCCGAACGAAAACGGCTGCACCTTCACGGCACTTTCAGAAGTTGCCGGAGCTTTGAACAAACGCGGAATTGAAACGGAAATTTTTTGGATCGGTAAGAAAGCAATGCAGGGCTGTATAGCCTGTATGAAATGCTCTGAGCTTGGCCACTGCGTCTTTAATGACAAAGTAGTCGAAATCACTTCGCGCCTTGATGAATTTGATGGGGTCGTCATCGGCTCGCCCGTTTATTACGCCGGCCCTAACGGAAGTCTTTTAGCTTTTCTCGACAGATTATTTTTCTCCGGCGGCGCAAAATGGTTCGGCAAGCTCGGCGCGGCTGTCGTTTCGTGCAGACGTTCAGGAACTACAGCAACGTTCGACAGGCTCAATAAATATTTCACGATTATGAACATGCCCATTGTAGCGTCGCAGTACTGGAACGGAGTACACGGCAACAGTCCCGAAGAAGTTAAAAAGGATTTAGAGGGCCTCCAGACAATGCGGACATTAGGCGAAAATATGGCGTGGCTCTTAAAATCCATCGAGGCGGGCAAAAAATCCGGAGTTCCTGCGCCGGAATATGAAGAACATGTTTTCACAAACTTCATACGCTAAAAATTTTCCGGCGATCGGTTTTGGAACTTACAAGGCCGCTCCCGATGAAAATATTGAGATAATTTCACGGGCAATCGAAGCAGGCTACAGATATTTTGACACGGCATCTTTTTACGGCACTGAAAAATTTATCGCCGAAGCTATCGAAAAAAGCGGAATTAAGCGCGAAGAATTTTTTATCGCGTCAAAACTTTGGAAGACCGATATGGGTTACGAGAAAACTCAATCAGCTTTCAAAAAAACTCTCGAAGAGCTTAATACAGATTACGTTGATGTTTTCATGATACACTGGCCGCGCCCGGATTTAACTCAAAGCGATTGGAAAAAATTAGATTTAGAGACTTGGCGCGCAATGGAAGAATTTTATTTGGCCGGAAAAATCCGCGCACTTGGCCTCAGCAATTTTTTGCCGTATCACGCCGACAACATCATAAAAAACTGCAAAGTTATGCCGACGGTCGCACAGCTTGAATTTCACCCGGGATACACGCAGACCTTTGCTATTAATTATTACCGCGAGAAAAATATTTTGCTTCAGGCTTGGAGCCCTATTGCGCGAGGCCGCGTCGTTAATGACGAATTAATTATCGAGCTTGCGAAAAAATATCACGCAACGGCTGCTCAAATATGTCTGCGTTTTTGTATTCAGGAGGGCGTTATGCCGCTGCCGAAGGCTTCAACGATTGAAAGAATGAAAGAAAATTTAGAGAGCCTGAATTTTGAAATTGATGCCGAAGATATTTCACGTCTTGAAAATATGCCGCCTCTAGGCTGGAGCGGAGAACACCCCGACAGAGAAAGAGTGAAAATCAGTTAGGAGTTATGAGTTAGGAGTTAGGAATTTTTTATTTTCTTAACTCCTCATTTATAATTTAAGCGTCCCGAAAAAATTTTTTGCTTAGCAAGGAGGAAATAAATAATAAATTATGAATGAAGAATTTGTTTATAAAAATGTATTTGACGTTGAAGTCCGACGTATTGATGAAAAAATTGAAAATGCTGTTTCAAGAATGGAGGCAAAATCCGATGCTTATATGGCACGTGTAGACGGCGCAGTCGCTGAAATGCGTGGCGATATTAAAGCAATCCGCGCTCAAGTCAGTAACATAACATGGGTATTGACTTTTTTAACTACGTTTCTTGGACTTGTCTTAGCCGGTGCAGGCATTTATCTTGCGATACCTCATTAGGGAGGAAATAAAATTATGAATGAAGAATTTGTACATAAAAATGTCTATGAACTTGAAAAACGCCGCTTGGAAGAAAGAATGGAACACTCCATTGAGCGTAATGACGCGCGAACGGATTATTTTATGGCTAATGTCAATGCTATGCTTGCGGAAATGCGCGGAGATCTGAAAGCTATGAACGCAAGACTAACGAATATGGGCTGGACAATTATATTAGCAGTTGCGCTTATGGGACTTATTTTGACTGGTGTAAGCATTTATTTTTCAATGCCTCATTAAAAAATAAAAAATCATGAACGAAAAATTTTTATTGCTCCCGATTTTAATTCCGGCAGTCTCCGCCGCTTTAATTCCCGCGCTGAAATTTCCTGATAAAAAAATCCGCAATATTTTTATTGAGTCTTCCGTCCTCCTTAACACCTTAATAATATTTTTGCTTGTAATATATCCTCCTCAAAACGCTCTGACTTTATTCAGACTTTCAGAACGCGCCGGCTTTGCTCTGAAACTTGACGGGCTTGGAACGGTCTTTGCGGTTTTAATTGCGGCTTTGTGGCCTCTGACGACCTTATACGCTTTTGAATACATGAGCCACGAACATAGAGAGAGTACTTTTTTCGGCTGGTTCGTTTTAACTTACGGCGTTGTCGCAGGAATTGCGCTGTCTTCGGATTTATTGACGCTGTATTTATTTTACGAGGTCATGACTCTGACGACATTGCCGTTGGTAATGCACGAGATGGACGGGCGCGCACGATATGCCGGGCGAAAATATTTGCTTTATTCCGTAGGCGGAGCGGCTTGCGCTTTTATTGCTTTGACTTATGCAATGTCGCAGGGCGGAGGAGAAACTTTTACTCTCGGCGGAACTTTCGGAGTGTGGCCGAACAAGCCTGACAATATATTTTTATGCGCGTGGTTTTTAGGATTTTTAGGCTTCGGAGTGAAAGCCGCGATATTTCCTTTTCATGGCTGGCTGCCGAGTGCTTCAGTCGCTCCCACGCCGGTTACTGCATTGCTGCACGCCGTTGCGGTCGTCAAAGCCGGAATTTTTGCAATTATCCGCTTAACCTGGTACGTGTTCGAGCCTGAGTCGCTTGCAGGAACTTGGGCGCAGTGGGCCGCGTTTGCTCTCGCCTGCATGACTATAGTTTACGGCTCGTCAATGGCGTTGGCTACACAGCATCTGAAAAGGCGTTTCGCTTATTCAACTATAAGCCAGCTCTCGTATATTTTAATGGGCGTTCTGTTATTAACCCCTGAAGGTCTTGTCGGAGCATTAACTCACATGGGCGGACACGCGGTCATGAAAATAAATTTATTTTTCTGCGCCGGAGCTATTTTGTGTCAGACTGAACGCGAATATTTATTCGACATGCGCGGAATAGGATTAGGTATGCCGAAAACTTCACTGGCTCTTTTAATTTCAGGGCTTGCGCTCTGCGGACTTCCCCCTTCGGCAGGCTTTATGGGCAAGTGGCAGTTAGGGACGGCAGGCGCGGCGGCTTATCCTCTCGGTCATGCAGGCATAGCGATGCTGGCAATTTCGGCCGTGCTGACGGTGCTGTATATTTTTTCGATTTTTAGCATTTTCATAATGCCGGGAAAAAATTTTGATTTCAAGACCGCGAACGCAGGAGTAAAAGATCCCGGACTTCAAATGCTTATTCCCTTAGGGATTTTAGCTCTGGGCTCATGGCTTTACGGGCTTTACGCCGAGCCGATGATTAATTACTTCACGAAAATAGCTCAAGGGCTTTTATGAGGTAGGAGGTGCAAATTTTCGGACTCCTATTTTTTTTAATGTTATAATCAAAAAAATCACAATGAGAGGTGAATTTTTTATGAAGGCTGTAAGAATTGTTGAACCGTTCAAAGTCGAGTGTATCGACGTTCCAAAACCAGAACCGAAAAAAGGCGAAGCACTATTAAAAATCGAGGCGGCAGGAATTTGCGGCTCCGATATCGGCGCATTCAGGGGAGTAAATAATCTCGTCAGTTATCCGCGAATTATAGGCCACGAACTTTCCGGCGTGATAGTTTCAATTCCTGATGACAATAACCCAAAGGGCCTGAAGCCCGGCGACCGTGTTGTAGTTGACCCGTATTTACACTGCGATCACTGCTACCCGTGCAGGATCGGCAGGACTAACTGCTGCATAGACTTAAAGACGCTCGGCGTTCACGTTGACGGCGGAATGAGAGAATACTTCTGCCATCCTGGACACATGCTCGTGAAAATGCCCGATGGAATGACTTTTGAGCAGGCCGCAATGGCAGAGCCCTTAACAATCAGTATGCACGGCATTCATCGCGGAGCATTCAAAGAGGGCGAGTTTTGCGCGGTAATCGGTGCAGGCCCTATAGGACTTGCGGCGGCTATGACTGCTCAGGCTTACGGAGGGCACGCAATTTTAATTGACTTAGTTCAAGAGCGTTTGGACTTCGCGAAGAAAGTCGGCATTGAATACACGATTAACTCCGGCAAAGAAGACGCGACGAAAAAAATCTGTGAGATAACTAACGGCGACATGGCCCAGTTAGTCATGGAGTGCTCTGGAGCTAACGCGGCAATCAGGGCAACCCTCGATTATGCTTCTAACGCTGGAAGAATTACTCTCACCGGCTGGCCGAAAAAAGAAACAAGCCTTCCGACAGATTTAATCACGAAGAAAGAGCTTGACATACGCGGCGGACGCAACAGCGCAAGAGAATTTGAAGAGGCTCTCGATTTAATTTTCTCAAGACGTGTTGACATGGAAAAGATTTTAACAAAAGTCGTATCTGTTGAGGACGCTCCGGCAACGATTATTGACATCGAAAAGAATCCCGGAAATTACATGAAAGTTGTCGTGAAGTTTTAGGATTTCGCTCGAATAAAAAACGAGGAGCTTGGAAAAATTCCGGCTCCTCATTTATTTTCATTAACTTTAGCCGTCTCCGAACATGCCCAAAATATCTGAAAGGTCTACGACAGCGTCTTCTTCTTCGACCCGCTCTTTAATAGCAACAGTCTCTTCTTCAAGTCTCTTTCGTGCCGCAATAGTTTTCTGCGCCATATCAAGCTGTTTTATTGCTGCGTCCATGTAGCCGTTGTCATAAAGTATCATTGCGGCGTTGGTGATGTAGCCTCCGAGAAAAGCCTCATATTTTTTCGCGTCAGCTTCGGATTTATCGCCTTCACCCGGAAATTTTACGGTGTAGTCTCTTGCAAATTTTTCGACCTGCCACGAGAGTAATTCTTTGCTGATTGCCGCAAGCTCGTCGAGCATTTTGTCAAATGGCGTCTTCGTTGATACTTCATCAACGTATCTTTTGCCCGACGTTACGTCATATTTCGGCTTAAAAGGCTCTTCCGGCTTCTCCATAATTTCAGGCTCTTCTGAAAGTTTCGGCTCTTCTTCAGTAACAACCTGCTCAGGAGAAATTTCTTCTGTTATCGTTTCTTCTGTAACGGCTTCGTTGATTGAATCCGGCTCCATGATTTCTTCAGGAGCTTCAGAAATTTCAAGCTCTTGCGGAAATTCCGGCTCTTCTTCAATAATGGCTGGCTCGGAAGAAAATTCCTCCGACTCTTGCTCTATTTTTTCATCAATAACGTTATGAAGGGCATCAAAATTAGTAAAATCTTCCGGCTCTTCTTCAACTTCTTCAATAACGACAGGCGCAATAACCCCGACAACAGGCTCTGCTTCAGCTTCCATAACAGGCTCAGGAGTTTTTATTGCCTCCGGCTCTGTGTCGGCCTTCTTTTTTAAGAGAGCAGCTCGTAGGAACGGCATTGTTTATTCACCTAGTGCAAGCGCGACAACTTCATTGACACGCTTTGCAAAATCCGCAGGGTCATCAGGCGCGGCACCCTCAAGAATTAATGACTGGTCATATAAAATTTTCAGAATGTCCGTAACTTTTTCGTCCTTGTCATTATTTTTTGCCATTTCGACAAGTTTTTTAATGACGGGGTGTTCTGCGTTAAACTCCAAAATTCTTTTTTGAGGCGGCACAAATTGACCGACCGAGCGCATTATGTTTTCCATTTGGAACGACATTCCGCCGCTCAGGCACACGGGCGAATTAGTGAGCGAGACTGACGGCCTGACATCTTCGAGCTTGTCCGCGAAAATTTCTTTAGCGATTTTCTTCAGCGGCTCAAAATCTTTTTCGAGAGCTTTTAATTTTTTCTCCGCGTCTTTTTTCTCGTCATCAGTCTGTGCGCTTACTTCGTCATCTGAAATATTTAATAATTTTTTCGCGTCGTCGGGCAAAATAAATCTCAAGTCCGACAAAATAACTTCGTCCACAGGATCTGTCATCAATAAGACTTCATAGCCTTTATTGATAAACTGCTCAAGTTTCGGCGATGCTTTCAAAGCCGCGAGGCTGTCGCGTCCCGTCAGGCAGAAAATTCCCTGCTGATCAGGCTTCATTCGCGCTTCATATTCTGAAATAGTTGTCCACTCATCGCTGTTTGTTGTCCTGAACAAAGCCAAATCTAAAATATTTTTCGCGTGGTCATGGTCTTGAACGATGCCCTCTTTGAAAATTTTTCCGAAAGCAAGCCAGAACTTTATATATTTTTCTCTGTCTTTTTCTAATAATTTTTTGAACTCGTTAAAAATTTTTCTCTGCGTGCTTCGTCTTATGACGCGGATAAAAGCATCTTCCTGCAAAATTTCGCGCGAAATATTCAGCGGCAGATCCTCGCTGTCAATGACACCGCGTATAAATCTCATGTACTCAGGAATTAAATATTTGCAGTCGTTCATTATGAAAACGCGGTTAATGTAGAGACTCACTCCGCCCGACTCTCTGTTCATGAATAAATCAAAAGGAGCCTGCGACGGAACAAATAATAATCCCTTGAAATTCGTAGAGCCTTCCGCGTTTATTTTTATGTGCATCAACGGGTCCTGCCAGTCGTGCGTCAAATGTTTATAAAATTCTTTGTAATCGTCTTCGCTAACTTCGCTGTCAGGTCTCTGCCATATAGCCTTTTGTGAATTTATAGTATTATCCTTAAAAATTACGGGCCACGAAATAAAATCAGAATACTTTGAAATTATTTCTCTTATCGTCCATTCTTCAAGATAATTTTTAGCCCCGTCCTCTTTATTTTCGCGAATGAAAAGAGTTACGGTCGTGCCGCACTCGTCGCGCTGGGGAGCGTCCTCAATCGTGTATGAGCCGTCTCCGCCGGAAGTGAATTTATAAGTTTCAGCCGTGCCTAATTTTCTTGTAACGACTTCGACTTTATCCGCAACCATAAAAACGGAATAAAAGCCCACGCCGAACTGGCCTATTAATTCCTGTTTAGTGCTGTCGTCTTTAGCGGCTTTCAAAAATTCTTTAGTCCCTGACTTTGCGATAGTGCCAAGATAATTTATTAATTCGTCGCGCGTCATTCCTATTCCGTTGTCGCTTACGGATAGTGTTTTAGCGTCTGAG
>JAFSXR010000039.1 GCA_017443985.1 Synergistaceae bacterium
AAAGGCTTTAATGGAATATCTGCCGAAAGATAAAATTGAAATTACAACTTCGACTGACGAAAACGAAGATTCAAATGAAAAAACGGAATTGACGGAGCTTGAAAAATTTTATGCTCAAACAGACGGATTAGATTATGTCGAGGCAATTAAAAATTGTGCAAACGAAGCAATTTTAAGTAAGACTCTGCAACAGTTTTATAACTCGATTCAAAATAATTTGAATGACATTAAAAAATTTGAATCCGAAGGCGACATTAAAAACTACACGATAAAAGTTCATGCCTTGAAAAGTTCAGCAAGATTAATAGGTGCTTCCGAATTATCATCACAGGCCATGTATCTTGAAGACTGCGGAAATAATAATGATGTTGACAGCATAAAGGATTTAACGCCTGATTTACTTGCAAATTACGAGAGCTATGTTGCAAAACTTTCGCCGTTATACAAACAAAATGAGAACGCCGAATTAATCCCGATTGAAAAATTATACGAAGCCTACGAAGCAATAAAAGAGTTTGCCTCAATGTTCGACAGCGATTCCATTGACGGGATAATTTCAATGTTAAGAGAATACAGAATCCCTGATGACGAAGCCGAAAAATTTAATATCATCGCCTCATGTGCTGACAGTGCAGACTGGAGCGGACTTGAACAGGCATTAAAATAAGGAGAATTTTTTATACCCCATGAACATGAAAGAGAAAATTTTATATATCAGCGATCGCCCTTCAATGGGAGCTGATATGTTAATAAAAAGTTTAGACGGAGTATTTGAGATTTCACGGGTACGTTCAACGGACGAATTTAATTATGTTCCGAAAATAATTTTGGTAAACCTTGCGGGACTTGAAGCTCTCGACAAAATTAAAACTTTAACGAACACAAAAATATTTTTGCTTGGAACTCAGATTGAAATCAACAACGCAAAATTTCAAGGCTCTGAATACTTTATAAAACCCTTTAACGCAAAGGAAATCAAGGAAAAATTATTAAACCTCTCGCAAAGTTCAAACGAAATTCAACGCAGCATTTTATTAGTTGATGATGATTCAGTCATGATAAGAACATTGAGAGACGGATTAAGCACAAGTTATAAAGTTTTACCGGCAAATTCGGGAGCAAACGCACTAAAAATTCTTGAACGGGGACAAAAACCCGATTTAATTTTGTTAGATTACGAAATGCCTGAAATGAACGGTACACAAGTATTTGAAATTTTGAAGAGCAGCCCCGAACTTTCAAAAATACCCGTAATGTTTTTGACGGCGAAAACTGATTCCGACAGCATAGAAAAAATCGAAGAACTCAAACCCGAAGGACATTTGTTAAAGACATTGCCATTGAAAGAAATTAAGGAGAGACTTAGAATATTTTTTGACATGTACAATTAGAAAGTTAGAAGTTAGGAGCAAAAATTTTATGGAAAATCTTTACGGAGAAAAAGTTAAGAATAAAATTCTCAGCAGGTTATTCACTAAAGCAGAAATCGCATGGGGGCTTTCAGACACTTCGGAGTCAATCGGCCCTATGATTGATTTAATTTTCATAAGCCAGTTTATCGGTCCGGACGGCGTAACGGTTATGGGCTATGTCGCTCCATTGATAATGTTAATAAGCCTGATAGGAAACAGCATATCTAACGGAGCAAGAATCAAGACTGCACCGTTTCTCGGATCTGGAAATCTTGTTGAAACCAATCGAATTTTTTCAAACGCTGCTATTTGGGGGGGTAATATCACTTTCAACGGCTATTTTGATTGCGATATTCTCCGGCAGTGTCTGTTTTGTGCTGGGAGTAAGAGACCCGAATATTTTTGTAATGACCCGCCAATACATTTACGGTTATATTATAGGTTTGCCGTTTTTGACGCTGACAAGGATTCTTTCGCCGTATCTGGAACTTGAAGGACAGTACAAACGAGGCGTTTCAAGTTCTTTCATGATGACGTTCGTAGATATTGCCGCCGATGCTTTTGTAATTTTTGTTCTTCACGGCGGAATGTTTGAGCTGGGACTGGCGACTTCGTTGGGCTATATAGTTTCTTTCCTGATTGAGGGTTCCTTTTTCTTAAAAAGTAAATCGAGTTTCCGTGTCTCAATGAAGGAAGTCAACGCTAAAATTTGTCTCGATATGCTAAAGCTCGGTTCATCTTCCGGAATTTACAGGGGGAGTCACGCATTGGGAGGTATGACGATAAATAATTTGCTTACTTCTCTAAAAATGCCTTATCTTGTTGCTGCATATGGAGTCTTTGCAAATATTACAGTTTATGTTCGCTCGGCGTGGTCTGCTCCAGCGGCTAATCTTCTTACATTTTCCGGAATTTTTATCGGTGAAGAGGATAAAGCTTCGCTCAAAGAAGTACAGAAAATTGCCTTAGTTCATTCATTGATTACTTCAAGTACAGTCGCAATTTTAATTTTTGTTTTTGCTGAGTCGCTTGCAAAAATTTTCATGAAGTCCGGCGACCCTGCTGCATCGATAATGGCGGTTGAGTGTATCCGTGTTGCTTGTTTTTCTCTTCCGCTGAACACGATCGTAAAAAACTTTAGTATGTATCTAATGGCAGTTAAGCGGATTCGCTTTAGTAATTTCTATGGCTTCATGATCGAATGTGGCAGCATTGTCCCGATTATCTTTTTTCTTTTGAATATTATGGGCTATCACGGTGCTTGGGTTGCAAAAGTTATTAACATGCTTGTTCTAAGCCTAATCGCAATAATTTATATTTACATGAACAAAGAGGCCGAAAAATTTAGAGACAAAATGCTTTTGCTTCCAAGAAGTTTCGGAATACCGCCTGAAAATGAAATTTCAGTCATAGCTCACTCCGAAAAAGAAATCGAAGAGCTTTCACGAGTAGCAATATCTTTCGCAATGGAACAGGGAGCCGATAAAAAACGTGCCCGAACTTTTGGATTAATTACCGAAGAGCTGGGAATATTTTTAGCTGAACATGGTTTTAATGACGGAAAAACTCACACCATCAACGCCCGACTCGTAGCAAAGAACGAAGATTTAATAATTCGTATGCGTGATGACTGTAAACCGTTAAATCTCACGGAATATTATAAATTTCTGAACACTCCCGAAGAAAAAGAAAAGGAGGCCGGCCTAGCGATTATTATTCACATGGCAAAAGAAGTTATTTACACGCCGACTTTTGGAGCGAATAATTTGATATTGAAAATTTAGAAATAGGACGTTATGAACTTTACAAGAAACAAAGAAGTGTGCAATACACAAGATTAATCTGAAAATTCTTCGTAATATTCATAGACAAAAAAATTAGGAGCGGAAGTTTTTTACCTCCTGCCTCCTAACTCTTAACTCCTAACTGTTTTTCAACGTCTCTCGAACCGCGCCGGGACCCTTCAGCATTTCCTTGAACAATCCTTCAACCTTTTCAGCAAGTCCGACATCGTAAAGGCTTATACCGAAAATATTTTTGTTGCTCAAAATCGGTTTCAAAACTCCGTCCGCGCTTTCAGGTTTTCCAAGCTGAACGGCTTTTAATTCGCTCTGAAGCTGCTCAAGCATAGGGTCAGGGCTTACAGGCATTTCTTTGCCTTTGTCGTCAACGCCCAATAAATATCTAAGCCAGCCTGCCAAAACTAACGGAATAGCCGTCAATTTTTTCGGGTCGAGTTTTGCGTCCGCGTGATAGCTCTTGAGAGTCTCGCCGAAACGTACAGGAATTTTCTGGCTCGTGTCCGTCGCAATTCTCTGCGGAGTGTCAGGCATAAACGGGTTGGGCAGTCTCTGCTCAATGACTTCATCAATAAAAGCCTTAGGGTCTAAAATTCCCGGATTAGTTACAACCGGCAGGCCCTCAACGTAGCCGACACGCTCAACTAATTTTTTGAGGTCAGCGTCTTTCATTTCGTCAGCTATCTTTTCGTAGCCAAGCAGGCACCCGAAAACGGCAAGCCCGGTGTGTAACGGGTTGAGGCATGTCGTAACTTTCATTCTTTCAGTTTTATTAACTGTCTCTCTGTCGGTCATGTACACGCCTGCTTTTTCGAGAGCCGGTCTCCCGTTCGGGAAGCGGTCCTCAATTACAAGATACTGCGGAACTTCGGCATTAACAAACGGTGCTATATACGTATGCTTTGAAGTAATTACAACGTCCATGCCCTCAACGCCGAGCGCGTCAAGTTCGCTTTTAACTGAATCAGCCGGGCGCGGTGTGATTTTATCAATCATGCTCCAAGGGAAACTGACCTGCTCTTCATCGGAAAGCCAAGCTATAAATTCTTTATCGACGAAGCCTTTTTCTTCCCATGCTTTAGCGACTTCGAGGACGCTTGCTCTTAATTTTTCGCCGTTGTGGCTGCAATTATCCATGCTTACGACTGCGATAGGCTGTGAGTTTGCTCTGAAACGCTCAAGTAAAAGCGAGGCAGTTATGCTCATTGCGTGCTTGGGTGCGTCTGGGCCTTTGGCTATATCTTCAACGACAACGCCGAGATAATCGCCCTTCATATCGCGGAGCGCGTAGCCCTTTTCGGTTATCGTGTAGCTGACCATTTGAAGCGAGGGATTGACAAAAATTTTTTTCAACGCTTCGCGATCGTCGGCCTTAACTCCGCAGGCAATGGACGCGATTATATTTTTATCTGTCTTTCCGTCCGGCTTTAGGCTGACCATTAAAGTCATGCTGTCGTGAGGCTTATAAATCTTGTCGATGATTTCATAGTCGAAAGTTTCAATGGCGATTATGCCTTTTTCAGCAAGATTTTTATTTAACAAGCTGTCCTGCAGACCTGCAATGAAGCCCCTGAAAATATTTCCTGCGCCAAAGTGAACCCAGACGGGATTTTTAGCAGTCTCGGCGCACATTTTCTCCCAGTCGTATTTCGGAAGAGCTACGCCGGCCTTCTCCCACGCTGATTTATCTTGAATACCCTGAAAATTTAATTTCATTTTTACTTTTTCGCCTTTTCTTCCTTATCGATTGCTTCCCAAAGTCCGTTGAGATACGCCGCACCTAAAGCTCTGTCGTAAAGTCCGTAGCCCGGACGCGCCTGTCTCATTCCGTCAGCTTCCTCCCAAATCATTCTGCCGTGATCCGGTCTAACGTAAGTATCCGGGCATGTGTCATAAATCGCCTTCATGATTTCGTACATGTCTAAATCGCCCGTTGATGATAAGTGAGCGGCTTCTCTGAAATGATGATGCCCTAAATATTTTACGTTGCGGACGTGCATTGCGCCGATCCTGTTCATGCTTCCGAAGTGTCTGATAATTGCAGGAATGTCGTTATCTGGATTTGAGCCCAGCGAGCCCGTGCAGAGGCACACAGTATTTGACGGTGAGTCGTGAAGTTTTACAATCTTGTCATAGCCTTCTTGGTCGTGTGCAATTCTCGGAAGTCCGAAAATCGGCCAGGCGGGGTCGTCCGGGTGGCAGGCCATTTTAACTCCGACTTCTTCACAGACAGGGATAACAGCGTCAAGGAAATATTTATAATTCTTTCTCAGCATGTCGGGTGTCATTCCTTCATACTGCTTTAACGTCTGCTCAAGCAACGCGAGTCTTTCAGGCTCCCAGCCCGGAAGGGTAAAGCCCTTTGAATCTTCCGCCGTCTTTTTGACGATTTCAAGCGGCCCCATTGCGCCTAAATCTTTTTCGTCAAAATAAAGGCTGTTCGAGCCGTCTTCGGGGATTACACGGGCCAAGTCAGTTCTGAGCCAGTCGAACACGGGCATAAAATTATAGATAATAACCTTTACGCCGTATTTAGCGAGATTGCGAATGCTCTTAATATAATTTTCGATGTATTCATCACGCGCAGGAAGTCCCGTTTTAATGTCCTCGTGAACGTTGACGCTCTCGACGACTTCAAACTCAAGCCCGGCTGCGTGAACTTCATCAACGAGTGCCTTAATCTCGTCCTCTTCCCAAGTAACTCCGGCGGCCTTGTCGAGCAGACCCATTAATCCCGTCATGCCGGGAATTTGCTTGACGTACTTCAAAGGTATCGGGTCGGCTTTGCTTCCGTACCAGCGAAATGTCATTTTCATAATAAAAATTCCTCCTTAATCATCACATTTCCAAAGGCCTATAGCAGGCTTTCCGATGAAATAAATCTCTTCACCGTCCGGCATGATATTCCAGCCTTCTTTTAATTTGAACGGGTCATAACGCTTTACAGCTTCGTCATAGTCAACCCATTCGTAGCCAATGCTGTTGACTTCTTCTTTTGTTAATAATTCCGGCTTCGTCGCGTAAGTTACTTTGAAACGTCCCTCGCTTGAGCCGTGAATTAAATGCGCCGCGCACATAATTTTACCGTCAAAAACGCCTTTTTTGTATAAGTCTAAAACGTAAGGCGTGCCCTTGTAGCCGTATTTTCTAATCATGCCGTCGGTCTCATCGTTTTCACCAAAAGCGCGAACGCCCGGAGCAAGGACAATTAATTCGCCGTTGTCAGCTATCATCATTCTTGAACGGTAAACGCCCTTGTTTCCGACCCAAGTTGTTTTTAATTCGTCAGGGTCAAGATAAGCAACAACCTTTTTAGCGCGTCTTTCAACGTGAACGATGTTTAATTTCTGTGAAAGTTTTGCGGCCTCTTCAAAAGGTCTGCGCGATGTTCCGATGTAGATTCCCCGTAAGGTAATATCATCGCCTTCAGCAGTCGTTACGGTTTGTATATAGAGCATTGGTATTTTCCCGTCAATAAAATGCTGCTGCGCGTAGTCATAAACTTTTCTCGCCGGGCTGTCAATAACTCCGAGTGCCTTTTCCATTCCGCACACAGCCGCGACAAAGTGAGATTTATTAATCATCTCGCGTCCGCCCGTACCAACAAAAATATTTTTGGAATAGTTTGCCATGCCTACAACTTCATGAGGGACAACCTGACCGACTGAGAATATTACGTCATAACCGCCATCAACGAGTAAGTGATTTACTTCAACGTCTATTTTCTCCGGGAAAAGTCCACCGCTGACTTCGGCGCAAAATTCGGCAGGAACATAGCCGAGCCGTATTGTATCCGTCTGCCAATGATGCACGATAATTCTATCACGCGGAACGACATCGCCAAAAAACTTTTGCATCTCATCTTCGCTCATCGGCATATGAGTTCCGACCGCAGGCATTACATCAACATGAATTTTATCGCCGAGCTTTTTGTATAAAATCTGCGTAATAATTCCGGCATATGAATAACAGCGCGTGTAATCAGGCGGAATTATCAAAACTTTTTTGAGGCTGCCGGGCGCGTATTGTTCGAGGAGTTCATCGAGGATTTTTTCAAGCTGTTCACGAGAAACGCCGTTCTGCTCTTCAGTTAGAAATAACTCTTTCATTGAAAAATCTCCTTCAATTACAAAAAAGAGGCGCAGCTGCGCCCCCCATTATTTATTTATTAACAACGTTAATCGGGTTGCCGTCAATGACTGATTTAATATTTTCAGCCGTTGTGTTCATGATACGCTCTCGCGCTTCCTTCGTTGCCCAAGAAATATGCGGAGTGATGATACAGTTTTTGGCTTTCAATAACGGATTGTCAGCTTTAATCGGCTCTGTTGAGACAACGTCAAGAGCTGCTGCGGCGACTTTTCCGCTTTCAAGAGCTTCATACAAATCCTGCTCGACTACCAACTGACCGCGACTGTTATTAATTAAAATAACGCCGTCCTTCATTTTTGCAATGTTATTTTTGTTGATAATATTTTCAGTCGCAGGGAACAGCGGACAATGAAGGAAAATGAAATCAGAACGCTTGAGAAGCTCATCAAGTTCGACATACTCGGCAACCTGTTTGCCCGGCTCGCTCTGAAAAGTATCAAACGCTAAAACTTTTACGTTCATTGCATTTAATATTCTTGCAGTGTTATAGCCAATTCGCCCAAGCCCGATAATTCCGGCGGTCTTGCCTGATACTTCAATCATAGGATAGTGCCAATAGCACCAATCTGCGTTATTCTGCCATTCGCCTTTGTGCACCGAGTCGCTGTGATGTCCGATGTGCGAGCAGACTTCCATTAAAAGCGAAATAGCATATTGACTGACGTTATCAGTGCCGTAGACCGGAACATTCTGAACAGTTATGCCCTTTGATTTAGCATACTCATAATCAACGACATTATAGCCCGTCGCAAGTACAGCAATAGTTTTGATGTTCGGGCATTTGTCGATTGTGGCTTTGCTTATCGGTGTTTTGTTGATTACAACAACTTCAGCGTCGCCAATTCTTTCAGCGATAATAGGCGCGTCAACATATGAGGTCCTGTCATAGATTTTGACCTCGCCTAAGTCCTCAAGAGCTTTCCAGCTAATATCGCCGGGGTTTTCTGTGTATCCGTCAAGTACTACAATTTTCATAATTTAGAGAAGTCCTCCTGCCATGAATGCAGCCGTAAGAGCAAGGCAGATAATTCCCGTGATTGAGCCGAGAATTGTAATATATTTCAAGCCCTGCGTTGTGTTTAAGTTAAATAGCGATGTTCCAACCCAGAAGCCGGAGTCGCTGACGTGCGAACCGATCATTGTGCCTGCACCAATTAAAACAGCACACTGTACGGGGGAAAGTCCAAGCGTTGCAACCATGCCGGCGCAAATTCCTGCCGCTGTCATTCCTGCCGTCGTTCTTGAACCGACCGCAATCATTAAGAACGCACCAATTAAGAACGGTACTAACATTGCAGGAACGCTCATTGATGTGATTAAATTGCCAAGCTCGGAAACGCCCGAATAACTCTTGATAACCTGACTGAAGCCGCCGCCCATTGCCGTAACAAGCAACGGAATTAAAGCAACCTGAAGAGCCTCGACAATCCATTTGTTAGCCATAATTGTGAAAATGCTCGACTCTTTGTCTTTGCTGTAGCTGTTGAAGTTTTCGATAACTTTTTCCTTGTGCGACATACCAAGCAAGAACGTCAAGATAACGCCGATAAACAGAGCGATATTTCTTTCGCCGAGTGTGTCAAAAACTACTCTTAATGCCGCTTCTTTGTCGAGATACATATCAGCAAATGACGCGCCTGTGATTAAAACAACGGGCACTAAAATCGGCGACATTGCAGCTAAAACTGAAGGAAGGCCCTCTTCTTTGATTAAAAGATTACGATAATCGGCATTGTCAACCTCCTCAACACCTACGATATAATCTTCACGCGGAGGGATTTTTTCCTTTGCTACCCAGCCTCTGAATAAAAGCCAAGTGATTAAATAGCCAATGATTGAAATTATTATGCCCCATAAAATTACAAGACCTAAATTTGCGCCTAAAAGCACTGCAACGGCCAAAATTCCGGGCGTAGGCGGTACCATTGAGTGAGTTAATGAGGCCGCCAGCATCGTAAAACCGCCCATTGTTGACATGGACTTTTTATCGCGCTTTGCAATGACCGCCGCTATAGGTGCCGTCAAAACCTGCGTAATATCTCCGAAAACGGGAATTGACATGATATACGCAGCCATACCTGTTGAAAGTTCAAGGTTTTTGCCTTTGAAAAGTCCAATGAAGAAATTGACCATTGATTTTGCGGAACCTGTATCACGGATACCTTCAGCAATAATTGATCCAAAAATGATCGTGCAGCCGATGCCCGTGAGTGTTCCGCCGAAGCCGCTTGTGAAAATTCCAATTATTTTCAACGGAGCGTAGCCCATTAACAAACCGGCAAGAATACCGGCAACAAAAAGCGACAACACCGGGTGAACTTTTAATTTCACTATCATGAATACCAAAAGTATTACAGAGACAGCAATGGCAATTAGAAACTGCGACATAAAAATACCTCCTCGAATAATTTATTTTTTAAGTACTTCGGGGTTTACGACGTTGTACGGTACTTCTCCATTTAATACAGCGGCCATTCCGCTGACGGCTTCTTTTAACATTCCTATGCGGGCCTTTATTGTTCCGCTTGCCGCGTGCGGAGTTAATACAACATTTTCAAGCGTCAGTAATTCAGGTATCGGGTGCGGTTCGCTTTCAAAGACATCAAGCCCTGCGCCTTTAATCACATTGTTTTTCAAAGCTGCTGCAAGCGCGTGCTCGTCAACTACAGGCCCCCTTGAGCAGTTGACTAAATAAGCGGTCTTTTTCATTTTTGCAATGCGTTCGGCGTTAAATAAGTGATGATTTTCCGGGACATACGGCACGTGAAGGGTTATGCAGTCCGATTCTTTGACAACATCGTCAAGTTCTTTATAGACTACGCCAAATTCTTTTTCGACTTCCGGTTTTGCCCTGAACATGTCGTAATAAATTACACTCATTCCCAAGCCCTGCGCTTTTTTGCAGACTAATTTTCCAATTCTGCCGAAGCCTACAATCCCTAAAACACTTCCGGAAATTGCGGTGTTTCTGTCGGGGAATAAAGGCGCGTCCCAAATTCCCTTCCTGACTTCGCGGTCAAATCTTGCCACGCCGCGCATAGTATCAACTATTAAAGCGACTGTGTGTTCTGCTGTCGCGTCGCTGACTTGTCTCGGAGTATTAACAACAGCTATTCCCTTTTCTGTCGCGTATTTCCAGTCGATGTTGTCATAGCCTACGCCAAAATTCGCAATGACTTTCAATTTTGCGGCCTTGTCGAGCAGATTTTTATCGCCCTTGTTTGCAAGCGTCATGTAAGCGTCATAGTCAGCTATGATCTTTACAGCTTCATCGTAAGTCAAACTTTTTTCGGGGACTGTAAGCTCAAAATCTTTTTTGTATTCTTCGACAGCCTCGACTGGAATCGGAGCTGAAAACAAAATTTTTTTCATAATTCCTAACTCCTAATTCCTAATTCTTACCTGCGTGCAATGTCTGCAACCTGTTTGCAAGGGCCGTTCCAAATTGCCTGATGGTCTCGAATTTCATCAAAGACGCAGAAATGTTTTACGCCAAGTTTTTTGTAATACTCGGCTTTTTCCGGCGTATCAAGTTCGCATCGCGGCTGTACTCCATGCTTGAGCGCGATTTTAATCATCTCTTCTTCAACCGCTTTAACGTCGTCCCTGTGGTCTTTAACGTCCCAGCCCCTGCTCATGCAGTAATCAGAAGGCCCGAACTGTACCATGTCAACGCCCGGCACGGAGCAGATCTCATCAAGATTTTTCATTGTCTCTTCTTTTTCGATCATGAAGCAATTTACAGTCTGCTTGACGAGTTTTGCGTGTTCCATTTGTGATAAGTAAGGCTGGAAATAAGGGAAGCGGTTGTTTGGATAACCGAAGCGTCCGGCAAATTCCGGGCAGTCAGGGCTGATTGCGTGGAGGCTCTCTTTGACTTCCTGCGCGGTCTTGTGATCCGTCCACATGACAGCCTGAAAACCTGCCGCTAGTGCACGCTGTGCAACGTAAAATCTGTTTTGAAAATCGACTTTGATCATTGAACTTATCCCGTGAAGCTCGCACGCCATAGCGAGCCCTTCAAGGTCGTGCTGTGTGAATGGCGAATACTCCGCGACAAATTCAACGTAATCAAAAATTCCTGTTGAAGCGCATGTTTCAGTTATAACAGGCCACGTGCTCCATATACGTGTACCGACCGTAGGCTTGCCCTCGTTGAGCATAAGCCTAAACTGATTGTCTCTCAAGGTAAAAACCTCCTGACAAATTAGAAAATATTTAGATTATTTAATTTTATGAATTACAATGAAAAATAACATACGCGCTTTTGTCTGTCAATTCGCTAAAAATATTAAGATTTTTTTATTTTTTGAGGGCTTCCCTGCTCTTGGCCTTGAGTCTGTTTAATATATTAAGAGCTTCAATCGGAGTCATGTTGTCCGTATCGAGGGCGGCAATTTCTTCGACTAAGCCGTCAGCTTCGGGCGAGAACATCATAATTTGACGCTTCAACGCAATTTGAGGCAGAGGCGCGGAAATTTCTTTGACTTCAAAACCTTCGCGCTCAAAAATTTCTAAAAGCTCAAAGGCCCGGCGCAGGACTATATCAGGAAGCCCGGCCAGTCTCGCAACTTCGATCCCGTATGAACGATCCGCAGGGCCTTTAATAACATGATGCAGAAATAAAATTCCCTCCTTGCCTTCGCTCACGGCCATGCTGAAATTTTTTACGCCGTCTAATCTTTCTTCGAGGCACGTTAATTCGTGGCAGTGCGTCGCAAATAAAACACGGGCCTTGCAGCTTCCCTGCAGGTATTCAAGCACTGCCCAAGCTATGCTCATTCCGTCCCACGTCGCTGTGCCGCGCCCGATCTCGTCAAGAATAATTAAACTTTTATCCGTAACGTTGTTTAATATATTCGCGGTCTCCAGCATTTCAATCATGAAAGTGCTTGAGCCTCGAACTAAATCATCACGCGCTCCGATACGTGTGAAGACTCTGTCAACAATTCCAAAGCGTGCGCTATCCGCCGGTATCCATAAACCAGCCTGAGCCATTATTGATAAAAGCGCGGTCATTCGCAGCCACGTAGACTTCCCCGCCATGTTCGGCCCGGTCAAAATTATTACGCGGCCTTCTGAATTTAATTCAACGTCATTAGGAACAAAATTAGAGTCTTTTAATTCAGCTTCGATTACTGGGTGGCGGCCTCCTTTAATTTCAATAACGTCAGAATTATCTACGACGGGGCAGGAGTAATTTCTCTCTCTTGCGATTGACGCGCACGACGCTGAACAATCTAAAATGCCAAGCAGCCTTCCGGTTAATTGCAAAAGTTCAGCATGTTCGAGAACATTATTAATTACTTTTTGATATAACGCGCTCTCTATGCGAGAAATTTCGGCCTCGCCGTTTTTTATTTTTACTTCAAAATTTTTCAGCTCCGGCGTTGTAAATCTTTTCGCGTTGACTAAAGTCTGCGTCTGTTTGAAATATTCCGGCTGTCTCGTCAGACCGTTTCTGCCTGCTTCAAGATAATAGCCGAAAGCGTTAGTGTAGCCTGCTTTTAATTTCGGTGTTGCAGTCGCTTCGCGTTCCTTTTCAAGATATTCAGCGAGCCATTTTTCGCCGTTCTCTGAAATTTTCCGCCATTCTTCAAGCTCTTCATCAAAACTTGAGCGTATTGTGCGTGATGTTCCCAAAAATCTCGGCAGATTTTCTTCGAGCGCGCTCTCTAAAAAATTACTAAGCTCCGATAAATCAGGCAGAGTATTTATTAAATTTTTTAACGGTTCGCCCAGCGAAATATTTTTTACGTCGGGAATTAATCTTAGAGTGTCGCGGACCGCTCCCAAGTCTAAAGGATTTCCCGTGCCGAGTGCCAAGCGCGATAAGGCTCTTTCAACGTCGCGTGTGCCTGCCAAAATATCTTGAAGCTTTGCACATTCCGAACGGGCATCGACTAAAATTTTTATAGAGTCCTGTCTGCGCTTAATTGCCTTAACGTCCATTAAGGGCCTTAAAATCCAGTCGCGCAGATTTCTCCGTCCCATAGGCGTTCGGCATTTATCGAGACATGATAATAAAGATACGCCGCTTTGAGACGTTTCGGGAATTAACTCAAGATTTCTTTGCGCCGCCGCGTCAAGGCTCATTCGGTCTTTAATTAATAACGGCGAAATTTTTAGGACGTTATTCAGCGAGCTGAACTGTGTCGCCGAAAGATAATCAAGCGCAGCCCAAGCCGATCCGACGCACGGGTCTTTCTCATCAATTCCGAAGCCCATGAGATTTTTAACCTTCAAAGCATTTTTTAATCTTCCTGCGGCGTTTTCAGTCTTAAAATTTTCAGTAGAAGCCTCAACTAAATTCCATTGCTGCAAAAATTCAGGGAGTTTTTCAATTTTTATGTTGGACGGGAAAAGAACTTCGCCCGGTGAAAAAGCCGTGAGCATTGCTGCCGCGTCCCTAGCGTTCAAAGTTCCGGCCTCCAGCAGGCCCGTATTGACTGACAATAAAGCCATAGCGATAAAATTTTTTACGGGATAAACCGCCGCTAAATGCCCCTCTTCGGCGTAATTGTCATCGGGCACGTAAGTTCCAGGCGTAACTATGCGGATAACTTTGCGTTCTACAATTCCTTTTTTTGAGTCAGGTTCGCCTATCTGTTCACAAATTGCTGCACGGCACCCGGCTTTTATCAAACGTCCTAAATAAATATTCAAAGCATGATGAGGTATTCCGGACATCGGAATTTTTTTCTCGCTGTCTCTCGATGTTAATGCTATGTCTAAAATTGCGGCGGCCTTCCTGGCGTCATCGAAAAACATTTCGTAAAAGTCGCCCATTCTAAATAATAAAATCGTGTCGGGATATTCTTCTTTGAAACTTTTATATTGCTCAAGCCACGGAGTGATCTTTATATCTGAAGGTATTGTCATTGATTTTTTAGAGTCCCGTTTAATTTCACAGCCTCCGCCGTAAAATTAAATGCTGTCTCCTTTCTCGATAAGTTTATGTAGTCCCCAAAGTAGTCCCCAAAATAAATTTTTTCTGTATAATTTTTATGGTTGAAAAATTTTTGAAAGGAACTTAAAAATCATGTCGTATATTATAAAAGAAAAAAGGAAAAATTCAACGTACGTTTATGAGGGAACAAGTTTCCGCAACGAGAACGGCAGCCCCAGAAAGAAAAAGAGGTATCTCGGAAGGCTCGACAAGGACGGAGTATTGATTACGACAAAAAGGAAAATTCCGGCGGGAATAAAAGAAGTCAAGACAATCAGAAAAAAATTTATAATTGAGTAAAAAGTAATTCACTTCCAGCTTTCTGACTCCGATAAATTTTCAAGCGCGTTAATAACTTTTGAATAAAGGTCAGGAATTTTTTTTCGCAGATCTGTTATAAAATCCCGTGTTCTTTGTCTTTCCGTGTGGCCGGCAAAAGGGCACGGGCTTTTTATGACGGGAAGTCCGAGCCTCTTAGCCTCGTCAATTATTGCCGCTTCCGTCGCTAAAACTAACGGCCTTATGACTTTTATATCAGTTCTCGACATGTAAGCAACGGGCTGAAAACTTTTTGCGCGTCCTGCGTGAAGTAAATTCATGAAAAAAGTTTCTACAGCGTCGTCAAGGCTGTGGCCGAGCGCTAATTTATTGAAGCCGTTATCTTTTGCCCATGTGCTTATAATTCCGCGTCTCATGTTTGCGCAGAATGAACACGGAGATTTTTCCTTGCGCGTTTCGATAATTTCTATAATCGGCTGTTCTATGACAGTGTAGTGAATATTTTTTACAGCGCAGTAATTTTCTAAAATATCCGTGTCCATTCCCGTTAATTTGACGCTCAAGGCAGCGAGTGAAAATTTTACGGGGCTTCTCCGCAAAAAATCATTCAAGGCGTGAAGTAAAACTAAGCTGTCTTTTCCGCCTGACAGACCGACAAGGACTCTATCGCCGGCCTCAATCATTTTCCATTGAGACAACGCCCGACCGATTTTTCGCCTCAGCGAATTACACAAGAGCTCGTTAAAGCAGCACACTCTCTGCAAATTTATCAAAGGCCGCAAGCCCGGAGCCGTCTCTTTTATAAACTCCGCTGTCCCTCAAAACTTGCGCGAACACGTGCCCGACTTCATCGCGGAGCATTTTTTTAACGCTTTCTGCGCCCGTCAAGCCCTCGTGCTTTTTCCTTAGGGACTTATACCAGACCTCATGGGCTTCGAGTTCTGACGGAAGAGAATTTTTATTTTCGAGCCATGCCGCGCTGATTTTTTCGAGAGCTGATTTCAAACGCGCCGGAAGAACTGCAAGACCCATAACCTCAATCAGGCCGATATTTTCTTTTTTAATGTGATGAACTTCGGCGTGAGGGTGAAAAATTCCCAACGGGTGTTCTTCGCTCGTTCTGTTGTTGCGGAGGACTAAGTCAAGCTCAAAATTTTCTCCCCTGCGCCTTGCTATCGGCGTTATCGTGTTGTGGGGCTCTCCGTCGGAATGAGCTAAAATTCCTGCGCTCTCGTCAGTCCATTCGCGCCACGCTGAAAGAATTTTCTCGGCCAAGCCCGTTAATTTTTCGGGATCTTTTGAAGAAAGCCTTATTGCCGACATCGGCCACTTAATCCGCCCTGCGGTTATTTCAGGATCTTTGAGCCTGTATTCTTTTTCAAACGGCGCACCGTCCATTGCGAAAACGTAACGCCCTCCCTGATAATGATCGTGAGAAAGAATTGAGCCTCCGACTATCGGCAGATCTGCATTAGAGCCGACGAAATAATGAGGAAATCTCTCAATGAAGGCGAAAAGATTTTCAAAAGTCTCACGCGAAATTAACATAGGCACGTGATTTTCATCAAGAACTATGCAATGCTCATTGTAATAGCTGTACGGCGAATATTGAAAGTACCAGTTCCTTCCGTTGAGCTTTAACGGAATTAATCGTATGTTCTGGCGTGCCGGGTGTCCGTGATGACCGTAGAAGCCCTCGTTCTCTTTGCACAAAAGGCACTTGGGATAGCCCGATGATTTTATAGCGCGTGCCTTCGCTATGTCGCGCGGGTCTTTTTCCGGCTTCGACATGTTAATAGTAATATCAAGCTCGCCGAACTCCGTTGAGGTCTTCCAGCAGATATTTTTAGCCGTCCTCTCCGAACGGATATAATTTGACGACACGCCTAATTTATAAAAATAATTCGTAGCGTCAACGGGCGAAATTTTTTCTAGCGAGTTAAATTTTTCGATAACGTCAGACGGACGCGGAGTGAACACGCCCATTAATTTTGTGTCGAGTAAATCGCGCTCGGTCTCAGTGTTTTCGATTAAGTTATTTTCTGCGGCCCAGTCTAAAATTTTTGAGAGTATGCTGTCGGGAGAATTTGAAAAAGTTTTCTGCTCCGTGCTTTCATTTTCAAATTCAAAGGAATTTAGACCAAGTATGCCGATTAAAGAATTAGCCGCCCAAGTTTTATCTTCAGGCGTAATTAATTCATGATGAAGGGCAAACGAAATTAAATTATTAAGTTCATGGTTAATCATGAAAAAAACCTCCTACCTCCTAACTCCTAATTCCTAACTAAACAACGGCTTCGTAGACTGCACGCAAAGTTTTTTCAAAGTCTTCATCGTAAACGCCTATGATGATATTCAAGTCGTCAGCTCCCTGATCTATGAGACGGACTTTTACATCGACTGCGGCGATAGCGTCAAAAATTTTTGCAAAAATTCCCTTCGTTGTTCCCATCGTTTCGCCGACTACGGCAATTAGCGATAAATCTTTTTCAATAGTAATCGTATCGGGTTTAATTGCGTTCGTTATGTCATTAATAATTTCCTGACGCTTTATATCAAACATGGGATTTTTTAGAACGACGGCAAAATGATAAATTCCCGACACGTAATGCTCGCAGGAAATTCCGCGCTTTGCGAAGGCGCCGAAAACTTTTTCGCCGACTCCGTAAGTTTTATTGAGCTTCATTTTTTCGATGCGGAGCATCTTGAAATTTCTACGGCCCGACACGCACGCGGCGACTCTTCTGTTAATTCCTTCAGGAAGTTTCTCTGAAATCAGCGTGCCTTCGTCATCGGGATAATGAATGTTGCGGATATTTGTAGAAACGCCGATATTTTTCAGGAGTAATAAAACGTCTTCATGTACGACATTAATTCCCATGTAAGTAAGCTCAATAAGTTCTGGATATGTAAGGTTGCGGATTTTTGCGGGGTTCTCAACGATTGAAGGGTCAGCGACGTAAATATGTCTGTGTTCCGTCCACTTCTCAAACATATCTGCTTTAATTGACTTAGCTATGACCGCGCCCGCTCCGTCTCCGCCGCTCTTAGCTGTTATTATTCGCGTTCCGCCTGCTATCCCGTAGCCGCCCGGTATGACAGCGTAAGGAATTTTCGAGAGAATTTCTGAAGTCATTTTAGCGGTCTGTTCGTGGTTTAGTGTTCCGTCGTTGTTGAAGAAAAATAATTTTGTCGCGTCAACAAATTCCCAGCCCAGATATGCGGCCATGATTTTTGCCATGAGACAAACGCCCCGACTCGCCATGTTGTCCCGGCTTTTGCCGAAGAATAAACTTTTTTTAATGTCCGCGATTTCTGCGGCAACATCAAATTTTATTCCAAGCCCTTGAACAATTTCCTCAAAGCGTTCTTGAATGGCTGTCAGTGTCTCCATAAAATTTTCTCTGCCTTCATACTTTGAGTAGCAAATATAAAACAGGTCAGTGATTTTTATATCATCAGGGAAACGCTGGCCGGGTGCCGCGACTACGACATAATGACGGTCAGGATTTAATTTAATTATTTCTGCAGTGTGTTTAATTTTTTCCGCGCTGGCCAGTGCAGAACTTCCGAATTTCGATACGATAACTTTGTTCATTCAGTTCATCTCTGTTCTGGTGTTTTTATTTATTTTACCATGACCAGCGCCGCTTCTATAACATGCTTGGCAAGCACCGCAGTAGTTACGGCTCCGACACCGGCAGGAACGGGAGTGATAGCTTTAACGATCGGCTCGGCCTCATTGAAATTTACATCGCCGCATAATTTGCCGTCCGAGTCTAAATTAATTCCGACATCAATAATAATTTGACCGGGCGCGGCAAAATTTTTGTCAATGAAATTTGCTTTTCCGATTGCCGCGATAATTATCTCGGAATTTCTGCAAACCTCCGCAAGATTTTTCGTCCGCGAGTGGCACATCGTAACGGTCGCGTTTTTATTTTGCAGAAGCATTGAGACGGGCTTGCCTATTACGAGACTGCGGCCGATGACCGCGACGCTCTTTCCTTCGAGTTCAACACCGTAAAAATCTAAAAGCTCCATGCACGCCTGCGCGGTACAGGGAGCAAAGCCGGGACTGCCCGTAAAAATTTTCGCGAGCGATTTTTCTGTCATGCAGTCAACGTCCTTTTCGGGACAAAGAATTTCACACGCGGCCTTCTCGATATTTTTATCAGCCAGCGGACGGAGCATTAAGCAGCCGTGAATATTTTTATCGGCGTTAATATTTTCTATCGTGTCTAAAACTTTCGAGACATCGGGCAAAATAAATTTTTTAACGTCGATCCCGATTTTTTCACAGCGTTTTACCGCGCCCGTCTCGTAGGAAATATCGCCGGGATTTTCTCCGACCCTCAAAATCGCGAGCGTGGGAGTAATTCCTTTTGCTTTTAATCCGTCCGCCTGTTCAATTAATTTTTCGGTCAATGCCGCCGCAACGGGCGCGCCCTTCAAAATTTCAGCCATGATAAATTAATTCCCCCTGATAATTTTATTTACTTCGTCAGCAATTTTTGAAGCCTTCGGGCAAAATTTATTGAGCATTTTATCCGTCTTGGACTCGATTGAAATTGCCTCGTCTCTGTTCTTTAATGAAGAGGTGTTTATGAAAACATTAACAGCCGCGCTCTCCATAGCCGCACGCGATAACAAAGCACCGCAGCCGACATCGGAAATTAATAATCTGCTCCCCTTCGTCAGCATTTCTTCTAATAGATTAACGATTTCGGCGCATTGCTCAATCATTTCTAAAGGAGCTTTGCAGGCGTTGAGCAGTGCTTTCTCTAAAATTTTTTCGCGTTCGGGATCATCTTTTGGGATTGCGTAGGCTTCAGCTAAAGGCGTGAAGGCTTCCGCGTCCTCATTGACAAGCTCTAAGAGCCTTAGCCTGATTTTTTCGGCCTTGCTTAAAATTATTTTTATGTCTGCTTCAAATTCAGCATATTTCTTTTTGCCCAGCGTGAAGTTCCCGGCCATTGAACACAACGCCGCGCCCAGCGCACCGACAAGAGCCGCCGCTCCGCCTCCGCCGGGCACTGACACTTTAGCCGCGAGCAGCTCCGAAAAATTTTCGCAGCTTTCATGAGTTAAAATTTTTTTCAATAAATTCATCTCCTCGATTTAGATATGGAACAATAATAATAATATATATCACAAAAATGCAGGATTAAAAAAATTTTTCTGAATTATAATAAGCGCGTTGAAAATTTATAGCTAAAGGAGAAAAAAAGTTTATCATGAGTAAATTTGAAGTACCGTATAAAATTTATCTTGATGAAAAAGAAATTCCCTCGTCCTGGTACAACGTAAGAGCAGACATGAAAAACAAACCAGCGCCGCTTATAAATCCGGGAACCCTCAAGCCCATGACGTTCGAGGACATGCAGCCGGTATTCTGCGACGAGCTTATTAAGCAGGAACTTGACGACAACACCGCATATATTCCGATACCTGAAGAAATTTTGAACTTTTATAAAATGTACAGGCCGTCGCCTTTGACCCACGCCGTATATCTTGAGGAGGCACTCGGAACTCCGGCGCATATTTTTTACAAGTTCGAGGGCAATAATACTTCAGGCTCTCATAAATTGAACTCGGCAATCGCTCAGGCTTACTACGCTAAAAAGCAGGGCCTCAAGGGCGTAACGACGGAGACAGGCGCAGGGCAGTGGGGCACAGCTCTTGCTATGGCGTGTTCATTCTTCAAACTCGGCTGCAAAGTTTACATGGTCAGGGTTTCTTACGAGCAGAAGCCCTTTAGGCGCGAGGTCATGAGAACTTACGGGGCTAGCGTAACGCCTTCGCCCTCAATGGATACTAACATCGGCCGCAAGATCAACGCAGAGCACCCGAACACGACGGGCTCATTAGGCTGTGCAATCTCCGAAGCAGTTGAAGTCGCCGTCTCAACAGAAGGCTATCGCTATGTTCTCGGCAGTGTCTTGAATCAAGTCCTGCTCCACCAGTCAATAATCGGACTTGAGACTCAAGCGGCCTGCAAAAAATACGGCATCAAGCCTGACATTATAATCGGCTGTGCCGGAGGCGGCTCGAACTTGGGCGGCTTAATCTCACCGTTCATGGGCGAAAAACTTCGCGGCGAAGCTGATTATAGATTTATTGCTGTTGAGCCTGCGAGCTGTCCGAGCTTCACACGCGGAAAATTTGCCTACGATTTCTGCGACACCGGAAAAGTCTGCCCGATGGCAAAAATGTACACGCTGGGCCATGATTTTATCCCTTCAGCGAACCACGCCGGAGGACTTCGTTATCACGGAATGAGCGGAATACTTTCACAGCTTTACCACGACGGATTAATCGAGGCCCGCGCCGTTGAACAGACGAGCGTTTTTGAAGCGGCTGAAATGTTCGCAAGGGTTGAGGGAATTTTGCCTGCGCCTGAAAGTTCACACGCTATCCGTGCAGCGATCGACGAGGCGTTAAAATGCAAAGAGACCGGCGAAGAAAAGACAATCATTCTTGGCCTCACGGGGACGGGATATTTTGACATGGTCGCCTACGAAAAATATAACGACGGCACTATGACGGACTATATTCCGACTGATGAAGATTTAGCGAAAGGTTTTGCCGGAATACCTAACGTGAATTTGTAGATAACAAAAAAGCCGGAGCAAAACTCCGGCTGAAATTTTCAAAAAATCGTGTTCTATTTATACAGCCTGAAGGCTTCCATTGCCACGTAATTATAACCGTCATAGATAACAGGGTTCTCCTCGACAGTCATTGTATTCTTATATGCAAGGAGATGTGATTGCTCTGCTTTTGCGATAAGTTTTTCTTTTAAGCGACGCTCTTCTTTTTCGTTATTGTTTTCAGAAATTCTGTATATTACGTAACATCTTGTATTTGAGTTACCCATGTAAACAGAATAACCTCCGACAGCCGCGTGCCAATCCGTAGCTCCGCCTTTTGTACCTGCATTAAGCGAAATATTTTTATTGTCATCAATGTATTTTTTTATTTCTGAATTTTTCTCTGATAAAAGCTCATGCAGTTTTCTGTCGCCCGTGCTGTCTCTTATGTGATAGTTATCAGTACCGCTGGAAACAATTCTGTCAGAATTATCACGATACCAAGTTATAGTAGCAATTTTAAGCTGTGTCAAATTGCTTATGATTTCAGTAGCTTTTGCTGATGCTGCTGCTTCAACGCTTGACAATATCATCATAGAAGCTAAAACACCAATTACGACAATAACAATTAATAATTCTACGAGTGTGAAAGCTTTGCGTTTTGAAAAATATTTCATGAAAAAATTTCCTTTCTTAAAGGAGAACAGATTTTACATTTTAATCTAGCGATAGAATTAACATATCAACATACTTTTGATTAGTGTAAACTGTTTTAATTTGATTATCAGTCGTGAGATCATTACTTCCAAATAGTCCGATACTTTTTGCTCTCGCGGCAAGTTTTTCTTTGAGCCTTGCTGATTTATTGTCGAGATAATAAGAAACGTACCAATATTTACTCTTGCCAGTAGCTCTAATTATGTAAAAATCGCCCGTGTGATCTGAAGCTTTACTCCCCAATTTTATAGAAGTATCGTTGTTAATATGTTTGAGAATTTCCCCTTGACCACTGCCTTTGATAAAATCGCTGAAACGAGTTATATTTCCATTTACATGAATACCAAATTCCTCTTTTACATTTCCAGCATTTTGTCCTATTCTGTGAAAATTTTCGAGATACCACGCTGTAGTAGCTTTCTTAAGCTGTGTCATATCATTTATAATTTTTGTGGCTTTTGCTGAACTAACTGCTTCGGTGCTGGAGATCATCATCATAGCCGAAAGAACGCCGATAACAACGATAACGATTAATAATTCAACGAGCGTGAAGCCTTTACGCTTAAAATTTTTTTTCATTAAAATTCGCCCTTTTCTGTTATATTTTTATTGATTGCTTGAATTTTTAATATTATAACACTCAATAAAAAAAGCCGGGCATTTTTCAAAGTTTTCGGAACGCTAAAAAGTCTCGTAATGCGTCCATAAGCTAAGAATTTTTATGCGCCTCATTTCGATATCAACCTGATAAACCATGCGATGCTGAACATTAAGACGACGCGAATAAACATTTTCAAGCCCTCTAAGTTTTTCATATGGCGGCGGATATTGAAATGGATTAACCCGAATAATATCAAGCAATTCATTAAGTTTTGAATCAAGACCAGCCGCTCTACAAAGCGCAACATGTTTTTGAGCAGCTTTAGTAAACCTTATCTCATAATTCATTTAAGAGCCTCTGCCTCTGGTACACAGTCTTCCCACGAAGTGACAAGGCCTTCAAGAATATCGCGTGCTACAGCAGGTTTTGAAAAAAGATATGCAGTATCGTCAAGCGGCAAAGTCTGAATATTTTTATCGATATATGCGTCTGTGATTTCCAAAATAATTAGCCTCCTTCATTTTTTGAAAATTATATAACAAAAGAGCCGGGCATTTTTTCAAACACCCGGCTGTGATTTTTTTATAATGAAAAAAGTTTTTTACTTCGCTTCTACAGGAATTGCGGCCATCTCTGAAAGAGCCTTGTATGTTTCGTAACGCTCTTTTGCTTCGGCGGCGTTCTTGTCAAATAATGCGTCAGCAATATCCGGGAACCCAAGTTTGAGCGATGAGTAGCGGACTTCGCCGAGCAGGAACTCTTTGTAGTCGCTCTTCGGTGCTTTGCTGTCGAGAATGAACGGGTTTTTGCCCTCTGCAATTAAATCCGGGTTGTAGCGGTATAAATGCCAGTAGCCGGCCTCAACTGCGAGCTTCGTTCTCTCCTGCGTTTTGCCCATGCCTGCGCGGATACCGTGATTGATGCAGGGCGCGTAAGCGATGATTAATGACGGGCCTTTGTGCGCTTCAGCCTCTTTGAGAGCCTTGAGTAACTGATTTTTATCTGCTCCCATTCCGACCTGAGCTACATAAACGGTGCCGTAAGTCATAGCCATGCGGCCTAAATCCTTTTTGCGCGTTCTCTTGCCGCTTGCCGCGAACTGTGCAATAGCCGCAGTCGGTGTTGACTTCGATGACTGTCCTCCGGTGTTTGAATAAACTTCCGTATCAAGAACGAGGACGTTTACATCTTCGCCGCTTCCAAGAACGTGGTCAAGTCCGCCGTAGCCGATGTCATAGCCCCAGCCGTCTCCGCCGAATATCCAGACGGATTTTTTGACGAGGTAGTCATGATATGTTGCGATCGTGCAAAATTCTTTCATTGCCGCTTCGCTTAACGGTGCGTGTTCATGCTCTTCACAGCCGCAGCAGCAGAAAATCTTTTCGAGTAACTCTTCGACCTTCTCAGCCGCCGCCACTGAAGCCTCTCCGTCAAGATGTGCATCGAGCCAGCCCTGTAAGACTTCTTTGTCTTCGGCAGGTACATCGTCCATCTTGATTAAGTTTTCAGCCGCTGTCGTTAAGTAATTTACCATGTCATTGAGGGATAACTTCATGCCCA
>JAFSXR010000040.1 GCA_017443985.1 Synergistaceae bacterium
AAATCTTTCATGAATAAAATATTTTCCGGCCTGTCCTCAGGGTATTGATGCCCGGCAGCCTCCTGAGTTTTTCTGCGGCGGCGCGTCTGCGGAACTTCGGGCTCGCTAGCTGACTTAATGAACAGCTCCGGAAAAGGCACGCGGAGAATTTTTAAGCCGAAAAGAAACGCCGACAGAATGAACGAAACTATTACAAGCAGCAGCGTTATAAAAATTCCGAGATTTAAGACAAAAAATGAGCGAGGGCCTGTCCGAAATTTCCGGGCGCAAATAAAGTTAATTCAGAGTTCCAGCCCGTTTCGCGCAAAAGTCCGAGCATGAACGCAAACGAAATATAAAGCTGTAAAGTTCCGAGTATCTGTCGCGGAAGATTAGGCACTTTCAATCTCAGGAGCTTGGCGGCACACAGATACAGCCAGAATAACAACGGCACTAAGACCGCTCCGCCCCATGCCGTGCGTAAATATATGCCCCATTCTTGCCCGCTGCTGCCCGTCAATGAAGATCCGAACAGCGCGAGAATAAAATACAGGCATAATATTACGAGTATAAATAAAATTGCTCCCCTTGCGTTTATATTCTGTATGTTTCGTCTGCGGCTCAAATGTTTTTCCACTCCTCTATTTTTCTGAACGCGCCTGCTTGATATTTTTCAGGTGTTCCTTATATGTCTTAGCAAAATAATGATAGCCGTCTTTGCCGGCAACGTAATAATAAAAATCATTTTTCTCAGGGTCAAGCGCGGAGCCCCACGCCTCGATGCCCGGCAGGCATATCGGACGCGGCGGAAGTCCCGTAACCCTATACGTGTTATACGGCGATTCAATTTCTAAATCTTTGTTCAAAACGCGAGTTAATTTTCTGCCCTTCAGCCTCCACGCATAGACTACAGTCGCATCAATCTGAAGCAGCATATTTTTTTTAATTCTGTTCTGAATTATCCCGGAGACTGTCCGACATTCAGTATCGTGCATAACTTCACGCTCAATCATTGAAGCTATTATAGATGCGTCCTGAAGTTCTTTTGCAGTAAATTTATGAGAGGCTATAAATTCTCCCCAGTGTTTCCACCATGCCGAAGCCGAAGCGTTCACGAGTTCGTCCGCCGTTCGGTCAATCAGCATATAAGTTTCCGGCATCAAAAAAGTATAGCGCGTATACTCATCGTCGGGAAGTTCTGCGAGAATATCTCGCATTTCGGGCGGATAGTTGTCATCTCGCAAAAGAGCCTCGCAAAAATTTTTACGCGAAATTTTTTCATCTTGTTCTTCAAGCGAATCAATCAGCGCAAAAATATCAATGCCGGGTAAAATCTGCGCTTTCAGTAACGCCGGCTTCATTGTCCTTAACTGCCGGGCCAAGTTCCATGCGTCCGACGGCACTACGCTGTAATGTCCTGCGCGGATTTTTTTATCAATCCCGAACTTCACGAACCACCGGGCAAGCTGGACAGGCGTTCCTTTTTCGAGTGCGCCCTGAATTTCAAAAGCGCGTGCAGCTTGAGAAGCCGTCATTCCGCTTTCTATTGATACGTTGACTTTATTGCCGTCCGGGATCGGGATTAAATCCTCCCATAATTCCGAAGGCACTTTGAGATAATAAGACGCATAGCCCGCCGCAGAAATAGCCAGCAGGAAAAAAAATAAAATTATTCCGTAAATAAAAATTTTACGGCTCCGTTTTTTACGGCGTTGCTTAGGCTGAAATTTTTGTGAGCGTGATTGTTTTTGCAAGTTTAGCACTTCCTGATTTATTTTTGGGATAATTATAGCAATAATTAAATTTGAAAGGCGGAAAAATTTTTATAAATCGTTTGAAGAATCAGCAGGATTTTCCGACAGTCTAATTCTTCCAGACTTTGAGTGAACTACGAGACTATATTTATCGTTATCGCTTTTGCGTTTCACAGTGAAAGATCTGCCTGGCAAACTAAAGGCGTGTTTATTAGAGTCGTAAGTCAACTCGTTCTGAATATAATTGCAGTCGACCTTAAATTTATTATTTATAATTTGTTTTTTATATTTCTCATCGTTTTTATCCGTCCAGTAAATTGGATTCCAGTTCTTGTTTTCATCGCGTAAGTCTGTCCACCGCCACACAATACCTTCGGGCTTAAAGATTATCGCGAAGCCTCTATGACTTCTGTCGGCCTTTCTCATCAAGTCATGAATATAAGCCTCTAATTTTTCAGCTTCCTGCTTGGCGGTCTGCTCATAAGAATTAATGTTTACTGCAATAGTTGAAGCTAAAATAAAGATTATGACAACACATATAGAAAGCTCGATTAACGAAAAACCGCGCCTAATTTTCATTTTTTTCATCTCCCATTTTTAATATAAGTTTGAAAACGACCCGGCCCGTCTGGTCTCTTTGCGATACCGGCAGCATAACGCTGCTGAATTTTCCTCCGTTCTTTAATCCTTCCGTCATGGCTATGACTGCGCCCTCGTCCTCCGCCTTTCCGTCAAGGGCAACGGTAACGCCCGTCAAAGCTCCTTTAGAAAAATCCGCCGTGTCGAATTTCACGCCGTGTCCCGAATTAATTTCAAGCTCCTGCATAATTTCCAAGACCGGTATATCCTGCTGGATAAAATTCATAATTTTTTCGGCATGCTCGTTTTTTTGTTCAAGTTCCGTGTTTTGTCTGATGATTGAGTCGCGCTCCGGCGTTAAATCTGAAACGCTGTTGCGGACAATTTCAATTTTCTCGCTCAAGTCTCTTATACATGAAATCGTAAATGATATTGTGCCGATCGAAAGCATTAAGAAACTTACAATAAGCCCCCATAAAATAATCCTGTTGATGTTGAAAGAGTAACGCCGTCTTTCAAGTTCGATAAATTCAATAGGGCGCAGGTCAAGCGGCGGAAATCCCGGCACTTCCCTCATTGCTAAGCCTTCGGCGGCGTAATATTCATCGTCGATATTAATAATTTCTACGCCTGAGTCATTTGATTCAGACGAGAGCTGAAAGTTTAGTCCGGCTAAAATAATTTTCTGTACGCGGACATTTCTATATTGCGTCTCAATAAATTGAATCGTATTCAAAATATCTTGGACGTTGTTTTGATTGTTGCCTGTCCTGAAAAAAATTCCAAAGCCGTTCCAGACCGTAATTATATTGTGAAGATCTGCAACAACGCAAAGCCCTTCGCGGACTTCCGAAATTTCACGGAGCATCGCAAAATTCATAGGCTCAACGGGGCCCGGCGTAATTCCTGCGCTGTGCACGATCTCTAAAATTTTTTCGACGGTCTGATATTTTGCGGCCGCAACGAGTACCGTAATATCTTCTTTGCGGTCATCGTTGGGAGTTTGTATTTTTATTACGTCAAAAACTGCCTCGTTTCTTTGATACGGAAAGTACTCCGAAAAATTAATATCTAAAGTTCCGCGTATATCTTCTATGCTCATGTCGGGAAAAGTCGGAAATCTTATAATCGCTTCTCCTTCGGGCAGACCTATGCTGACAGGCTCGTTAATTTTTCCTGCCTCTTTTCTAAGCTCTTCAAAACCAGCTTGAAGCAGCGGAAAATTTTTTATCTGACCGTTGACTATGCAGCCCTCAGGCAGAGGCACGGATATTTTTCTGACGGGCTTATTTTCTTCGTCAATCTCAATGAAAAATATAAACTCGTCATGTATTGCCAGCGCTGCCGAAATAGATTGATTTTCCTGAGGTTTTAGACTAAATATGCCGTTCATTTTTCAGTGTTGTACCATATTTCCTCGTAAGTTTTTATTTCCCCTGTGCTGTCAACAAGCACTTGAAACATTAAATATCTCTTGTCTGAAACTTCCGTGTAGGCCCTGATTAAAAAATGATCGGGAATAGGCGGAAAAATTTTTTTATACGGCTCTTGCTCACTAAATTTTTTATCGTCAAATCCATTCACAAACTTATAATTCAAATCATGAACATTTACACAAGTTTTATCGTCCGCAGTCTTGTAAAAATTTTTCTCATATTTTTCCCTATCTTTTCTTGTTGTGTCAAAAAATTTTTCGTAGTCTGCAGACAGCGTACCGATGACTTCAACTTCGCTTTTTTTATTCACTATAGTATTTCTCGCTATTTCGACTAAATTTGCAAGCTCCATTCTAATGCCTAAAATCTCGCGGTCATCTTTTACGGATCCGGCGGTGATATTAGAAAAGAAAAACACCTGCGCCGTTACCATAGCAGCGGCGAAAAAAAACACGAGCAGACTCAGCATCGAAGCTCCGCGCCTTTTTTTATTAACGATCGGAGCAAAAATTTTTTGCATGTCCTTTTCGCATGTCGTGCTGAATTTACATTTTTCACATAAATTTTTATCGTGAAGCATTTCCGGCATCCTCCTCAATAAAATTATATCTAAAGCCCAGTTAAAAAGTCCCGGCAGTCCTGAAATCATCATTTCCCGAACAACTTCAGACGTAAAAACTTCCGGCCTGCTTTCATTGAGATATATTATCTCAATAGATGGAACTATGCCCGAAGTTTTTTCAATGAGCCATGAATAAAGCAAACTTTGCGACAGCGGAACAGTAATATCAGATTTTTTGAAGCCTTTGAACTCGAACAAGCGTGCCTCCCCGAGTGCCTTATTAAAAATCAGCGCGTCATAGCGTCCCGTGATTATAAGCTCCGCGTTGTGGGAGACTGAGAAATAACTGCCTTTAAGTTTTCCCTCCGGCTTCATGAAAACCGGCCGCGAATTTTTCAAAAATTTTGCTATCCTGTAAGCAAATATTTGTGTAGCCTTAGCTATCGAGAGAATTTGCCCCGACGTAAAATATTTTGACTTTGTCTCAACGAACGGCATAAAAATATTTTTCCGCATAAATTCCTCAAGAACATCTGCACCTTTTGAAGCAGCAACACCAATTTCTTTATTCAGAGGGTTACGCTCGTCCGAAGCGGCCTCAAAAAATTTTTCGGAAATTTCTTTATGAAAAACTGAACCGTAAGCTTCTTTGCCGCCGTGAATGCCGACCCGCCAAGCTGATTTTTTTTTCATATAAACTACGTACGCGAACAAAGCAGGGCATCTCTGGCAGACTGCTAAATCGCTTACATTAGCGTAACATGTTACAGACATTTTAATTTGTGATTAATTTTTACTATCGATTTGAAAAACTTATAATCGGCTCGCTGTCGTCCTGCTTATAAATTTTGAACATCGGTTCATTCTTTACGAAATCTACAAGTCCGTCAGCTGTCATTTTAATTCCGTGCCGTGATAATAATTTAACCCCTCTGCCAAGCGCGAGCATTCTCATGGGCGAAGTTTCTACAAGTTTGCTTAAAATATCGCGTACAGAAGCGTTATTAATATCGGGCAGGAAAATTTCAGATTTTTTTGCGGTATCGCCGCCCACGACAATAACATCATCGTTAAAAGGAAACTCAATCAGCTTTACATCATTTTTAAGAAAGCCTGTTAAATCTTCGCGTGTTGCCGTCCTGCTGCCGGAGGGCAGATATAAATTAACGTCCCCGTTGTCAATTCGGTTTATTAATGCCGTCAGCGCGTACCATTTAATTCTTTCGTCGGAGTCGATCATCACTGAATGACCGCCGGAGTCCTCAAAATTTTTTAAGGTTTCATTAGCTATCTTCCAAGTAGATTTATGAATTTTTTTCTCAGTTATGTAACAGCAAAAACTTTTTGGATTTTCCTGAACAAAATCAATTCCGCGCTTTAATCCTGCCGTTGCGACAAAATGACTTTTTGCCGTAACAATGATAAAAGCAAAATTTTTATTGCGATATTTTCCTGTCAGTTTTATGTTTGCTAATTCGCTCCTATAAAATTCAAAACCCCCGTGAGCATTTAGCCACACTTCAAGCGCCAGAGCGAGCTGCTCGGAATTTGGCGGCCATGTTGCAGGTTCAGCCTGAACTTTTTTATATTCTTCGTCATACGCGCCTTTAATCGCCCTGTCTATATCAGTTTCATTATTTTGCAGCTGCGTTTTTTCTATGGGAGTTTTTATTTCTATTTCTCCCGTTGCGGTTATTGCGTGATTAGCGAGTTCAATAACAACTCGTGGCGAATAGCCGTCGCGCAGAGTTCCGCCCATTTTATCAATCAGCCATGTAAAAACTTCTTCTGAATTTTCTTTGAAGGCCGCTTCAATTTTTGTTTTTATTAACATACGGGCCTGAGCTAGCGAACATGTCTTCATTATTATTGTATTATTCCGCAAGCGTTGGACTACAGCGTCATCAAGCACCGGCACAAAAATATCGTTCCAGATTTCAGACCTTACGAAGCACAGCGGCAAAATCCCTGATAAATCATTCATAAGCAGGCTTATCAAGTTCCCCCAAGCTGAAACTAAATCGCGGTCTTTCATTGCGTCAAGCTGGTCAAAACAGACAATCATGGGAACTTTTGCATATGCCAGAACTAAACCGAGCGCGGTCAAAACTTTTTCGGCTTCCTGTTCTCTTCTTGCGTCTGTCATTGAGCTCAAATCTCTTGAGGGGAGACCAAGCCGCAAAGAGTCATCATCTTCGAGGCCGTCGCTCAGCCAGTCTAAAATATCATTTCGAGTAAAAGAATCGACCGTAGTTAAATAAGTTACAAGGCATTTCAAAAAATTCTTGTCAAGTCCCGGAATATCGCGGGCAATGTAAACGCGAGGGTCAATTTTATTTATGTCAGCGTTAGAAAATCCGTCCTCACGCCTGCGCTCTTGATAAGAATTCATAAATTCGCTCATAACCATGTCGAATTGAGTGCGGCCGCTGCTGTGAATACGCTTGAGGCTTATAAAAATTTCTGTCAACAAGTGCCGTGTCGCAATTTCGGGGTCCCTGAAAGTTTTTACGGCAACGAATACCGCCGAGCGAGCGTCTTTTCTTAATCTATGCAAAATTCTCGTGAGCATGTGAGTTTTTCCTGAGCCTGCCTCGCCAAGCACAAGCCCTGCCAAAGGCACCGAAGGTTCTCTTCGCTTATAAAGTATCAGCTGCGCAATATCTTCTGAGGCTTCACGGCTTAATTGCAAAAGGTCAGGGTTGTTGTTATCCCACGGAAGGGGCGACGCTGACGAGACAAAAGGGTTATTTTTACGCAGCAGCTCTTGAATATTTTTATTTGCCATGCCACGTTACCGTTCCCATTCTGAAATGATTTTCATCAACGAAACTGTCTCTTATATCATCAGGTGTCATTAACGAAGCGTCCCCGACATGAAGCTGAATAATTCCGGCATCGCGGAGCTGTTTTAATCCGCTGTCGAAAACATCGTGGGGCCACTTCAACGCCCTTCGTAAATCGCAAATTCTTACAAAAATTCTGCCGTTGTCGAGAGACTTAAAGGCTTTATAAAAATTTTCCAAAGTATACGGAGTTTCTTCTTTTTTTTGAGTTTGAGACTGAAGTTCTTCGTTGCACGGAGCGTCAGTCAAAAAAATTCTGGGCTCAAGCGTCTCATTCAAGGTCAGACGTATGCGGCCCTTTTCAATAAGATCGAGAAGAATTTTCATGCAGTCTTTTTTTGTGAAAGGCATCAAACGCCCGACAGCTTTCGGACTTTTCCCTTTTGCAGCGGAAAGCTCTTTGAGTATCAAATCCTCCGGCTTGCAAGGCACAAGAATATAAAGCGAGGTTCCTTTTTTGTTAAAAATAAATCTATCTTCAAGCAGCGGCTCAATAATATTTTTAATCTCGGTTGCGTTCGTAACGTGCAAAATTCCAAGCTCCCGTTTTTTTGCCGTGCCGAGCAAAAGAGCCAGACGCTTAACGGTCATGAACGGTTTCCCGTCTTTATTCATCAATTCCATAATTAAATCGGGTAAACTTTTTTCCGGCATTTAGCATGCACCTCTTAAAAATTTTTTAGTGAATTTATGATAATTCTACCATTAAGGCAAAATTTATGAATGGCGTGAAAATTTATAGAAGTTCCGTGTAGATTGGCCCCTTCGTTGTGAGTTCGCTGCGCATTAAAAAAAGTTCGCCGCAGCGCCACGAAAAATTTTGAACAGTTCCGAGTTTCCTGACAAGTTCTTCGGAAAGGAAGCCGCCTTTTAAGCGCGCTAATGTTAAATGGGCTTTGAATTTTTTTTCGTCCTTTGGGATTTCTTCATCGTTGTATAAAATTTCATTAACTTTTTTCGAGAGTTTTGTAAGTTCCACCGCGCCCTCATCGCCTGACAGCCATATAACACGCGGCGAATTAAGATTGGGAAATGCTCCGATGTATGAAAGATTTATATTAAAAGGCTCAAAATATTTCAGCGGCGTTAAAGATTTTTTCACCTGTGAAATAATATTAGGCTCAAGCTCTCCTAAAAATTTCAGTGTTATGTGAAATTGGCCGTACCTGACCCATTTGATATTGGCAAGCGGCCTGACTTCGGCTAAAAAATTTTCAAGCTCTCCGGAAATTTCTTCGGGCATTTTCACTGCGACAAACGCCCGAATTAATTCAGATTTATTCATTTAAGATTTAAAATTTTCACAAATTCTTCTTTTGATTTTCTGAGCGGGTGTCTATCTGAAGGCTCGGCATCGTCAGCTTTGTAGCCTACTGGGAATAACGCGACTAAATCATAATCTTTCATTTCCGGGAAAAATTCTTTGACTTTGGGAACGTCAAAAAATCCGATCCACGTTGTGCCAAGTCCCTCGTTTTCAATCGCAAGCATTAAATGAGTTGCAACGATCGTCGCGTCAACATCGCCGAAATTCCTATTGTCTGAAGGTCTCAAAAACGCGCCTTCTTTAGTTCCGCCGACAGCCAATATAACCTGAACATCTTTCAGCCATGCGAACGGCGTTGTTGATTTAATTTTTTCGAGGGCTTCGGGACTTTTAATCACCCATACTTTTACGGGCTGCGCGTTCTTAGCAGTAGGAGCAAGACGGCCAGCCTCTAAAATTTTTTCGAGCTTTTCATTTTCGACGGGCTTTGAAGAAAATTTGCGGCAGGAAAATCTTTCTTTTACGACATCAAAAAATTCCATAATAAAAAATCCCCTTTATGAACTTAAAAAGCCAGGAATTTAGAAAGCAGGAAGTAGGAACAAAAAAACTTCCTACCTCCTACTTGATTTAATTGTTCCAGTTAGCGTCCTTGAAGGCTTCGGCGAAAGGATTGTACTCTAACATTTCTTCGTCGTCCTCATAACCGCCGGCTTCTTTAATTGCTCTTGCGCGTGATTTGCCTTTGCGTTCGCGGCGTTCTGCACGCTCAGGGCGTTCCTGGCGTTCAGGCTTAGGCTCCGGCTTGCGCTGTTCTTTCTCTTCCGGTTCAGGTATGGGTTCCGGCTCTGGTTCGGGCTCAAGTGCCGCGAGTGAGAGCCTCATTCTGCGCTGCTCAGGGTTGACCTCAAGCACACGCGCCATAACTTCGTCGCCCTCTTTGAGAACATCAGCAGGTTTTTCAACGCGCTTGCGGCTTAGCTGTGAAATGTGGATCAAAGCCTCCACGCCCTCTTCAACTTCGACGAACGCGCCGAACTCTGCAAGCCTTACGACTTTGACTTTAATATCCTGTCCGGGCAGATAGCGTTTATCGGCCTCGTTCCACGGATCATGGAGCTGTTTGCTTCCAAGACTGATGCGCTTCTTCTCAACGTCAATATCAAGCACAACAACGTCAAGCTCTTGGCCCTTCTTGAGAACATCACGCGGCTTCTTAATCCTTGCCCAGCTTATATCGCCGACATGGACAAGTCCCTCGATGCCCGGCTCAAGCTCAACAAACGCTCCGAACTCCGTTAAATTTGTAACTGTTCCCTTGAAAACATCGCCCTTGTGAATATTTTCTGCGGCAGTGTCCCAAGGATCGCCGGAGACCTGCTTAATGCTGAGGGAAATTCTATCCTTTTCTTTGTCAATTCCGGTTACTTTGACGGTAACTTTGTCGCCCTTCTTGAACATGTCGCGGAGCTTGAAACTTCTCTTCCAAGTAATTTCCGTTAAATGAACAAGCCCGTCCATCTCACCGAGATTTACAAACACGCCGAAATCTGTGAGGCTGCTGACTTCGCCCTCTATAATATCGCCCTCGTGGACACGCTCATAGAATTTTGCCTTGCGCTCATTCTCTGCTGCTTCAAGAAGTTCTCTGCGTGAGAAAACTAAACGGCGTTTGCGCTTATCATGGTCAAGAATTTTGACTTTGATATTCTGCCCGATAAAGTTTGAAGGATTTACGTTTCTTCCTGCAAGCGTCAAGTGAGAGACAGGAATAAATCCCTCAAGCCCGCAGCTTTCGACCATGAGACCGCCTTTAACCCTGCCGACTCCCTTGACGGTCATAATCTGATTTTCTGCCGCAAGCGCGTCAAGTTTCGCCCAGCGTTTATCAAACTCGTGTCTCCACCTGCTTAATAACAGCTGCGCATCGTCTCCGTCCCGGACGCTTACGACTTCGACTTCGATCTGATCGCCGGGGTTGGGCTCAGGCTCTGTCTCGATGAGTGAATGGTTAGTGTATTCCTTCATCGGTAAAACGCCCTCGCACTTAAAGCCTATATCAACAAGAAAACCGTTCTCGCTCTTGCTGATTACGGTGCCGGTTTTGATTTCGCCTCTGCGTAAATGCACGTTGTCGCCGTACTGGTCAAGAGCTTCCTGCATTGTTTCAGGTTCATGCTCGTTTGTTGCAGCCTGCTCTGTCTGAACGGGCTGTGCTTCCTGCGCTGTTTCCTGTGTTGCTTCGTTCTGCTGTTCTAATACTTCCTGCTGATCCATTATCTATGGATACCCCCTGAATTTTTAATTAGGAGTGGGAGATTAAAATTTTTTCTAATTTCCCATTCCCCCTATTTCCGCAATATTACTTTTAATTTTATCGATAAGCCATGCCGGCGTACTTGCTCCGGCTGCTATACCAATCAGATTTTTATTTTTGAACCAGTCTAAATTTGATTCAATTTCGTTTTCGTCCTCGACCCAGAGAACTTCTATTTTATTATTTTGAGATTTTATAACGTCTCTTAATTTTCCTGTGTTCGCGCTCGTTTTTCCGCCGATTAAAACAACTCCGTCAATTTTATTATTTTTCACGAGTTCTTTTACAGCGTCCTGACGTTCCGCCGTAGCCTTGCATATAGTATTACAGACGTGAAGTTCAGAACATTTTTGTGTCAAAATTCCGGCAACGTTCGATAATTTTTCTTCGCGCTGTGTAGTCTGTGATATTAAAGCAATTTTTGCGTGATAAGCAACATTTTCGGCTTCATTCTCATCTGCTACGACTTCGGCGTTATTTTCATCAACGACATGACCCAAGATGCCTTTTATTTCCGGGTGCTTTTTATCGCCCAGCAGGATAATAAAATAATTTCCCCTGCTCAAATTTTCCGCCATATCCTGAGCTTTTTTTACAAACGGGCACGTCATATCCTGAACTTTTATATTTCTTGCCTGTAAATTTTTTATGACGCTCAAGGGTTCGCCGTGCGCACGTATCAAAATTTCCGAGCCGTCAGGAATTTCTCTCTCATTGTCAGCAACCCTCAACCCCATAGCTTCGAGCCTGGAAACTTCCTGAGGATTGTGAATGGGCAGGCCGATTGTCCAGACTTCGCTTGAACTTTTCAAAGCCTTTTCGATAGCGTCAACAGCTCTCTTAACACCGAAACAAAAACCGGCGTGTTCAGCCATTATTATTTTCATTGGGAAATTTCCTCGCCGCTTAAATGTTTTTTGACGAGCGCGATTATTTCTTCTTCGTGATTAGATTCTGACATATCGAACCATACAGCCGGAGAAAATTTTTTGAACCATGTCTGCTGCCGTCTGCAAAATGCTTTTGTTCTTGCTATTGATCCTTCGAGAGCTTCATCGAGCGTTATTTTTCCGCGAAGGTACTCTAAAATTTCACGGTAGCCGAGACCTTTTAACGGGTTAAATCTTTCGTCAAAGCCGTTTTTCTTGAGCCACTCGACTTCTTCGACAAAGCCCGAAGAAAATTCCTGCTCAAGCCTGATTGAAATCCTTGAAAATAATTCTTCGCGCGAACGGGACAAGCCGATATAAAGAACATCAAAGCCGTAATCCCTTTTTTCTCCGTTCTCAAAAATTTCTGAAGGTGCTTTGCCGGTTAAGTCAAAAATTTCTAAAGCGCGTGTAACCCGTTTAACATCGTTCTTATGGAGACGTTCAGCCGAAGCCGGGTCGATTTCCGCAAGCCTCATGTGAAGCAGTTCAGCCCCCTGAGAATTTGCAAGCGTCTCGTATTTTTCGCGGACGTTCTCATCTGAAGGAAGCTCCGCATTCAGCGACGCATGAAAGAGCGCGTTATAGTAAAACGGAGTTCCGCCGACAAACAACGGAATTTTTCCGCGCAAAAGAATCCTAGAAACCGCCTGTGAAGTTTTTTCTGCAAAATCAGAAACTGTGAATTTCTCATCAGGGTCTGCAATGTCTATCATATGATGAGGAATTTCACGGCGAAGTGAAAGAGAAATTTTATCGGTCCCAACGTCCATGTATCTATAAACTTGGCGCGAGTCCACCGAAATAATTTCTGCTCTTAAATTTTCTGCGATAGAGATGCTCAAAGCCGTCTTTCCTACGGCCGTAGCTCCTATTAAAGCAACCACTGGCTGCCGATTCATTAACTCTTAACAACCTCTTAAAGCGTGATTAAAAAATAAAACATGCAAATTATAGCATAATTTTTATTTTCGCAAGTGTATAATTAATTATATTCTCAAAAAATTTTTGAACGCAAAGGAATTTTTGCCATGAATGAGCCAAAAATAAACACGCAGTCGGAAAAAAAATATCCGCCCTTAGATATTGTAGCTCCTGTAGTTTTTGCGCTGGTGTTCGTAATTACGCTGATATATTCGCGCCTTGAGCCTAACGTTGAGGACGTTGACATGGATTTTGTAATAGCGAATAGAAATTTGCCGGGCTATGTTCTGCTCGATGCGAGAGCCGAAGAAATTTATGAAGGCCGGGCACCTTTTGCAGGCAAAGACGACCAGGAAGTTTTTTTTGAAGGCATACCGGGCGGTCATATTCCGGGCGCGATAAATTTTCCGCTGATGGATTTGAACGTCGCGGCGGCTTCGGCGGCTCTTGCGAAGGTCGGAATTACTAAAAACAAAATCATAATAATTTACTGCAACACGGGCTCGCAGTCTGGGAGATTTGCCGATGCTTTAGTGAGACGTTTTAATTTTTCTCCGTCGAAGTTAAAAAATTATCGCGGAGGTGTCCGGGATTGGATAAGCAGGCCGGAAAATATTTTGCTTCCTGAAGATCACGACGGGCCGTATTTTTCAGAAAATTATAAAAAAAACAGAAAGGATTAAAAATTTTTCATGAAGGCAATAATGACCGTAATAGGTTCAGACCGCGTAGGAATAATTGCGAGCGTCTGTTCGCTTCTTGCGTCAATGGACGTTAATATTCTCGATATTAATCAAACCGTCATGGAAGGAATTTTCACAATGACGCTCCTCGTTGACACTTCGACTTCAAAGCACAGCTTTGACGAAATCCGCTCGGCTGTAATTCAGCGCGGAGAAAATGAAGGACTTAACATTCACATTCAGCGCACTGACATTTTCAACGCAATGCACAGGGTGTAAAGAGTTAGGAGGCAGGAGGTAGGAAGTAAGAAAAAATGTTAAATATTTCAGATATTATGCAGACGGTCAACATGATTGATCATCAGCATTTAGACATCAGGACAATCACTCTCGGCATATCGTTGTACGACTGCGCGGACGAGAATATAAACTCATGCGCAAAAAAAATTTACGACAAAATTTGCGGCAAGACTGAAAATCTTGTGAAGGTCGGCTGCGAAATTGAAAGAGAGTACGGAATACCCATAATCAATAAAAGAATTTCAGTTACTCCGATTGCTCAGGTCGCCGCGTCATGTAACGGCGAAGATTATTCAATTATAGGGCACGCTCTTAACGATGCCGCTAAAGAATGCGGAGTAAATTTCATCGGCGGATTTTCCGCGCTTGTTCACAAGGGCTTCACTAACTCGGACAAAAAATTAATTAACTCAATCCCTAAAACTTTATCAGAAACTGAATTAGTCTGCTCAAGCGTCAACGTTGCCACGACAAAAGCAGGAATTAATATGGACGCGGTTGCCTTAATGGGAAAAATTATAAAGCGCACCGCAGAATTAACGGCTCAACAGGACGGGCTCGGCTGTGCAAAATTAGTCGTCTTTGCGAACGCCGTTGAAGATAATCCCTTCATGGCCGGAGCTTTTCACGGCGAGGGCGAAGCTGAATGTGTAATCAATGTAGGAGTTTCCGGGCCGGGCGTTGTGTATAAGGCGTTGCAGGAAGTTAAAGGCAAAAGTTTTGATGTCGTAGCGGAGACCGTCAAGCGCACTGCGTTCAGAATTACTCGAATGGGTCAAATGGTAGCGAACGCAGCTTCAGAAAGATTAAAAATTCCCTTCGGCGTTGTTGACCTTTCATTAGCTCCGACACCTGCACAGGGCGACAGCGTTGCAAGAATTTTGGAGGAGATGGGTCTTGAAATTTGCGGAGCGCACGGAACTACGGCGGCTCTTGCGTTATTAAATGACGCTGTTAAAAAAGGAGGCGTAATGGCTTCGGGGCATGTCGGCGGATTATCGGGCGCGTTTATCCCCGTGAGCGAGGACGAAGGAATGATTAACGCCGTGAGAAAAAACGCATTGAACATTGAAAAATTAGAGGCCATGACTTGCGTTTGTTCGGTTGGTCTCGACATGATAGCGGTGCCCGGAGACACGAGCGCGGAAACAATTTCGGCAATAATTGCTGACGAGGCCGCGATAGGCGTGATAAATTCAAAAACTACGGCGGTGAGAATTATTCCCACTCCTTCAAAAAAATTCGGCGACACTGTAGAGTTTGGCGGACTCTTGGGAGCTGCGCCGGTCATGAAAGTTAATGAGGCAGGCTGCGCGGAATTTATAAAACGCGGAGGAAGAATACCTGCTCCGATCCACAGCTTAAAAAACTAAATTTAGTGTGATAATTTTTTTAGAAAGAATTTTTTAGAAAGAAGAAAAATAAATTGACAGTTCCAATTTTAGATTTAAGACGTTCATTCAAAGATATCAAGCCGGAAGTTTTTGACGCGCTTGAAAGAATTTTTGAAAATCAAAGTTTCATTCTCGGCTCTGATGTCAGCAATTTTGAAAGACATTGCGAAAAATATTTAGAGCTTCCCGAAGGCTCTGCGGTCGGCTGTGCTTCCGGGACAGATGCTCTTCTGCTTGCGTTGATGACGGCGGACGTTAAGGAGGGCGACGAGGTTATAACGACTCCGTTTACTTTTTTTGCGACTTCGGGGACGGTTGCGCGGCTCGGAGCGAAACCCGTTTTTGTTGACGTTGACCCGAAAACTTACAACATAAATCTTGAACAGGCAGTCAGCAAAATTAACAAGAACACGAAAATTTTTCTGCCCGTTCATTTATTCGGCCAGATGTGCGCTCTTGAAGAGGTCAAAGAAATTTTTAATGACAAGGGCGTAAAAATTATTGAGGACGCGGCGCAGGCTTTCGGCTCGTCAAGAATTGTCGATAAAGAAATCGAACGCGCCGGAACGGTCGGGGACATCGGGTGCTATTCATTTTTCCCGACAAAAAATTTAGGCGGCTGCGGAGACGGCGGAATGGTCGTAACGAAGGACTTAAAGACTGCTGAGAGATTAAAAAAACTCCGCGTTCACGGCTCCGGCACGACGTATTATCACGAAGAAGTCGGAATTAACAGCAGGCTCGATGCGATACAGGCCGCGATACTTGATATTAAATTAAAGTATCTTGAGCAATGGAACGAAGAGAGAATTAAAATCGCCGACTATTACAAACTGCTTTTCAAGGCGAGCGGCTTGAGGGATTTTATCACGCCTCCCGAAGTTTTAGACGGCAACCGTCATATTTATCATCAGTACGTTGTCCGCGTTCATTCTGATTCAAATCCTAATTTGCGCGACGAATTAATGAATTACTTGAATGAAAACGGCTGTGCCGTTCGCGTTTATTATCCGCTGTCGCTGCATTTACAGCCGTGCTTCAAGTATCTCGGCTATAAGGAGGGCGACTTCCTAGTGAGCGAAAAATTAACCCGTGAAGTTTTAGCTCTTCCGATTTTTCCGGGCCTTCAGCAAAAAGAACAGGAAGAAATTATCGAAACTATGATAAAATTTTTCAAGAGATAAAAAAAATTTGCTCCCCCGAAAAAAATTCAGGGGAGTTTTATTTTGGGGGCTACAATGGGGACTACAAAAAGTTAAAAATTTTTTAGCGTCCATAAAATTTTACAGAGCAGAAAAAAAAATTAGGAGCCAAGAAAAAAATTCCTACTTCCTAACTCCTAACTCCTAACTCCTACCTGATAAGCGCGATCGCTACATCGTTGACGTTTGTCCCGGTCGGGCCCGTCATTAAAAGAGCGTCGGCGGCTTTCAAAGCGTTATACGCATCATTTTCTTTGAGAACGTCAGAAATATTTATGCCCTTTGATTTTAATATCGCGGCTGTTTTTCCGTCCACAATCCCTCCGGCTGCGTCCGTAGGTCCGTCTGTTCCGTCCGAGCCCAGCGAAGCAATTACAATTCCTTCAACGCCCGAAATATTTTCAGCGGCGGCCAGTGCAAATTCCTGATTGCGTCCGCCCATTCCATGTCCTGTTAAATGCACGACAGTCTCTCCGCCGACGATAACAGCGCACGGAGCTTTTACGGGCCTGCCTGAATTTTTAACTTCACGCGCAACTGAAGCAACGAATGAGCCGGCCTCCCTTGCCTCGCACGTCATTGTAGTTGTCAGGACGAGGGGATTATAGCCTTTTGATTTTGCGATCTCGCACGCGGCTTCGCACAGTGCCGTAACGCTTCCCGTTATTACCGCTGTAACGTTATCGAGCTTTTTGGGCGTTTCGGTTGAAAGAACTTTCATTAATTCCGGTTTAACTTTGAGTTCATATTTTTTCACGATCGCTAGAGCTTCTTCGCTCGTTGAAGAATCGGGCCAAGCCGGGCCTGAAGCAATGCTGTCGAGCCTATCGCCGAGAACGTCAGATAAAACTACCATAAAGACATGCGCCGGAGCGCAGAGCTGTGCAAAACGTCCGCCCTTGACGCTTGATAAATGCTTGCGTATTGTATTAATTTCTACGATGTCGGCACCACATGACAAGAGCTGACTCGTTATGTCCTTCATGTCAGCAAGAGTAACGCCCTCCGCAGGAAGTTCAAAGAGCGCCGAGCCTCCGCCCGATACAAGAAATAAAACAGTGTCGTCCTCATTAAGATTTTTTACGTGCTTCAATAATTCATGCGTGCCCTTGAGAGTATTCTCGTCAAGCACCGGGTGCCCGGCCTCAAAAATTTCAAGCCCTTTAATTTCTCCCATTGAGTGTTCGTATTTTGTAACGACCGCGCCGGAAATTTCAGAGCCTAAAATATCGCTCGCGGCCTTTGCCATTCTCCACGCGGCTTTTCCGATTGACGCAACGATGAGACGGCCTTTTTGTTTTCGGGCTAAAAAATCTTCGCGCTTCAGAGCTTCCTTGACAGCGGCTTCAGGAAGGACGGCTTTAATTGCGCTGTCAATAATTTCGCGCATGTCCTGCTTCAGATCGAGCATAAAAACACCTCCAGATTTTTTTACTGTAATGTTATTTTGAATTTTTAATGGATTTTGAAAATATTATAACAGCGAAAAAATTGCTGATTGCAAAAATTTGAAAATAACAAAATAATTACACGTTAAGATTAAAATTTTTTTAAGGAGATTTTTTTCAATGTGGCATGGAAGATTTAAGGGAGACATGGCGGAGAGCGTCAAAGATTTTACGCAGTCGCTTGACATTGACTGGCGAATGGCTGAGTGCGACATACAGGGCAGTATCGCTCACGTTAAAATGCT
>JAFSXR010000041.1 GCA_017443985.1 Synergistaceae bacterium
ACGAACTGAAGCCGTGAAAGTTGTCTCGCTGGATTCTTGAATAGTATTAAAGCCAAGAGCGTTTAATAAATCTTCGTCCCCTGAAAAAGAAATTTCGCCCGCCTTTCCCGGTATAGCAGAACGAATTACAAAAGTTCCCGGGACAGTTTCAAGCCCGTTATTTTGTTCTTCCGTAACAAAACTCACGAATTTATTTTCTGAAGCGTATTGTCCCTGCCCAAGTCCGTCAGCTATAGCATTATTCAATTTTTCCCGAACATCGGCTATAGTGTCATTCTTATATAAAGTTACACTGACGCTTTGACCGTTGCCCTGAGTTATGCTGATTGTCTGCGAAGGGTCAATCATGAAAACGCCGCTAGTGTTATAAAATCCCATAATCTCGTCAAGTCTTGTCGTCTCGTCGGCAGTTCCGAAGCTGGTTGTTGTTACGGGGTTGTCACGAAGGGCATCGAACGACGCTAAATTTTTCCCGTCTTGAATGAGAGTGTCATTCGTGCTGATGACTATATCGCCCTCGTAGACAGTGCCGTCTTCGGAATTTAAGTAAAAGTTGCTGAACGTTAGAGTCGAATTTTTTACGGCTTCAGTGTCAAGTCCGTATAAAACAGGCTGCTCTGTTACGGTATCGCCCCAATTCAAATTCCAGTCAGGATTTTGAGTGCCGGAAATTGCTACGGTGCTTTCCTCCGTTGCAAAACCTGAAGTAGCTATGTTGCAGACAAATTTATTTCCTGTTGAAAATGAACTTGCCGCGCCTGATGAAAGACTTAAAGTAACTGCGGGATAATTTTCTTCGGTGTCGTAATCGAGAGTTGTTCCCGATAAATTTAGACCGCTGAGAGCCGTCGCGCTTCCTTCTTTCAAAGTCAGACCCTCCCGGACTATATGCTTCGTTACAGTGCCGTCAGTGTTCATGAGGTTGGCGGTGGCTTTGAGTGTTACAGTGCCGTCAGTCCTGTTCACACCCGTAACTTCAAATAAAATGTTTGCGTTCGTGTTCAGTGAGCCTGTCCCGGAACTCATGGTCATGAGGCTGGATAAATCCCTTTCAAAACCGTAAGAGCCAGTGAAACTGAAAGATTTTTCCGTCAAGTGTGAAGACAGAGTGTCAACAGTGTAACTTCCAGCCGGAAGGCCGTTTGCTGTTACGGAGTCAACGCCGTTTTCGCTGTAAACTTTTACATTCTCAAGTTCATTTTCGAGGGACGGAGACGGAGTGAAATTTGCAGTTCTTGAAGTCTCGGTGAATTTGGGAATTTCGCGGGTTACTTCGACTTCTTCTTCTGTTCTTATGACGGCTGGCGATTCTGGATAATATTCTATATAAAATCTGTCGGGAACAGTGCCTGGCGTAAAAGGTTCAAGGTCAGCTTCTGTGTCTATATCTATTACATAATCATCGCTATATCTTGGTGATAACCAACCTGAACCAATATCATCAGCAGAAGCTCCACCTTTGACTGCTGTTATGACACTTGGATAAAGCCCGGCTTGTATACGTATAGTTCCAGCTGAAGAATGACAGCCTCCGCCGATTCCTGCTCCATGAAAATTATACAAGTCGCCGTTATTAGTTCCTCCGTATGCTCTTATACGTGTACAACCTGTAATTGTGATTATCTGCCCGTCGCTACCTCCCATTGACTTTGGGCCGGCAACATGCCCACTTCCTATGCCAGCTCCTGCGTCGCCGTTGCCATGAGCTGTTATGTCACCGCCGTTAATGGTGATAGTACCGCCACCGTTAGCATAAGAACGGTTCACCGTTCCTCCGCCGATTCCTGCTCCATATTTGCCACCAATAGCGTCAGTGATAGTTCCGCCATTGATTGTAATAGTTCCTGCTCTTCCAACTGTCCTCGAGCCGCCTCCGCCGATTCCTGCTGCATAGTCACCTCCTTGAGCGGTAATTGCTCCAGTGATTTCCATGTCTCCGTCAGCACTGGTGAGCATGAGTTCCGCTCCGTCTGGGACTTCAAGACCTGCGCGGCGTTCTCCGCTTTTCAGTGAATTATTGCCGGAAAGATAGACATTAGCTTTTGCGCCCGGTTCAATCTCAAAAGCACAAGCCTGAACAATTGTGCTTACGTCAATGTTAACGTCAGTCAAAAATATATTAGCTTCTACGCCATCAGCGACTTTTATTCTGTTCGTTGTCGCTTTGTTTGAGGGCCTGCCGACTATGTTATAAGTTCCGTTTTTCGTGATAGTCAAAACGCCTTTTTCAAAGCTCAAGCCCTCACGGATAGCGTTTACTGTCGCTTTGCTTTCTTCTGTAGCGTCAGCGGGGAGTGAGATAAGATTGTCGAGTGCCTCAGTATTGTCGTCATTTGCCCCGTTGATATAGATTTTGAAAATTTCTTCGCTGGTTGATACGGTCTCTACAAGCTGTGTTTCCCTCTCCGTAACTGTATCGTATTCAACAGTTCTGACAGTCTCCGTAATTTCTTCTGACTCTGTTTCATTGCCGTAGTCAGTTGTAGTCTTGTAAGTCGTGAAAATGCTCGACTTCTGAACCTGCGCTTGGCCTCCCTTTGATCTGACTTCAATGCGATAATTTCCCTCGGCGCTGACCTTCTGGCCGAAGTTATCAACGTATGTTAATCCGCCGTTGATTTTTGCCTTCAGCTTTAAGTCATCACTTGACCATAAAGCCCCCGAACTCCCGTCCAAGAGTCTTTTCTTATTAAATTTAGTCGTGTCGGCTATGCGGTCGATCTGTTCTTGAAGCTTGTCGATCTCAAGCTGTAAATATTGCCGGTCGTTGGAAGTTAAAGAATCGTTCGCGGCTTGTACTGCTAACTCGCGCATTCTTTGAAGCATTGAATTAGTTTCGCCGAGTGCCCCTTCAGCAGTCTGCAAAAGTGACACGCCGTCTTGAGTATTTCTTCTGGCCGTATCAAGCCCGGAAATCTGTGAACGCATTTTCTCACTTATCGCGAAGCCGGCCGCGTCATCTGAAGCTTGATTTATTCTCAAGCCCGTTGAGAGTCTTTGAATGGATTTTTGAAGCGAAGTGTTAGTCTTATTAAGTGAAGCATACGCACCAAGAGCAGGAAGATTATTAGCTATTTTCATAATGCCTTGACCTTCCTTCGTTGAAATAATATCGTACCCGCCGATTTACTAACGATTTTTTCATGATAAAAATACTCCTTCGCTTTAATCCGTTTGTTTAATTCTTCTTGAGTGAGTTCAAAATAAAATTCCAGATTTCATTTTTGTAAACTCGTCTGAAAGTTTTTCCGACAACGTGGAACTGATTATAGAGTGCAGTGTCAATCGCGCTGAAATTTTTTATTTCTTTCCAGTAAATATCAGTGAGCTGATTGGCCGCGTCTATATTTCTTGCGTCCTGATTGAATCGCCACTGGCTTTTCTCTGTCACTACAGAGTAATAATAACGATCCTCAGAACACATTAAGATAACGTCGCCGATTTTTATTTCGTCATGAAATCTCCGAAGGCTTCCGTCGAGAGTCTTATAATATTTATATTTTTCGACGCACTTTAAAAAGTCCTTCCAGGTTTTTATATTCCTAACGCTCTTTTCAAGCTCAGGATCCTCCTCAGAAAGACTCTTGAAGCTCCAGCCCATTGCCGCGACGTTGTTAGCGAGGCAGTACTTTGAAATATCTTCCCCCGGTCTAAGGAGAATTCTCCAAATGTTTTGCGGCTCAATAGTTTCCTGCTCGTCCTCCAACGCTCTCAAAAGCCACGCGCTGAATCCCTCGACATTATAATCTAAAACCCTGCTGAAAATTTTTTCATCGTCAGCAAAAGAATTTTTTATTATTGGGGGAATTAAATCCTTTTTGTTGCCGACATAATGCCAGCGAATATCAGTGAACTGATTGGCTGCGTTAATTTCCCGTGCCTCTTGGGAAAATCTCCAGTGACTTTGTTCGCTGATTCTTGCAACGTAATAAGAATCATCAACGAAAAGCCAAACGGAATCGCACGGCTTTACTTCGTCATGAAGGCTTAAAACGCAGTCAAAATCATATCCGTTTGCTTCAGCGCATTCGACAAAATCGTCCCAGCTCTCATTAAGCCCGTTGACCTTTTCCCGTAAATCTTTTTCCTCAGGAGCTGAACTGTTAAGGAGTTCTTTGAAGCTCCAACCCATAGCAATAACGTTATTAGCAAGGCAATACTTGCCAAGTCCGCCTTCTCGTGTATGAACATGTAGCCGCCATACTGACATTTAAACATTCCTCCGTTTTTTAAAATTTTATAAATTAGCGTCCCAATAAAGTTAAAATAGATTGGGGGAGCTGATTCGCTTGACTGAGCATTGACACGCCCGACTGA
>JAFSXR010000042.1 GCA_017443985.1 Synergistaceae bacterium
AAACATCAACGTTGATTTCGGGAAAAACGTCGCTCAGACAAAAACTGAAAGACAAAGACCGCCCGAACCCCCGAAGGATTTTAGAGGAGGCCCGGCGAGCCATGATATGCGCGGCATGAAAGGCAGACCCCCAGAGCCGCCGAGAGATGAAAATTTTCGTCCGATGAGCCGCGACATGAGAGGCAACCCCCCGGAAATGCCTAAGGACGGAAAAAGACCGCCGATGCACTCAGGAGACAAAAGGCCGCCGGAAATGCCTAGAGAGTTAGGAGCTAGGAATTAGGAATTAGGAATTAAAAAACTATATAGGAGAGAAAATAAAATGAAAAACGTAAAGAAAGTATTAGCAGTAATCGTAACAGTGTGTGTAGTTTTTGGAGCAGGGGCAGCATTAGCCCAGCAGGACAGCAGCAGCAATCAGGTTCGTGAACACCGCAACCAGCAGGCCATGAACAACCCGAACATGAACAGACAGAGACAGCAGGGAGATTTTCAGGGCAGACACATGCAGTTTGATTCAGAAGGCCAGCGCGGCTTCGGGGGACATTGCGGAGACAATAGGACTTTTACGCCCGACATGCCCAAAGAGATCCGCGAAAAAGCCGCAGACCTTGCAAAACTCCGCGTAGACCTTGAAGAAGCTCTCTCAAGCAGGCCGGTTAATAAGGCAAAGGCTCTCGAAGTTCACGCGAAAATGCAGAAACTTCAAAACGAGATCGATACGTGGAGATTTTCACAGAGGCTCGACCGCATTGAAGAGTTCCAAAAACAGAGAGAACTGAACAAAAAAGCGCAGGACGCTCCAGAAAAATAAAATGTATTAATTAAAAATTGAGGAGTTCGGAAAAAATCCGGCTCCTCGTTTTTTTATATTGCTTCATATATATTGCTCTACTTGGTCATGAACGACCACCATATTATTAAAATCTTCGATCTGCGGACGCTGCACCATTATCGGCTCGCGTACGTGGACAAATTGATTCTCAACCCGGCGCGTTACAAATCCCTTTTCGAGTCTGCTCACAGACCCTGCGGTGTCGTTAATTATATTCGTCTGAACTACTCGCATATTAAATTCCTCCGTGAATTTTTTTCTAAACGCTGCAAAATAATTTTACACTATCAGCAAAAAAATTTTTCATGAAAAAAATCCGCACTCTTATTTTTTTCTTGGCCTCGTGAAAATTTGTGAACGCTAAAAATTTTTAATATTTCTGTAGTCCCCATTGTAGTCCCCAAAAATATTTTTCTCTCAAAGATTTTCGTGAATGGATTAAAATTTATTTTATCATAAAATTTTCCGCGCCGGCTCAAAAAAAATGAGAAGTGTTTTTTCACTCCTCATTCTTGAAATATTAACGTTAGCGCAAAACGCCCTTAAATCTTTCTCTGTTGACGTGTTCGGGCTTTGCCGGCTCAATCTCTCCGGCCTTCATTAATGCCATTCGCGTAAGCATAGGCCCGACAAGTTCATAAACTAATACGCTGAATAAAATTATATTTCGGATTAAGCTGCCCATTTCGCCGCCAAGACTTTGTGCGCTGACGACCATTCCAAGCGCGACACCGGCCTGCGGGAATAAAGTTATGCCTAAGTATTTTTTCACGTTCTCTGAACAGTTCATTATCGTACTGCTGATTGACGCGCCGAAATATTTTCCCAAGCACCTAGTCAAAATATAAACAAGTCCCGTAATTATCACGAACGGATATTGAAAGACAGAGAGCTCAAGCCTCGCGCCCGATAACACAAAAAATACCGCGTATAAAGGAGCTGACCATTTCTCCGAGCGTTTCATGATGTCCGCAGAATATTCGCACATGTTGCAAAAAACCGTGCCGAGCGTCATACACACGAGCAGAGACGAAAAAGCCACGCGGACTTGGCCGAAATGAAATTCCTGCGTTGCAAGAGAAATTGTCATCATTACAAACGCGATCGTCATTGAAAGCCTGTTCGAGTTTGAGAAAAATAATTTTTCTATCTGTGTTAATATCCAGCCCATGAACGCGCCTAAAATTACGGAGCTTATAATTTCAATTAAGGGATTTATTATGATTGAGACAAAATTTATCGCGCCGCCGATCATTGCCTGAGCAATGCCGATTGAAACGGCGAATATGATAAGCCCTGCCGCGTCGTCAAGGGCAACGATGGGCAGCAGTAAATCAGTTACAGGGCCTTTGGCTTTGAACTGCCGTACGACCATTAACGTAGCCGCCGGAGCAGTCGCCGAAGCAATCGCCCCTAAAGTTATGGCTGCCGGGATCGGAAGGACATCGCCGCCAAGTTTTACGCTCAAGGCAATTAAAGCAACGTCGACGAGAATTGTCGCGGATACAGCCTGAAAAATTCCGATGAAGGTTGCGGACTTGCCCATTTCTTTCAGCTGGGCCATTCTAAATTCGCTGCCGATGTCAAAAGCTATGAAGCCAAGCGCGAGATTTGAAAGAATATTCACGCTTGCAAGTTCAGCAGAAGAATCAAAACCGATGTAAAAACGTCCAAGCACATACGGCCCGACGAGAACGCCGGCAATTAAAAACGATGTTACGTCAGGAAACTTGAAGCCGGAATATTTGAATGCTCTTGTCATCATTAAACCGGCGAACAAAGCAAAAGCAGTCTTGAGTAATAAAGACATGTGAAAAAAAATCTGCCCTCTTTCATAAATTTAATTATCAAGCGTGAGATTATATCACTTTGTTCAGGCAGGAGTCAGGAATTTTTTTTCACTTCCTACTTCCTACTTCCTAATTCCTACCTCACAAAATCGTTCCTCCGCCGATGACTAAATCGCCGTCATAAATCACAGCCGCTTGGCCTCGTGCAGGAGTTTTAATTTTTTCTTTGAACTCGATAATTAATTCATCGTCGTTAATTTGATTAATAATTGCAGGAATTTCTTTTTGACGGTAGCGCGTTTTGACTTTAGCGCAAAAATTTTCGGGCAGGTTATCGAACGCAATTAAATTTGCGCCGGAAATTTTTATTTTGTCGCAGTATAAACCGGCTTCGTCCTCCGGGACCAGAGTTATATTATTTGTAACGCTGTCGATTTTTGAGACGTAGAGGCGCGATTTTGCGGCGACTCCGAGCCCCCTGCGCTGTCCTGTCGTATAGTGAATTATTCCCTTATGAACGCCCAGAATTTTTCCCGAAGCGTCAATAAAATTTCCCGACGGATATTTTTTGCCCGTGAAAATTTCTATAAATGCTCCGTAATTGCCGTCGGGTATGAAACAAATATCCTGCGAGTCGCTTTTTTTAGCGGTTATAAAATTTAATTCTCGTGCCAATTCTCTGACTTCAGTTTTTTTCATGCAGCCTAAGGGAAATTCAACGCTTGCTAAATTTTCTTGAGTGAGCATGTATAAAACGTAGCTTTGATCGCGTGATAAATCATCAGCTTTGAATAATAAATAACGTCCTGAATTATCGCGCTGAATTTTTGCATAATGCCCCGTTGCAATTTTTTCGAGGCCGGAATTTTTTGCATGATTGAGAAATTTTCCGAACTTCAAATTTTTATTGCAGTCAACGCACGGGTTAGGTGTGCCGCCGCTCTCGTAGACCATAACGAATTTTTTTATGACGCACTTTTCAAAGTCGTCCGCGAAATTTAAGACTTCGTGCTTAATTCTTAAACTATCGCAGATTTTTTTAGCGTCGTTTATATTTTCGAGCGAGCTTTGCTGATTTAATAAAAGCATTGTCGCGCCGACGCACGTTTTATATTTTTGAGCCATTAAATAAGCGGAGACACTGCTGTCAACGCCCCCGCTCATAGCTATCAGGGAGGAGTTAGGAATTAGGAGGCAGGAGGTATTTTTTTCATTCATCAAAATACATTCGCTTTCTATTTTTTTTATTTCTGCCCAGCCTAATTATTTTAATAAGGCGGTTAAGTAGAAAGCAGGAAATAGGAGCTTCCCATAAATTTTATTTTCACTTAAAAATTTTTTCATCTTTAACTCCTAACTCCTACCTCCTAACTCCTACCTATTTCACGAGCTGTGCCATTTTC
>JAFSXR010000043.1 GCA_017443985.1 Synergistaceae bacterium
AAATAAAACAAAAAATAAAAAATAAAATTTATGCGTTCAACTGTTTGAGATTTTCGGTGATTATTTTGTCATTCTCAACGTTAAAAATTTCGCGTTTGAATTTTTTATTTCCCTTTTTCAGCGCGTAAACTTCTTCTTCGGACGGAAAATAAGAACAGACTTTTACTTTTCCGTTTTCGCCGTTCCATGAAGCGCATTTTTCGCCGATTTTATAAAATTTTTGAAACTCTGCTGCTTTGAAATTTTCGTTGAAATCATCAAGAGACCAGTAAAGTTTTTCCCAGCCTCCCATTTTTTCAATCGCAAAATGAATTGCAGGAACGGGAAATCTTATAGCTTTTCGGAGTTTATATTTTCGTTTGGCTTTCATGACCAGCGACCACGCGAGGGCGGCTCTTTCGTCGGGAGTTCCCTCAATCTGGCGGACTATGTCGGCAAGCATCGGGAAAAATTTTTCGGCTCTGCAATGAGCATTTACTGCGTCTGCGATTACTTCCAGCGGATACTGCATGAGATTTGCGAATAAAATTTTTTTCATGCGTGTTAAATCTTTTCCGCCCGGCATGATTGTCAGGTCATTCACCGCGTCCATGATGTCGTCAAAAGCCCGGCGGTCGTTCTCCGTCATGAGCTTCACCTTCTCCGGTCATGCTGTATTCAGCGTCGATTGTGTTGGAATTTTTGCTGTGCTGTTCAAGAATTTCGGCGATTGATTTCACGGGCTTTTGAATTTTCTCGTGCCTGTTGTCGTATCGGCCTTCAAGCAGCTTGACGAGATTGTTTTCGTTCAGCAGCCAGTCGAGAGTGAACCAGTTTCGCTCCTGGACGCTGTTTTTCAAGAACTCGGACGAACTTACGCGGTCGAAAACTTTTTGCCACCAGAGAATTTTTTTTCTGTCGGCTGAAGTATCCAGCAGGGTTTGCAATGCTTTTTCACGCGACGGAGTTTTTTTCAGCACGTGAGAAAATCCCAGCGGTGCTAGTTTTTCGTTCCAGAGCTGGACAATTTCGGCAAGATTAATTTCTTCGCTCCCGGCCGCAGAAGCCGCCGCAGCTTTTTTCGGGGCGGGCTGGGCGGGGGTTGTGTCTGGTGCTGTTGTGTTCTGTCGTGTTGTGTGCTGTTGTGTTTGTTCTGTTCTGTTGTGTTCTGTTGTGTTGTGTAGCCCTGTGACTCACGCGCTACACTCTTGCTTGTCACGCGTGACTCACGCGCTACATGTTTCGATTTTTTTTCTTCAGCGTTATTTTTTCTTCCTTTTGCCTGACGCTGACGGTTTTTCTCGCGCTTCTCAACAAGTCTTCCGCTGTACATTTCCCAATCGTGAACGAACATTCCCGACTCATTTTTTTCTATAAAACCGTACGAACCTCCGGGCCCGCATTCGATCATGGCCTTCAAAAATTCTTCAGGATCTCCGTCCCACTGCGCGGCATCAGCTAAATCGTCAGCATCATATCGCGATAAATCGCCGTTTTCGGCATAGTCTAAAGCCCACCACCAGAACATAAATAAATGACCGACTGCCTGCGGTATTGAAATTTTCAACATTCTCGCAAAGCGTTTTGTTTTCGGGTGTCTCGGTAGTTCCTGATGAGCTTCAATCCATGCCATAATATTTTATTCTCCTGTTTTTTAATTTTATTTTTTTATTTAACTTAGCTGATTTAGAGAATATTATAACGGGTCAAAAAATTTACAACAGCGTAACAATAACGATTTTATTTTTCTTTTTCTAATGCAATGCTTTTTCCAGAGCCGCTAGACCTTCCAGAGCCTTCGTAGAGCTCACGATACATATTGCGCTCTCTGAAGTTGAGTTAATAATTTCTATGTTCACGTTGACAGAAGCGAGAGCCGTAAAAATTTTTGCAAGTACTTGAGCCGCGTCCGACGGTGAATTAAGACCAACGGTGATCGCCGCAACTTCCGTAGCAAACGAAACGCCCTGACCGCCGACGTGTTCAGAAATTTCACGGCACACCGGGATAACTTCGTCGAGTCTTTCTTTTTCAATTAAAAATGAAAGATCCGAACGTCCGCCCCTCATTGTGTTTTGAGTTACCATGCTGACGTTAATTGAAAGTTCTGAGAGCCTGTTAAAAATTTCGGCGGCAACTCCCGGAACGTTCGGGACTCCGAGAAAGACGACGTGGACGCATTTATCATTAAAAATTATTTTGCTCATAAAAAATTTTTTTCTCCATTCTTAAAAAATAAATCTTAAAAATAAAATTAAAGTCTTGAAATTTTTTTCTTCAATTATAAATTATTTATGTTAAAATTTATCCGTTTCAAAAATTTTCCCGGACCTAATAGAAATTTTGCAACTACATTTACACCTACAAAAATCTTAAAATTTTTCAGCGTCAATAATTTTTCACAAAGAACTTTTCAAAAATAGAATCGCAAAAAATTTTTCGCGTGATTTTTTTTACGAGAGAAAATTTTTTTTGCTGTATGCTAAAATTAATCTCAACTTTCAAATCCAAAAAAATTTTTCAAATTTTAAGACTGGAGGAAAAAATGATCCTCGTATACTTTTCTTTATGGGTGATATTTAACGGAAGAGTTACGCTTGAAATAATAATTGCAGGAGCGTTGATATCTTTCGTGCTCGACATGTTCGTTAAAAAAATTTTGAAAATTAATTTTCCCGGCGCGTCTTTTTTTAAGGTGCTGAAACTTTTTCCTGACGCTTTATTTTATGTTATTGTTCTTATCATTGAGATAATAAAGGCAAATTTATCTATAACAAAATTAGTTCTTGCGCCACAGATTGAAGTCGAGCCGTGCCTCGTGAAATTTACTACGCCGTTAAAGACTCAAGCCGCCAGAGTAGCTCTTGCAAATTCAATCACGCTTACGCCGGGAACTATTACTGTCTCGCTTGAAGGCAATGAATTTTTAGTTCACGCGCTTAATAAAGAAATAGCGGACGGACTTGAAAATTCTCTTTTTGAGAGAATATTAAAAAGAATGGAGAGAAGAGTAAATGCCTGACGCGAATTTAATTCAACATTATATTCTTATCGGAGCGGCGATATTTTTATCGGCATCGATTTTTATCTGCCTGATGAGAGCGACGCTCGGGCCGCGTTTTTCTGACAGAATAATCGCCGCGAACATAGTCGGAACGAAAATAATTTTATTAATTGCGGTTTTATCTTTAATAATCGGCGAAAGTTATTTAGCTGACGTATGCTTAGTCTACGCGGTTATAAGTTTTCTTTCTATCGTAGTGCTTGGGCGTTCAGTGATTGAAAAGAGGGAAGAAAAAGAAAATCATGATTAGAGTAATAATTGCCGGGATTTTTATAATTGCGGGGCTTTTCACGCTTGGGATCGCGGTTGTCGGGATTTTTAGATTTTCGACGATGTTAAACAGAATACACGTTGCGGCAAAGTGCGACACGATGGGAGCGTTATTAGTTTTGACGGGATTAATAATTTTATCGGGATTAAATTTTTTTTCGCTTAAATTATTTTTAGTGATTGTGTTCTTGTGGCTGTGCAACCCTGCCGCGAGTCATTTAATCGCCCGTGCAGAAGTCATGACTAACCCGAATTTGAATTTAATCTGCGATTATGTTGACTTAACGAAAAAAAACGAAGGGGAAGAAATTAAAAGTGATAATAATTGAATGGCTGTTATTAATTTTTTTGATAGTCTGCGCGATTGCCGTTTCGATTTCAAAAAATCTGCTGAACTCCGTAATAATTTTCATGAGTTACAGCTTAGTCATGGCGGTTATATGGGTGTTACTGCGTTCGCCGGACTTGGCAATAACAGAAGCGGCGGTTGGAGCAGGAGTAACGAGCGTATTATTTTTCTTGGCCTTGCGTAAAATCGGACAGCTGGGGCATGAAAAAGAGCATGAGGAATAGAAAATAAAATTACGGAGGATTTTTTCATGAATAAAAAATTTCAAAAAGTTTTAGCGTTTTTTGCGGTAGTTCTTTTCACTTTGACAACGGTGGCGGCGTTTGCGGCTGAAAATTTTCAGGAAGTTTTGAAAAAAGCTGAAAAAGGCGATGCAACGGCTCAGCACGATATTGGAAACATGTACTACTACGGCGACGGCGTAAAGCAGGATTATAAAGAAGCCGTCAAATGGTGGCGCATGGCCGCACAGGGCGGACACACCGTCGCGCAGGAAGCTCTCAAAGAACTTGGCGAAACATGGTAAAAAAATTAATTAAATGAAAAAACATTCTGCTTATATAAGCGTTATTGAAATATTAGCGTTTTTGTCAGGCGCGTTGATTGTATTAGCAATTACGTGGGTGTTTTATTCAAAAGTTATCAATAAGACAAAAAATATCCCAGAGATACAGGCACCTCACAACGCCGAATATTTGAAACCTCTGCCGACTTTTGAGGACTATGAAAAAGCCGCTGAACAGGGAAGCACCGACGCTCAATATATTTTAGGGCTTATTAATTACAAAGATCAAAATTACACCGAAGCCGCAACGCAATACCGCAAAGCCGCAGAGAAGGGAAACGCTAAGGCGCAATATGCTTTAGGCAACAGATATTACGAGGGCAAAGGCGTTGAGCAAAGTTACGAAGAAGCTTTCAAGTATTATAAAAAAGCCGCTGAACAGGGTCATGCACAGGCGCAGTTTAATTTAGGCTGTATGTACGGCAGGGGCGAAGGGGTCAAAAAAAATCATTTTGAAGCTATACAATGGATTAGCAAAGCCGCTGAACAAGGCAACGCCGACGCTCTGGAGCTTATGAAAAATTTTAGCAAAGCGCGATAATGAAAGGAGCAAAATTATGACAGCAATAACAGCTCAAAAAGCATATGAGAAATTTTTTCAGCTCTTGTCAGATGTAAATGACAGCAGCACACCCATAATAATTGTGAATGACGACGAAAATAAAAACGCTGTGCTTGTTTCCGAAGATGACTGGAACTCTTTGCAAGAGACATTATATTTGTATTCTATTCCGGGAATGGTCGAGAGTATTATCAAAGCAGGAAAAGAACCTTTGTCAGAATATACACCATATGATCCAAATGAGGAATGGTAAATGTATTTTGTTGAGTTAAGCAAGCAAGCAAAAAAAGATAAAAAATTTCTCAAAGCGGCAGGTCTTGAAAGAAAAGCTAAAAGTCTTTTAATAAGTATAATCGAAAGCAATCCCTTTCAGACTCCGCCTGCATATGAAAAACTTTTCTGGGATTTGCGAGGCAGCTTTTCAAGACGGCTAAACGATCAGCATCGTATTGTATACGATATTGTTGAAAATGCCGAAAATCTTTTAGACCCCAACGGAATCCCTTATGAAGGTATCGTTAGAGTGAAAAGAATGTAGACTCATTACGAATAAAATTTTTTACGAAAGGAGCCTCAAATTTTGAACGAAGAATTAAAATTAATCTGGAAAAATTTTTTTAACTGGGTCATGGGCAACGGGCCGCGCTCTGAAAATGAAGTTGTACCGCCTGAACCTCCGCCCGACCTGCCTTTCACACAGAAGCCGAAGGATAAATATTCGCGCTTTCACGAAGCCACGCTCAAAGAACGCTATGATCAATGGCTCGAAATTCACGGCCTTCATATATTTTCGATTTTATATGCCGGCTTAAGCATCTTAACGTGCGTCGTAATCGTTGTGTTATTGCTCGCTACAGTCTCCGAGCTTCCGCCGTTCGGCGATGAGAATAACCCGGCGAATAACGTTGTAATTATGCGTTACGTCGAAAACGGCGGAGATGAGACAGGCGCACAAAATATCGTTGCAGGATTAATTTTAGATTACAGAGCTTTTGATACGTTCGGGGAGAGTGCAGTTTTATTCACTGCTGCCGTAAGCGTTTTAATGCTGCTGGGAGCGTCAAGAACAAATAAAAAATCAAAGCAAAAATTTTTATTGCGTCCTCACTCTTTAGATGAGCCGATTTTGCGCGGTGTCGCTTCTCTCTCAATCCCTGCGATTTTAATGATGGGCTGCGTTGTCGTTATCAACGGCCATTTATCGCCGGGCGGAGGTTTTTCGGGCGGAGCAATTTTGAGTACGGCTTTAATTCTTGCGGCTAATGCTTACGGCTTCGGGCGCGTTCATAAATTTTTCAACGAACGCACTTTTATAATTTCAAGCTCTACTGCTTTAATGATTTACGCGCTTTCAAAAGGCTATTCGTTTTTCACGGGAGCCAATCATCTTCACTCAATCATTCCAAAGGGCACAATCGGAAATATTTTGAGCGCAGGTTTAATTCTTCCGCTTAATATTTGCGTGGGCCTGATTGTCGCTGGAACTCTTTACGCTTTTTATGCCTTGTTCAGTGAGGGGGATTTTTAGAAACATGCTCGAAAAAATATTATTAAATCACTACGAAGCCGCCGCCGTAATCTTATCGGGGATCGGCCTGACGAATTTATTATTACAGCGGAATTTAATCAAAAAAATTATCGGCCTCAATATTATGGACACTGCCGTTTATTTATTTTTGGCAGCTAAGGGCTACGTTGAGGGACGAGCCGCGCCGATTTTGATTGAAAACGGTTCGGGGGGCTGGCTAAATTCTTCCTCTCTTTATGTCAATCCCGTTCCTGCCGGTCTTGTCTTGACGGGAATTGTCGTGAGCGTCAGCGTAACCGCCTTCGCCCTTGCTTTAACTCTGAAACTTTACGAAAATTACGGCACTCTTAATATCGACGAGGCTCTATTAAAAATGACCGAAGAGCAGGCCGAACTTGAGACAACTATCGAAGAAGCTGAGGAGGACGTTTTATCATCATGATAAATTCTTTTGCTTATAACATTCCTTTCATCAGCATTTTTTTATTAATGATTGCCGCGATAATTACTCCGCTGCTCCCGAAAAAAAACAGGCTTCCCGAAAAATTATCGTGCTATGTAATCGGCACTGTCGCAATTTTATCCGCGTATCTTTTATATTCGCTTACAAGTTCCGGGCAAAATTTAGTTTTCAATTTTCCTATGGGGCATTTCCCTGCTCCTTGGGGCAACGAGTTACGCGCCGGGCCTCTTGAAGCAGTCTTGGCTCTGGTTTTCTGCGTGTCCATGCTCTTATCATTAACAGGTAATTTTGCCTCGACAGCTGAAGACATTGCACCGAACAGAAGACAAATTTTTTGCGTGCTTGTGAATTTATTGACGGCCTCGTTATTAGCTTTAACTTACACGAATGATTTATTTACGGCTTATGTTTTCATAGAGATTAATACGATAGCCGCGTGTGCCATTGTCGCCGTCAAGGAAGGAGCAGAGACGACTCGCGCTGCCCTGCGTTATTTAATCATGAGCCTTGTAGGGTCGGGGCTTGTAATGATTGCGATCTGTCTTTTATATGATTTAACAGGGCATTTATTAATGCAGCACATGCACGAATCTATAAAAGTTATAGTAGCGACAAAACGCTATTTAATGCCTCTGACGGTCTCGCTGGCGTTGATAACGGTCGGGCTTGCGATAAAGAGCGCGCTGTATCCTTTTGCCTCGTGGCTTCCTGACGCTCACGGAAGTTCTACAAATGCTTCGAGCGCAATTCTTTCAGGGCTTGTATTAAAGGGACATATTTTTACAATCATAAAAATTTTTTACAGAGTTTTCGGCCTCGATGTAATTCATTTACTGCGAATGGACACGGCGATTTTTATTCTTGGAATTGCCGCAATGATTATGGGCTCCGTTCACGCGCTTAGACAGACGAACGTTAAAAAAATGATCGCGTGGTCGTCAGTCGCTCAGGTCGGCTATATATTTTTAGGCGTGGGTCTAAACACTACCGCCGGAATTGCCGCCGCCTGTCTGCACATAATCGTTCATGCGTGCGTTAAGCCGATGTTATTCACGGCCGCAGGGGGCTTGAGCAACGCCGCAGGACATAAAAAAGGGCTTCACTCTTTAATGGGAACTTTCTACGTAAACCGCTGGGCAGGCTTGGGATTAACCGCAGGAGCCTTTTCAATGATGGGTATCCCGGCTTTCGCAGGCTTTGCTTCAAAATTAAGTTTAACTTTGGCATCGTTCGATCACCCGTTTATAATTTTTTCACTCGCCGCGCTAGCTACAAGTTCCGTGTTAAATGCTCTATATTACGTCCCGGCTGTCATTGTCGTTTTGACGCATAATAAAGACGCTCACAAAAATTTCACTGCTCCTGCCCCGACGAATTTATATAAAATTTCAATGTTTATATTTTTAGCTTTGAATTTTTATCTCGGCCTGTTCTGCGTTCCGCTTTTAAGATTAATTACAAGAGGGGTGAACGTTTTTTAATCATGATCAACGCTATAATAACTTTAATGCCCGTTCTCTTTCCGATTGTTGCGGGCTTTGCTCTGTTCTCGCGCCCGATTTTCGAGGACAGGCACATTTACGTCGGCGTTATGACTTTTGCAGCGTCATTAATAACTTTTTTCGCGGCCTTCATGACGAGCGAGGAGTTAATAACTTTGTGGCGCGTTACTGAAAATTTATCGATCGCTTTCAGATTAGATTTCCCTGCCCGTGCTTTTTCATGCCTTGTCGCGTTTATATGGCCTTTAGTTACTGTTTACGCTTTTGAATATTTAAGGCGGCGGCCTCCGGTCGATAGATTTTACGCATTTTTTCTTTCAACGTTCGGAATTTTAATCGGCGTTGCCTGCGCAGGAAATTTGTTGACGCTTTATTTATTCTACGAGTTAATGACGTTTATGACTTTGCCGTTAGTCATGCACACTCAAAGAAGAGACTCAATCCGCGCGACTGTCGTATATCTTTTATACTCGCTCATCGGGGCGGCTCTGGCACTGGGAGGATTTTTTTTCTTTCAGGTTTACGGAGTTTCAATGGACTTTACGCCGGGCGGAGTGCTCGACATTGCAAAAATAACTTCAGAAAATAATCAGAGCATGATTTTAACCGTAACATTCTTAACTATTTTAGGCTTCGGAGCGAAGGCCGGATTAGTTCCCTTACATGCTTGGCTGCCGATTGCTCACCCTATGGCACCTACACCGGCGAGCGCGGTTTTATCGGGCTTGATAACAAAGGCCGGGGTTATAGCGATGTTCAGAGTAGTTTATTATGTAGTCGGAGCCGATTTTATTCGCGGCACTTGGGTACAGACGACTCTTTTATACGTGGCTTTATTAACTATATTCACCGGCTCTATGATGGCCTATGTTGAAAAGCACTTTAAGAAACGCATAGCGTGGTCGTCAGTCAGTCAGGTCTCTTATGTTGTCTTCGCGATGATGCTCTTGAGCCCTGAAGGTATTAGGGGGGCAGTGCTGCAGATTGCTGCCCACGCAATGTCAAAGAGCTGTCTGTTCTTGAGCGCGGGCGTTGTAATTTATTTTACCCTTCAGGGAGTTCATTATCACTACGCCGATCAGCTTCTCGGAATAGGCAAAGAGCTCCCGATAACGATGACGTGCTTTGCTCTTGCTTCGATTTCATTAATCGGGCTTCCGATTACAGGAGGCTTTACGGCAAAATGGTACATGGCTTCGGGCGCGTTAAGTCTCGGCGGTCTTGGAATTTTCGGAATAATTATTTTAATGGTCAGTGCGCTGCTTACAGCCGGATATTTATTGCCGATCGTAACGGACGCATTTTTTCCTGGCAGTGATTTTAATTACGAGAGAGTAAATTCGATCCGTCTATCGTGGAATATGAAAATTCCGTTATTATTATTAAGTGCCGGGTCAATCGCTGTGGGATTGTTTGCAGGATTTTTAATTAACTTCGTTGACGCAAAAATTATTTCGTCGCTTCTGTAGAAAATTAAGTTAGGGGTGAGGAGTGAGCCTGCCTGCCGGCAGACAGGAAAGCTAACTCCTACCTATACGCATTGCACTTGCTAAAACTCTGGGGGGGGGTAAAATTTACGTAATTTTTCTTATAATCTTAGAAAAGGAGTGTTTTTAATGGCAAAAAAATTCCTCACACTTTTCGCATTTTTGCTTATTGCGCTATGTTCATCGGCGTTTGCCGAAGGCCCTCACTTAGTTACGATTCATGAAACTGTTGTAAATAATATTTACAGTCAGGACTTAACAGCGGCTGAGGGGGAAACTGATTATGTCCATGTCGGGGCAAGTTATGACACGGCAAGATTTTTCTGTGTAACTCTTGAAATTGTCAGCGATGATGACGAAATGCCGTTCATCGAAACTTTTAACCCTCCGAGTATTTCGTTTGATCTCAGCGGCGGCAAATATTCATTCTGGGACAGCTTCAAAGTTGCTGAAGTCAATAATACAGCAAAAACTTTCACAACGGCACGTCCTGAAAGCCTTGTTTATAACAGTGAAGAAGCACTCCGCTGGGGCGTGAGCAAGGTTGGCTACGTTCCGACAAACAGTGAGGGCGATTGGGTTCATTTTGTCAGCAATGACGCTGAAACGGGATTGACCGGCGTAACCGTAACGTGGCATTATCCCGAAAATTATTCAAGTGAAACAGGCACGGCGACAGTTCCCGAACTCAAAACAACGGCTCAACAGCTTGCGGATTTTGTTCCGTATATCGAATATAAAACGAGCGGGACAATGGGCTCGGGTTTTCTGACATGCACGGGTATAGAATGGAAGCTCGTAAAATCATCTGACGTTACGCAAGCCATACAGCCCAGTCAGGATATTCATTTTGAAATCGTGTCTGTCTTTGGAATTAATAACAACATGGCTCAAGCAGACAGCGTTTTGTCGGTTGATATCGCGGCCGGAACTGCTGCGTCAGGCAGCAAGACTTTTGAAACGCCGCTTGGGGGCGTGCCATGGTGTACAATCGTCAGGTATTATATCGGCAACGATAAAAATATCGTATATCAATGGCGGTTTATAAGCATGAGCGAAGCAGAAATCGGTGCGAAGACCGGCTCAGGTTATAATGGCGGTCATGCCACTTTCTTGGCAGGTTTAACGGACGGAAAATCAGATTATACTTATGCGCGCTATGAGGCTACTGATATTGCAGGTGCTGCAATGTGGCCGGTTCCCAGTTTTATTGAGGCAAAGCATTTGACTGAGGGTACGTTTACAATAAAGAACGGCGGAACTTTCAAGATTCTTAATACCGACGGCGAAGTATTCCAAACGTTTAACTCCCCCGACGTTGATATAACTTTACCGCTTCACACAAGAACGGCTCTGGGAAGTTCATACATTGAGTATTCATACATGACGGAAGGCTACCGCAAAGAACATTGGACTTATATCAACGACTGCTATTCAACTCGCGGAACAATGTTTATGGACGAAACAGGCACACTGAGCGGCAAAGAAGTAAGCTGGGAATTTCCTAACGCACCCGAACTCAACGGTTCTGGGAAAATAGGAAATGCTAAGAGTCTCGCACAGCAATATGATAAATCAACGGGCGGATTTTTCCCGTATGTTGAACTTGTTTCGGAAGACGGTTATATAACAGCAGTAAATTACAGGCTCGTTCAGTCGCCTGACATTGCAACGGCTCATGATCCAGGCGTTGCCGTCAAAATTACAATGGACGTTCAAACTGAATACGGTGCTACATGGAACATTCCCAACGGCACGCTTTCAAACGTTCAGTGGACAGGATACGGACCTGATGAATTTAAAACTAGCGGAACACTGACATTAAAAGAGAAAATACAGCTTGGCGAATATACAGCCGTCAGAGTTACTCTTGATGTCTCTGATGCACCATTTATACTAAACGACAAAAATTTTGACATTTTCATAAAAACTTCTCCTTATTTTTTATAGTAGTTTTTTCCTTTTTGTTAAAATTGAATGAGCACAATTGTTTTAAGGTTTCACTACCATTGTGATATATTCCAAAATACTC
>JAFSXR010000044.1 GCA_017443985.1 Synergistaceae bacterium
AATAATGCTACTGGCAGTTATGGCAAAGGCGGCGGCTTTTATATTACTAGCGACAGCAGCCCGACAATCACAAACTGCACCATTGTGAATAATACAGCAGGAAGCAATCAAGGACACGAAATTTGTTTGGATTACGGTACAACAAACCTTCGCAATACGCTGATATGGAATGCGAGTACGAACGCTATTACTATTTCCGATTCCACTGTAAATTACAATAATTGTGCCTATCCCAGTGCGACAGGTACTGGCAATATTGCTCTAACTGCGTGGAACAGTCCCGTCTCGTCCGATGTAAAAATCAAAAACGTTACGCATAAGGTGTATAAAATTTTTGATAATTACAGTGCGTTACAAGGCATTATCGGCAAAGGCAGTCATGACATAGCACCGGAGTATGACCAAATCGGCAACGCTTTTGCAAATCCTCCGTCAATCGGTGCTGTTGAGTATGTCCCTCCTGTTTTGAGCGTTGACATATCGGGCGACATTGAAATTAGCACGTCATACGGCACAGCGAAGACATTAACATTTGCCCCGACCGTGAGCCTTGATAACGTTGCTTTAACAACGGGCTACACAGTTTCGTGGGACATTGCGGTTAGCCCGACGGCTTCTACAATTTCAATCGACCAAAGCGGAAAATTAACAATCGGCGCAACGACACCCGCAGGAAGCTATGATGTAACAGTAAAAGCTCAGGCAACATACACCGCAATAACAACGCCCGTAATAAAATCAAATATTGCTGAGAAAAAAGTTAATATAACCGTTGAAAGCAGCGATATAAATTTAACGTTGACATCAAAAGATTTACCAAGCGGAAAAGTCGGCACGGCATACACTGAAGCTGAATATTTTACGGCAACGGCGACACCAACAACGGCGACGCTTGCTTGGGAGGTTGACGGATTGCCCGCAGGCTTGAATTTTGACGAAGGCAAGATTTCAGGGACTCCGACAGCGAGCGGAGATTTCAGCGTTAAAGTTACGGTAACGGCGACGCTCACAAATTACACAACGACATCAAAGGACATCACGGCTTCACTAACGATTGAGGCGGCTGATGAACAGAGCGGAGGCGGCGGCAGTGAAAGCAGTGATATTACTTTGACTTTAACACCGCAAACTTTACCCAACGGAAAAGTCGGCACGGCGTACGCTGAAGCGCAATATTTCACGGCAACAGCGACACCTTCATCAGCGGATATTGCTTGGGAGGTTGAGGGATTGCCCGCAGGTTTAAGTTTTAATAAAGGCAAGATTTCAGGGACTCCGACAGCGAGCGGAGATTTCAGCGTTAAAGTTACGGTAACGGCGACGCTCACAAATTACACAACAACATCAAAGGACATCACGGCTTCACTAACGATTGAGGCGGCTGATGAACAGAGCGGAGGCGATGAAGGCGGCAGCGGCGATGACGGAACAGGCGGAGGCGGCGGCAGTGATGACGGCGAAACGATAACGGTTCCCTCAAGCGGAATCAGCGGTCTCACTCCGACGCAAAAGCAGACAGTAAAAACTTTAATCTTGAACAGCGTTGATGATCTGTCGAAAATTACAGCAACGGACTTCCCGAACTTAACGAGCGTGAAAATTTCTTCAGATGTTGAAGTCGGCAACGGCGGCGCGCTTGATTTAAGCTCATTGCCTGCAACCATTAAGAACTTCTCAATTTCGGGCAACACTTCAATAAAAAGTTTGAACTTGAAAGCAAGCAAGGTCGCCAACATTGACGCAAGCGGCTGTTCAGAATTAAAGAGCGTTGACGTTTCGGGCAACACTTCAATAATTACTCTTGATGTCAGCAGCACGGACATAAAACTTCTTGACGCGAGCAACTGTTCAAATTTAACGTCAGTTGACTGCTCATACTGCCTGCTCAGTGAATTGAACGTTGTAGCCTGCAACGCTTTGAAGAGCATTAACTGTAGCCATAATTCGCTCTTGGCTCTCGATATTCCTTCAGGACTTACGAATTTAACGAGCATTAACTGCGCAGGGCAGGTGCTTTACAACTGGAGTCCGTCCCTTATCTTGAACTTTGATGAATTTGTGCAAAGTTATGATAAATCGGCTTCGGCTTCAAGCGTTGTCAGGGTGTCGGCAACAAAGCTCACGAACGTTAAGAACTTGAAGGCTTACGATAATAACGACAAAGAAATCGCAATAATCACGTCAGACGACAACGGGAACATAACTTTTGCAAGTGCGCCCGATACAATGAAATACGATTATGAGATCGGCGACATTAACAACACGTTAATGGACGTAACAGTTTATTCTGACGGCAGCAGTTCCCAGACAAACACATTGGGCAGTTCCGGCGGCGGCTGTAACGTGATGAAGAACGAGGGACTAATTTTAATTCTTCTCTTGTTTGCGCTTGTACTGTCGAAGCTGAAAGTTACACGGAGATAAAACACCTCCTACTTCCTACCTCCTACTTCCTAATTCCTACTTCAAAAAATTTTTGTGTTAAAATATTTTCTAAATCTTAATAAATAAAAAATTTCATAAAAAATCTGAGAGAAAAATTTTTTGGGGACTACAATGGGGACTACAACAATCTTGAAAAATTTTAGCAATCACAATTTTTCACGGAACAAACTAAAAAATTAAAGTTACGAATTTTTTTTCGTGCTTTCAAATTTTTAACACTATTCACTGAAAATTTTAATTTAATTAGCATATTCAAAAAATAAAAACGAATGAGATAATAGTGATTCAAGTAGGAGTTAGGAATTAGGAGTTAGGAATTAAAAAATTCCGGCTCTGGATATTTTTTTAAGAGGGAATGATATTTTTGTTTCAAGGAACTACGATAGTCTGCGTCCGAAAAGGATCGCGAGTCGCAATGGCCGGAGACGGTCAAGTAACTTTAGGCTCGCAGGTAATAAAATCGGGCGCAAGAAAAGTTAGAACTTTATTAGACGGAAAAATTTTGACCGGTTTCGCAGGAAGCACTGCGGACGCGATGACGCTGCTTGAAAAATTTGAGGACTGCCTCGAACAGGAAAAAGGCGACTTGATGAAAGGCGCGGTCAAGCTCGTTAAAGAATGGCGGCTTGATAAGGCGCTGCGCAGGCTCGAAGCTATGATGCTTGCGGCGAACAGGGAGACTACTTTGTTATTGAGCGGAGCCGGCGACGTTCTCGAACCTGAAGGAAATGTCGCGTCGATCGGTTCAGGGTCGGGTTATGCTCTGGCCGCCGGCCGTGCTTTGTGTGAAGCTACGGACATGCCGCCGGAAGCAATAGCAAGACGGTCAATCGAGCTTGCGTCGGAAATTTGCATTTACACGAATAATAATATTATTGTTGAAGTACTTGGAGAATGAAACATGGAAAAAATTATTAAATCAGATTTAACGCCGTCAAAAATCATTGAGCATCTTAACCGTTATATAGTCGGTCAGGATAAGGCCAAGCGCGCTGTTGCGATAGCGTTGAGGAACAGAATACGCAGACGCGCTTTACCGCCGGAACTTGCTCATGAAATTATGCCGAAAAATATTTTAATGGTGGGTCCGACAGGAGTCGGAAAAACTGAAATTGCACGAAGGCTCGCGACTCTTTCTAATGCTCCGTTCGTGAAAGTCGAGGCCACGAAATTTACAGAAATAGGCTATGTGGGCCGCGACGTTGAGACGATCATCAGGGACTTGACTGAATTTGCAGTCTCAATGGTCAGAAAAAAAATGATTGAGAAAGTTCAAATTCCTGCCGCTGAACACGCCGAAGCAAGATTGCTTGACGTATTGCTCCCGAAGCGCGAGAAAAAATTTTCAATGCCCGATTTCATGAAAGTTTTTTCTGATAAGCCTCTTGATGATGAAGAAAAAAAAGATAACGAACCGGAAGAGACTCAGGAAGAAAAAGCGAAGTATGAAAGAACTCGTGCGCGTTTTTCAAAAATGTTAAAGGACGGCAAACTTGACGACAAGGACGTAGAAATTGAAGTCAACGAGAACGCTGCGGCAGTTCCGATTTTCGGCACGCCCGGAATGGACGTAATGGGAATTAACATAACTGAAATGCTCGGCGGAATAATGCCTAAAAAGACGAAAAAACGCCACATGAAAGTTAAGGAGGCCATGAGGATTTTACAGCAGGAAGAGGCCGAGAAATTAATCGACTCTGAAGCAATGGCTAAAGAAGCTCTTGAGTTAGCGCAGGAGGACGGCATAGTTTTTCTTGACGAGATTGACAAAGTTGTCGTTAAGGGCGGAAGTTCTCACGGGCCTGACGTAAGCCGCGAGGGAGTTCAGCGCGATTTACTGCCGATTGTCGAGGGATCTGTCGTTCAGACGAGATACGGGCCTGTAAAAACGGATCATATTTTATTCATTGCTGCCGGTGCCTTCAGCGGTGTCAAGCCTTCGGATTTAATTCCCGAACTTCAGGGACGCTTCCCGATTAGGGTTGAGCTTGAGCCTTTGAGCTGGGAAAATTTACAGCAGATTTTGACAGAGCCTGAAAACAGTTTAATCCGTCAATACGAGGCTTTAATCTCGACCGAAGGAACGGAGCTCGTATTTACGAAGGAAGCTACGGAAGAAATTGCGCGGCTTGCACATAAAATGAACTCCGAAATGGAAGACATCGGAGCGCGAAGACTTCACACAATGATGGAACAGTTGCTTGAGGAAATAAGTTTCAACGTCAGCGACATGGACGCTGAGAAGATTGAAATCACTCCGGCAATGGTGAAAGAAAAATTAAGCGGGCTTGTCGAAAATCGCGATATCCGACGCTACCTGCTATAAAAAATAATTTAATGAAAGGGGTTTATTAATTGATTATGGCTGAAATTTCATCGCAAACAAGCACTAACAGCGGCTTGAATGAGCTCTTGAAAAAAACTCGGCGTGTAGGTAGGGCATTTCAATCTAAACGAGAGGGAGAGCCTCTCGATTATTACAAACTTTCTGAAATGCTCTCGGAATTTTCTACGGCAAATGTCTATATCGTTGACAAGTCCGGCCGTTTGCTCGGCTATTTCTGGCTGCCTGAATATAAATCAAAAGCTCTCTCTGACAGTTTCAAGGACGGAGTTATGCCCGAAGAGTTTGTAGTTCGCATGAACAGGTGTACGGATTCAGAAATTCATGACGAGGACGCTTTTTTATTTGACGATGCTTATTTAGGCGAAAGGCCGGAAAAACATTTGATGTACGTGCCCATAATCGGGGCAAGCGCGGAAAGACTTGGAACGATTATGCTTGTGAGGTTTCATGCGCCGTTCCTTGTTGAAGATGTTTTACTTGCTGAATATCTCGGAATGATAGCCGGCATTCAAATTCTAAACGAGCGCGCAAAAATTCTTGAGGAATCATCGAGAAACCGTCTAAGCGTTCAAATGGCAGTCAGGGCTTTGTCATATTCCGAGCTTGAGAGCATGAAGTATATAGTTGCTGAACTAGGCGGCCTTGAAGGCGTTGCTATTGCCTCCCACGTGGCAGACCGGGTCGGCGTTACCCGAAGCGTTATTGTGAGTGCTCTCAGAAAACTAGAGAGTGCCGGCTTGATTGAGAGCCGCAGTCTTGGAATGAAGGGAACTTATATAAAAATTTTGAATCCCTTACTTCTTGAGTATTTTCATTGACACATTCCCCACGCCTAAAGACAGGGGATTCTAGTATCAACAACAACTGCCTTTTGAGACAGGTCTTACGTCGTCTCCTCTAAGGGGGCAATATTTCAGAAGGCAGCTTTTAACTCTTCCATAAACTTATCAATTTCTTCAAATGTATTGAAGTAACCCGGTGAAACTCTCAAAGCTCCCTGCGGGAATGTTCCGAGCGTCTTATGTGCCGACGGCGCGCAATGAAGTCCGGGCCGTGTCTCGAAGCCCCTTAATGAAAGCTCATCGGCTAAAATTCCGTTGTCAATATTTTTTACATTGAACGAAAAAACGGAGACTCTGTCCTTCATTTCTTTTCTGCCTGTCAAAATGACTTCATCAAAATTTTTTAATCTTTCGAGAAAATATCTGCCGAGTTCATTTTCTTTTTGAGCTATGTTTTTTATCCCGGTGTCTTTCAGCCATGTTAAGGCCGCGTTAAGTCCTGCTATTCCGGGCAGGTTCGGCGTGCCCGATTCAAATTTATCCGGCATGTCATCGGGCTGATATTCAAGGTGCGAATAGCTTCCGGTGCCGCCGGTCATGATAGGCTCGACTCTTGCGGCGAAGTCAGGCTGCCAAACTATTCCGCCCGTGCCTTGAGGTCCCATTAAGCCCTTATGGCCCGTGAAGCACAGCGCGGCAAGTCCGAGTTCCGACGCATTATGTTCAATTAATCCTGCCGTCTGTGCGGTGTCAAGGACAAGCGGCAAATTATTTTTTTTGCAGATTTCCGCGATTTCTTTCAGAGGCTGGACTGTTCCGCAGACGTTTGAGGCACTCGCAAAGACCATTAAATTAAATTTTTTTTCGCTCAATAATTTTTCTAAGCCGGACGGATTTAACGCGCCTTCGCTGTCGGCTCTCAGTACTTCAACATTAATTCCCTTTTGCTCTAAGGCACGCAAGGGACGCATGACGGCGTTATGTTCCATTGAGGAAGTTATAACGCTCATGCCCGGCTTCAGAAAGCCCCGAAGAACAATATTAAGAGCTTCAGTTATGTTCGACGTGAAAGTTACGAGCAGCGGATTAAAATCTTCGTAGCCTCCGAAAAATTCCGCGAGCTTCATTCGACAGTCAAGAATCAAATTCATCGTGCCCATGTCGCGCTCTGAGGACGTACCCCGCGATGAATTTGCTCCACCTTTGATTAAAAAATCTCTCATTGCGTCCGCGACACATTCAGGCTTGGGCCAAGTTGTAGCAGCGTTATTAAGATAATATGTTTTCATGTCTCAAAATTTTTTAATGAAATATAGATTTTTAAGGATTTCTAAATTATAATACGAGGCCGTGAATTTAATAAATAAATTTCGGAAGTGAGATTTGTCTGGTGATGGGCCCGGGCTTCAAACCCGGTGAGGGGCGGTTTAAGCTGTCTCTGGTGGGTTCGATTCCCACACGCTTCCGCCAAAAAATATTCAAGACAGAAAAAACTTTTCCCAAAGAAAAAAATCAAAAGAAAATTTTTTTTTCATATTTTCTTCAAAATGCTGTGTTATTAATTTGCTATGTTATAATGCACAATCGCTTAATAACATGAGAAAAATAACTCAGGGGTGATTTTATTTAATGATTAAATTTTTTACACGTATAAGAATTTTATTATGGATCTTGGCCTTAGTCGGCGTTGGCGTTCTCGTTACTACACAGGTGAGGGGCAAGCTGGCGCAGGCTGCGGCGAATCTTCGTTCTTTAGAAACTCAGGAAGTAGATACATATCCTGTAGAGACAGAAAAATTAAAAACTTCGGACTGGGAAACTTGGCGCAGCTATTACGGTCAGGCCAAGAGCGCACACACGCAGAACATTACGACTTACGAGCGCGAAATAGTTCAGAGCGTCGCCGTTGATGTCGGGAGCCCCGTAAAAGCCGGGCAGACTTTAATTACTTTGCAGGTTGCTGCACGAGGCGCGCAGGTTCAGTCAGGTAAGACTGCCTATGACGAAGCAAAATTAAATTACAACAGATTAAAGCAATTAAACGCGAAGGGCGGAATTTCTCAAAGCGAAGTCGATTCGGCCTACGCTAGAATGAAAACTGCTGAAGCGTCGTTAAAATCTTCGCAGTCAACTTTACAG
>JAFSXR010000003.1 GCA_017443985.1 Synergistaceae bacterium
AGTCGTTCCTGGCCTCCGACGTGTCGGCGATTTTGCAGGACACACGGCAAGTCTACTACCTCGACAACATGGAAATTGTTCAGCTGAAGAAGGGAGTCGTTCGTTTCTTCGACACCGACGGCTACGCCAAGCCCAAAGAACTTTGCGAAGTAACGTGGGACATGAACGCGGCGGAGAAGGGCGGCTTTGAACACTTCATGATGAAAGAAATTCATGAGCAGGCACGCGCAGTCAAAGATACTTTCGGCTCGGTCTATCATTCAGGGAAAATAAATCTTGAGGAAATGAATTTGAGCGATGAAAAAATTAAAAATATCTCGCAGATTTATATTATTGCCTGCGGTTCAGCTTACCACGCAGGAGCAGTCGCTCAATACGTCATCGAGGACTTAGCAAAAATTCCCGTCCGCATTGAATTAGCTTCGGAGTTCCGCTATCGAAATATGCCGCTCGATAAAAACGCTCTTGCGATAATTATTTCACAGTCAGGCGAGACCGCCGACACCCTTGCCGCTATGAGACGCGCAAAAGAAAACGGGATTAAAACCCTTGCGATAGTCAACGTTGTGGGAAGCACTATTGCACGCGAAGCCGACAGCGTTTTTTACACGATGACCGGGCCTGAAATCGCAGTCGCTACGACTAAGGCATACAGCGCGCAGTTAATAGCGTGTTACATTCTTGCGGTGCAGTTCGCAAAAGTCAGAGGGGAGCTTGAAGGCTCCGAGTATGAAAGATTAATCGGCGAGATTCAAAAACTGCCCGAAAAAATTGATGAAATTCTCGACGAGAAAGAACGCCTCGAAGAAATTGCTTACAAATTCACGAACGCCCGCAACGCTTTTTATTTAGGCCGCAATATTGATTACGCCGTCGCTATGGAAGGCAGTTTGAAAATGAAGGAGATCAGCTATCTTCATTCGGAAGCTATCGCCGCCGGAGAAATGAAGCACGGACCTATAAGCCTGATTGAAAAAGGAATGTTAGTGGCCGGAATAATGACGCAGAAAAATCTTTATCAGAAAATCGCTAGCAACATGCTTGAGGCTCGGAGTCGCGGAGGATTTTTATTTATCGTCGCGACACGGGGCTGTGAAGTTCTGAAGGAAGAAGCCGATTTTATTTACAACATTCCCGAAACTGACGAGCATTTCGCCGCAAGCCTTGCCGTTATTCCGCTTCAATTAATGGGCTATTACGTCGCTGTCGCAAGAAAACTTGACGTTGATAAGCCGAGAAATCTCGCCAAGAGCGTTACGGTTGAGTAAAAAAATTTTCAGTCCTAACTTCTCACTTCTCATTGAATAATTTTTTTTCTGTATTCCGATTCTAAATTAATTTCATTAAAAGTTTTCATGTCATTCATAACTGCCAGAGCATCGTCAATAATCTGCATGGCAATCGGACAGCCCGTGCCCTCGCCGAGCCTCATGTTAAGATTTAGAAAAGGCTTGATGTTTAATTCTTTTGCTGCCTCCGAGTACGCAGGCTCAAGCGACATGTGAGACGGTATCATAAACTCACGGCTCAAGGGTTCAATCTTCGACGCAAGCAACGCCGCAGCGATTGAGATAACTCCGTCAACGACAACGGGAACGCGGTGGACGGCTCCGCCGATAAAAATTCCCGTCATTGCGGCAATATCGAGACCACCCACGCATGAAAGAATTTCAATCGAATTATTTTTATCAGGCTTATGACGTTCGAGGGCCGAAATAATCACGCGCTTTTTTTTCTTGAACGCCTCGTCAGTCAGACCGCCGCCGCGCCCGACGAGATTTTCGCTATAATTTTCAAGTGCTGCCATGATACACGCTGCCGCCGGAGTTGTGTTGCCCATGCCGACCTCTCCTGCGCCTATAATATCAAAATTTTCGTTCTTGGCCTCTTTTACTAAATCAATTCCAAAATCAATAACTCTTTTTACTGTATCGACGCTCATTGCACGGACGGGATTATTATTTTCGTCAAGGCGTGCAAAGTTATTCGTACCTTCAGGCATGAATTTATAGCTTGAATTAACGCCTGAACATGATGAGAGATTTTTTACTCCTAAGTCAAAAATTTTCAGAGCGATATTATTTTTTTTGCATAGAGCATTAATCGCGCCTCCGCCTGTGCTTCCGTAAAGCTGCATTAAAACTTTTGTGAAGTATTGCGGAGAAGCTGAAACGCCTTCATCAAAAACTCCGTGATCCGAGCCGAATAAAAAATGAATTTTCTTGCTCAATGAATTTTTCACGCGCCCTGTTATTCCTGCGACTTGTATGGAAATCTTTTCGAGTTCTCCGAGACTTCCGGCAGGCTTCAATAAATCGTTCTGACGCTGCCGGGCGGCGGACATTACTTTTTCATCGAGAGGCTTAATAATATTTTTTATCATGTTAATTATTTCTTTCGTAGCTTTGTGATAGAATAAGGGCCAGCAATGAGGGAGCTAGCTAACCCTAAAAAAGAATCGTGATTCCCGTATTTAACGAGTGAACCAGTCTATTAACATCAAGACGGTTCTCACGACCCAGAAAATTGCAGCGGCGATTTTGTCGATCCGGTCAAGGAGACTTCGCCGCTGTTTATTTTTGGCTTTTCGTTTGGCCTTAGCAGCCATGACGCTTTCACCTCAATTCTACAGGGCGGCTCCCCGTTGAATGAGGAGTCCCTGCTGTTCGTCTGGGGCTCCCTCGTGAAGGTTATTATATAATAATTCTTCAGTCCTTTATAAAAATATCAGACAGGAGAAAAAATTTTATGCTCATTGCAACTTTCAACGTAAATTCCGTGCGTACGCGCCTGCCGATTTTAGAACGCTGGCTGAACGAAATAAAACCTGATTTTCTTTTCATGCAGGAAACAAAAACTCAAGACGAATTTTTCCCGAAAGAATTTTTTGATTTACTCGGCTATCAAAGTTTTTTTCACGGCGAAAAAAGTTATAACGGCGTTGCGGCCATTGCTAAAAAGAAATTTAACGGCATAAAAATTAATTTCGGCTTCAATGACGGCGGCGAAAATAATTTTGACACAAGAGTTTTAACGCTTGAGTATAACGGCATTACCATTCTTAATACTTATGTTCCGCAGGGGAAATCAATCGAACACGCAGACTTTGAAGTCAAGAAAAAATTTTTCGGGCGCGTGAAAAAAATTATAGAAGTAAATCAAGAAAAAAATTTTTTATGGCTCGGAGACCTCAACGTCGCGCCTGAAGATATTGACGTTACCAACCCTAAGAGCAAAAAAAATCATGTCTGCTTCTGCGACGAAATTCGGGAAGTTTTTAATGACACGAAAAAAAATCTTGTTGACGTTTTGAGGCTCTTAAATAAAAATCCCGGAGTGTTTACTTTTTTCGATTACCGCGTCAAAGATGCTCTTGAAAGGAATATCGGCTGGCGCATTGACCACATGCTTGCTTCGGAAAAACTTGCCGGGCTTGTAAAAAATTGTTATCCTGACATAAGGCCGCGCCAATGGGACAGACCGTCGGATCATGTGCCGCTGATTCTTGAATTTGAAGAAGTTTAGGAAAGGGATAACTTTTTTAGAACTTGAAAATTATCCCAACGGCTGCCGCGAAGATTATCCAAACGACAGGGTGTAATTTTTTTGTGAATTTAACCGCGTGAGTAAAAATCAATAACACTGCCGCCAAGATTACCGGCTTAAAATCGAGCGAATTATTATTTACGAACGTTACGCCGGCGACAACGAGGCCTGCCGCCGTTATCATCGCACAGCTTGCAGGTCTGAGCCCGTAAAAAGCTCCGTTGACGTATTTATTATCGTGAAAGGCATTGAGAAAAGCCGCGACTAATAAAATTACAATGATGCTCGGAGTTATAAGGCCAAGCGTCGCGATCACCGCGCCGGGTATCCCTGTTGTCAAATAGCCTGAATACGTCGCCATGTTCACGCCTATAGGGCCGGGCGTTGATTCAGATACTGCTATCATGTCGGCGAGCTGATGACGCGAGAACCAGCCCGTTCTGTCGGCAATGTCATATAAAAACGGAAGCGTTGCCATTCCTCCTCCGACCGCAAACAGGCCCGTATTAAAAAATTCCCAGAATAATTTTAGATAAATCATTTTATCTTCACCTTCAGAATTATTCCTGCAATGCCGGCAAAAATAACGAACACGACCGGCGAAATTTTCAGCACGAGCGAACACCCTAGAATGATTAAATAAACCGCTAAAGTTTTTTTGTCGACTATAGCTTTTTTGAAAAGTTTTATGACGGCGTTGAAAATTAAAACGCAGACACAGACTCTAATCCCTGCGAAAGCATGGCCGACCCATTCAAGCGAAGAATAATAATCAATCACGCCGGCCAAGAGCGTTATTATCACGACCGACGGAAAAACTACGCCCAGAGTCGCGGCAACACCGCCGATATTCCCGGCGGTTTTACGGCCTATAAAAGTTCCGACATTGACGGCTATAACACCGGGCGTGCATTGGCCTATCGCGTAATAGTCTGCGAGTTCTTCTTCAGTGCCCCATTTTTTATTTTCAACAATTTCACGCTGTAAAATCGGGAGCATTGCATAACCTCCGCCGAAGGTTATCGCTCCGATTTTTGCAAAAGTTATGAACAGCTCCGCTAATTTTTTCATGTTTTAATATTTTTTTATGTTCTTGCTCTCGTCCATTATTACTACGCAGTTACTCATGACGGCCCGCAGAACTTCGACCATTTTTGATTCAGGAATGGCAACACAGCCGCCGGTAAATTTATTTTTAGTGTAGCAGTGTAAAAAAATCGCGCTTCCCTTTTTCGGCGTGCCTTCTTCGTTGTAGCTAATGTTCAGGCAGTATTTATAAGCTAAATCGTAGTCGATGATGTGCTCGCTGTCTTTTTTGCTGAAGTCGTCATATTCATTCGTCGAGACGAATTGATTATAGCGGTCTGAGTTTGAATCGCCGACCCAGTAATGACTGTCATCAACTTTTGTATAACCCATAGGGCAGCCGGGATTGTCATTAATTCCGAAAGCCTTAGTAAAAGTAAAAACGCCTCTCGGAGTTTTCAAATCGCCCTCGCGGGTTTTCCCCCAGCCCTTTTTGCCGATGTAAGCACGGCACGAAATTATTTCGTTCCATTCGCCGTCAGAATTTTTTTCGTAAAAAGAAAAATCTGCGTTTGAGCCTTTAGTACCCGACACGATGACTAACTGCCTGGCATCTTGAGCGGCCTTGAGACCGCCCACCCATTTTGGAGCAGGCATTTTTTCTGCCGCGAATGTTGACGAGACGAAAACAAAAATAAAAGTACATAACAAAAAAATTTTATTTCTCATAAAAATTTCTCCTTCATCGAAAAAAATTAGCCGCCTAAATATGCTTTTCTCACTGCCTCAGAAGCTAAAAGCTCTTGGCCTGTTCCTGTCGTTACGATTTTGCCCGTCTCCATTACGTAGCCCCTGTTGGCAATGCTCAAAGCCATTTGAGCGTTCTGTTCAACTAATAAAATCGTTGCGCCCGTTTTGTGCAAATCGGCGATTATGTCAAAAATCTGCTCGACTAAAATCGGCGCAAGTCCCATTGACGGCTCATCAAGCATTAATAATTTCGGCCTGCTCATCAAAGCGCGTCCCATTGCAAGCATCTGCTGTTCGCCGCCCGATAAAGTTCCTGCGGTCTGTTTCATTCGTTCTTTTAATCTTGGGAAGAGGGCATAAACTTTTTCTAACTCGTCATTAATTTCTTTTTGATTATTCTGCGTGTATGCTCCCATCTCTAAATTTTCCTGAACGGTCATTTGAGCAAAAACTCTTCGGCCTTCGGGAACTTGAGCGAGACCCTTCTCGACAATTTTATGAGGCGCAACTTTTGCGAGCGTCTCTCCTAAAAATGCTATGCTTCCCGTTGACGGGTGCAGCAGCCCGGAAATCGTGTTAAGCGTTGTAGATTTTCCTGCGCCGTTCGCGCCGATTAACGTAACTATTTCGCCCTCATAAACTTCAAAGGAAATGCCTTTAATCGCGTGAATGCTTCCGTAAAAAACATTAATGTTTTCAACGTTTAATACGGGAGATAATTTTTCATTCATCATTGCTTTTCCGCCTCCCCTCTTGTTTGCTTTCAATAAGTTTATCCTCGATGTGAGAATTTCTATTTTCTTTACTTCTTCCGAGATACGCTTCAATAACGGCAGGATTGTTTTGAATTTCGTCAGGCGTGCCCTTCGCGATAATATGGCCGAAATTTAACACGCAAATTCCCTCGCAGATATTCATTACTAGGCTCATATCATGCTCGATTAAAACTATAGCAATCTGGAACATCTCGTGAACTTTGCGGATATTGTCCATGAGGTCGGCAGTCTCTGAAGGGTTCATTCCGGCGGCAGGCTCGTCAAGCAATAATAACGACGGATTAGTAGCCAATGCCCGGACAATTTCAAGCCTTCTCTGCGCTCCGTAAGGCAGTGAACCTGCTCTCACGTCGGCCATGTCCTGCATATCGAAAATTGATAATAATTTCAAGGCTCTGCGGTGAGCGGCTACTTCTTCTCGGCGGTAATTAGGAAGTCTTAAAATCGCGCTGAACATGTTATAGTGCATGTCGTTATTCATTGCGGCCTTGACGTTATCAACGACGCTTAAATTTTTGAATAATCTTATGTTCTGAAACGTTCTCGCAATTCCGGCCCTGTTCACCTGCATTGTGTTCATGCCGTGAGTGTCCTTGCCGTTTAATAAAATTGTCCCCGTCGTCGGCTGATAAACTTTCGTCAATAAATTAAAGACCGTAGTTTTTCCTGCGCCGTTCGGGCCGATTAAGCCGGCTATTTCCGTGCGTCCTATCGTCAAATTAAAATCCTCGACGGCTTTAATGCCTCCGAGCGTTATTCCCACGTTCACGCACTCAAGAACAGGCTCACGCGAAATATCACGCTCCGGCAAAATTGATCTTGACGGCATCGTTACATATTTTGTTTTAGCTTTTGACATGATTTATTTGGCCTCCTCTTCTGCACGCTTGAACGGATTTAGACGCGAAAGAAAATATTTAATCTCGGCGTTATTTGTCGCTAACATCATGACGATTAAAATAACAGCGTAGAGCAGCATTCTGTAATCAGAGAACTGCCGCAGTTTTTCCGGCAGAATCGTCAAGACTGCCGCCGCTATTATGCCTCCGAGCATGTTGCCCTGACCGCCCAAGACTACGAAAACTAAAATTAAAATCGAAGTGTTAAAGTCAAATTTATTTGCAACGATTGTCGAGTAATTCATCGCGAACAAAGCCCCCGCCGCTCCTGCTAATGCCGCCGAAGTTACAAAGGCCATCATTTTATATTTAGTGATGTCGAGGCCGATACTCTCTGCCGCTATTCTGTCGTCGCGTATCGCCATAAATGCGCGCCCCGAACGTGAATTGACGAGATTAAACACGATCATTAACGAAATCATTAAGAGAATAAATCCGGCCGGGAAGGTCGCGATTTTTTGTATTCCGCTTATCCCCATAGGGCCGCGAATAATTAATTTACCGCCGGGCAGTAATCTTGTAGTGTCGCTAAGCATACTAAGCTGAATGCCGCCGCTGTCAACGCCCATATAAAAATTATTAAGAATGCTTTTTATAATTTCGCCGAACGCCAGCGTAACAATAGCAAGATAATCGCCCTTTAATCTTAAAACGGGAATGCCGATTAAAAATCCTGCAACCGCCGCGAAAATTGCCGCGACTATCATAGCTATAGCGAGCCTCACGGGTGCGAACGGTATAATGCCCTGCAATAAAATTGCTGTAGCGACTCCTGAAAAAGCTCCGACCGACATAAAACCGGCGTGGCCTAATGATAATTCGCCTGAAATTCCTACAACTAAATTTAATGAAACTGCCATGACCATATAAGCGCAAATAGGAACTAACATTCCGCGCATTGATGAGCTTAAAAATTTTGTGCTGCTCATGGTCTGGCAGATTATATAAGCTAAGATTACTATGCCGTAAGTTAAATATATTCTGCGTGCCTCTACGCGCTTTAAGTTTATTAATCTTCGCATTGTCATTTTATGTATTTTTCACTCCTAATTTGTAATTCAGATAGAACGCAGAAAGTAAAAAATAAAAACCTCCTGCCTCCTAATTCCTAACTCCTACCTGATTACACTTTCTCCTGTAATTGTTTTCCAAGCAGGCCTGACGGCTTCACGAGCAAAACTACAATTAAAACAGCAAAGACTACAGCGTCAGAGAGCTGACTCGAAATATAAGCCTTCGCAAAAATTTCTATAACTCCGAGCATTAAGCCGCCCAAGAACGCGCCCGGTATTGAGCCGATGCCCCCGAAAACCGCCGCAGTAAATGCTTTAATTCCCGGCAGTGAGCCCGTAGTCGGCATTAAAGTCGGATAAGCGGAACATAACAACGCCCCCGCGACAGCCGCAAGCCCTGAGCCTATCGCAAATGTTAATGAAATAGTAGCGTTGACGTTAATTCCCATTAACTGCGCCGCGCCCTTATCTTCCGAACATGCGCGCATAGCTTTGCCGAGTTTCGTTTTAGATATAAAGAGCGACAACACTATCATAATTATTAAACACGTCGCAATAGTTAAAGCCGTAACGTGAGAGACAGACAACGCGCCGTCAAATAATTTGAAAGCTCCGCGCCCGATTATTGACGGGAAAACTTTAGGATTTGATGACCATAATAATAACGCCGTATTCTGAAGGAAATAGCTCATGCCGATAGCCGTTATTAAAACTGCTAAGGACGGAGCCTGACGTAGAGGCTTATAGGCGAGACGCTCGACTATAATTCCAAGCAGAGTACACGCGGCCATAGCCAGAATAACTCCGGCAAAAGGATTTAATCCGTAACGCGAAACAGCGTAGAAACATACATAAGCTCCGACCATGATAACATCGCCGTGAGCGAAGTTAAGCATTTTAGCAATGCCGTAGACCATTGTGTAACCAAGCGCGATAATTGCATAGATACTTCCGAGACTTATCCCGCTGATAAAAAAATTCAAGAATATCATTGAAAATTTATTGCTCCTTTTTATTTAGTGAGGAATGAGGAATACTTTTAACTTATATGCTAATCCGATTATAACCTCCTCCGTAATTCTCACTCTTTGTCAGTGCCTCCTTGAATAATTCCTTTCAACTCTTCAACCGTAATCATGTGATATTTGCCTCTGTGAATCATTCTATGGCAGTTAGAGCAAAGCATGACGAGATCATTTTCTAAATCAGTAATGTGTTCTCCCTCCGACACAGGCTTCTTGTGATGTACTTCGATAAACCCTGCGCCTAACGATCTGTATGTTTTTTCAAAATCAAATCCGCAGACTTCACATTTTAAGTACTTCCCGTTGAGAAAGTCCCGTCTCACTTTCGGATTGCGTTCGTATGTCGTTGTGTAAACGACCTTTTTAGTCCCTTCGACTATTCCCGTTTCAGTCGTGCCATCGTCAGTACAAGCGTTTTTTTCTTCATAAACGCTCTCTTCGGGATTATCGGGATACTCCATTGTTACTTCAGCCCAAAGTTCATGGAGTTTCGGCAATACCGTATCCTTAATTTTTATTCCTGATGCTTGGGGATGCCACTCTGTTTGATCTGAACACTCTTTCTCTAGGACATCTACGTTCAAAATTTTCTGCGATTTGTAATTTAGCAAAGTGTCGCATTCTCCTGAAAGGTGAGGAATTTCCCCTTTTTTTTCACCGTCCCAACGATCACCCGGGACCATGCCTTTTGTTACAATTCCGTGAGCAATGATACCGCGAGGAAGTTTTCCCAGTTTCATCAGATAAAATTCATCGCCTATCTGCGGTTTCTTACTATGGCACGACCATACAAACTCGATAGGATTTTCTTTCGAGGCCGCTTTACAGTCTTCATCGTAATTGTCCCAATGCCAGTTATCTGGATTCCAAGTCAAAAGCCACGCTGTCATTTTATTGTGCCTCCGTTTTTAGATTAATGTCTTAAAAAGGTATCTCAAACTCATACCGTAGGCATGATTTTATTTCTTCATCACTGCATAAAAGTATTTTAATTACATACGGTAACTCGTCCGACCATTCCTCAATACTGTTTTCACAATCATCTATATAATAATACGCCCACTGCCTCAATAATTCTGGTAACTGTGCAATGCCCTCTTCTAACGTTGGAGCATCTGTTGATACATGCGGCGAATTTGTATAACACAATATACTGCCATCATCATTAGTTTCATAAGCGTATTCTATCTTTAAGTCTTTCAGATAGTTAAAAAGTTTTATTAATCTTTCCATATTACTGTTATTTTTAACTAAAAGGACAGTCTGAGATTTTATTACGGCCGTATTTCCCAGACTGCTTTTTTTAATTTAGGCAAAAAGTAAGGTTTTCTTATTCATACTTCCTACTTCCTGCCTCCTAATTCCTACCTGTTAATTAGTCAAGTCCGACATATGCGCCGTCCTTGATTACCATACCTTTAGGGTCTTTCGTAACTTCGCCGTTCTTTGACCATTTAACATTCTCGCCGGTTACGCCGTTGAATGTCATTGTCGTGAACTGCTCAATCATCTTTGCGCAAAGAGTCTCCGCGTCCATGTCAGGCGTGGCCTTCGCAAGCTCTAACGCTTCTTTGTACGCATATACGCAGTCATAACCGTCAGCCGCAAATTGGTTAGGAATTTCATTATGCTTTGCTTTATAAGCCGCAACAAATTTCTGCGTTCTCTCGTCCTTTGCGTCAGCGTTGAACGGTGTTAAGAGAATAACGCCCTCTGCTAATGACTTGTCGAAGCCTTCCATCGTTAAAATTCCGTCCATGCCGTCAACTCCGAACCATTTAGGAGCGTAGCCCATAGCCTGAGCCTGTGCAAGAATTAATGAAGCCGGCTGATAATACATCGGAAGGAATACAAGTTCCGCGCCCTTGTTCTGAGCGTCCGTGAGCTGTACGGAGAAGTCGTTGTCGTTGCCGTCCGCGAATGTCGTCTCGCTTACGATCTCAAGGCCAAGCGCGGGGGCTTTCTCTACAAACGTGTCTCTAATGCCTTTTGAGTAAACGTCGTCATTTTTCCAGATGACTGCAACTTTTTTGCCGAGTTTTTTCTCAGCAATGTACTGCGCGCTCGCGCTTCCCTGATTGGGGTCAACGAAGCACATCTGGAAGACGTTGTCTTTTCCTTCAGTTACTGCCGCTGATGAAGCTGACGGAGTGAGAGCAAAAATTCTGTCCGCAAAATTTTCGGCTGCTGTTGCCTCGCAGGGTTTTGAAGTTACAGAGCCTAAAGAGACCTGCATTCCCCAGTCTTTGAGGGCGTTATAAGCGTTGACTGCTTTTTCTGCATCGTGTGTGTCGTCCTCGTAACGTAACTCAAACTGAACATCTCCGCCCATCGCATTAATCTCTTCGACTGCGATTTCAGCACCGAATTTTGCCGCGTTTCCGTAAATTGCCGCGCCGCCGGTGAGAGGGCCCGTGCCTCCGATTTTGAAAGCTGCGCCGAATGCGCATGAAGTCATAGCAAGGATAAGAACTGCGCTGATTAAAATCTTCTTCATAAAAAATATCTCCCTTGTAAAAAATTTATGCTCAGCCTGAAAATAATCTCTACGGCCTGAAGAATTTTATTTTCAGGGTTAAAGCCCTTTAACAATAACAAAAAAGCGGTCTTTGGAGTAGACCGCCTTCGCTGCTAAAATTCAAGCGTCCTGCTCCTGCCGTCAGCAAGCAATAATAATAATGACAGCAACAATAAGCAGGCATACAAAAAGAGCACTGACACACGAAGCTGAATTTCTTTTCATGCTGTTTACAAAATCTTTCTTCATAGCGTCTTATGCCCTCCTAACATTCACATTTAATTTTTATTTTCTGGCGCGGTAGGCAGGATTCGAACCCACGACCTAAGGCTCCGTAGGCCTTCGCTCTATCCAGCTGAGCTACTACCGCAGGAATAATAATTTTATTTTATGGCGGTGGATGTGAGATTCGAACTCACGATAGAGTTATTAGACCCTATACTCACTTAGCAGGCGAGCGCCTTCAGCCTCTCGGCCAACCCACCGTGAAATAAAACGGTGCATATATTATAACGGTATTAAAATATTGTCAAACGAATTTTTTTAGAGTGTCAGGAAAAATTATTTTCTTCTTCAAAAAAAATTTTATGCTAAAATATTTTTATTCCATTCAAAATTTCAAGAAAGATTTTTTTTGCAACTACATTTACACCTACAAAAAGTTCAAAAATTTTTTGCGCCGATAAAATTTTACGGAGCTGATTAAAAAAATAGAATCAAAAATTTTTTTAAGGCTTGGGAAAAATTTTTGCGATGAGTTTGTAATAGTATCCGTTAAATTCAAAGGGCCTCGCCGGCATACTCATGACTAGATACGCTTCGGGCATTGAGACGGAAAATTTTTTTGCGGTTGTTGTTTCAGCTTCGTAGTCCGGGTCGGTTACGCGGATTTTTTTATAGCGAACGCCGTTATAAATAAAGTCCGCCCGTCCGCGTATGCTGCCGCTATATTTTCGACAAAATAAATTTTTAATTCTTCAACGCGGATTAATATCAGGGAGTAATTTAATTTTAGTCTGCTCATTTCGTACCTGTTCACATAATCACGCGGAGTTCCAAAAATATATTTATGCTCTTCCGGCTGGTGAATTTTTAGGACTTCTTCTAACTTCATTCGCCCCATTTTTAGCCAGGGCGTGTATTTGATCATGCAGTCTTTAGTGTGGTTGTGGTGTGGGATTTTTCGCGCTATTCCGATTCTGCCGACGTCGAGAGGCGCGCAGCTCCCGGAGTCGTTCACGAACATTAAATTAAAATCCGCAAGCGGCTCGCCCGTCTCAAAAGCCACGAAGCGCACCCACTTGCCCGTGATTATGTCGATGCCGGCAACGCAGAAATTTCCATACATCGTCGACTTTGCCATAATTACAGCGTCAATTTTCATAACTTAGATTCACAAGTGAATTATCTCCACGCCGTCTAATTCTTCGGCAATTTTTTCGGCAAGCAAACGCCTGTGGCAGTGTTCGGGCGTAGGCTCGGCGCAGAGCAGGCACACAGCGTCATAAATTCCGTTATAACTAGCCTCAAAATCTTCGACGGCTTTTCGCTCGTCCATCAGAAAATTATATTGAACTTCGTAATTATCCCAAGTGATTTTTTCTTTTTTGTAGTCGTCTAAAATTTTTTTCGTGGGCGCATATTCCTTGCGGTGTTCGTATTTGCAGCCGCATATGGCTTTGAGAAAATATTTTAAGTCTCTTTTCTTCGCAAATCCTGCGAGCTGTGGACTGTTGTGAAGCCGAACGTCAACAAGAAGTTTTATATTTTTCTGTCTTATAGTCTCAAAAAATTGTTCGGCTGATTTTTGAGTGAAGCCGATTGTGTAAATAATCATTTTTCTGACGCGGGAGCATAAATAAAAAAAACTTTAGGAACGGTTACACTCTTGAGCTTAAACATAATAAATCTCTCCTCTAAAAATTAAACACGGTAAAAATATTATACACTTAATCACTAATCCATCTAATTTTTAATTAATTTTAAGAATGATAGAATTACACTTAAACAAAAATTTTTCTCAGGGAGGAATTTATAAATGTTCAGGAAAACAGCTTTAATAATATTGCTTGTTATGGCCCTTGCTCCGATGGCGTGGGCGGACGAACAGGAAACAGTAGCGGCACCGTCAGAGGCAGAGGCCGAAGTTCAAAGTGCCTCAGAAGAAGTTGCAGTGCAGACCGAAGCCGAAGCTCCGAAAGAGCCCGACGAATTAACGCTCAAAGAAAACGCGCTCAATGAGAAAGCAGCCGAGCTTGAAAAACTTGAGGCATCGTTGAACGAGCGTGCGGCGGCGTTGTCGAAGAACGAAAAAGATTTTTCTGCTAGAGCGTCCGTGCTTGCAGGGAAGAGCAAAGAAATTTCCGGTACCGCGACAATTTTATTAGGCCGTGAAACTCAGGTTAATTCACGCGAGAAAGATATTATGGCGCGTGAAGCCGGGCTTGCAAGACGTGAAATGGCGTTTGCCCAAGAGAGTCAGAAATTCACGGAAGCATCAGCGGCTTTGACGGCGCGTGAAGCTGACATAGCCAAAAGAGAAGCCGACCTCGCCGCACGTGAGAGCGAACTGAACGCGAAAATTTCAGCAAAAGAAGAAGCCGATAAAATTTCAGCGCGTGAAGCAGATTTAGTGAAGCGTGAAGCAGCTTTGACAGAGCGCGAAAATACACAGAACAGACTCGCCACGCTTGAGAGCGAATTAAACGCTAAGGCCGAAGAATTAAAATCACGCGAGGAAGAAGTCGCAAAGCGTGAAAATTCCGTAGCAGAGCAGGAAAAAAATATTTCAGAGGCTATCAAAGAAGTCAACGAACACGAAGCCGCAACCGCGAAAAAAGATTCAGAACTTAACGCGCTTGAAAAAGATTTTGCCGCGAAGAGCAAGAAACTTGCCGACGATACAAGCGCACTGACGGCACGTGAGGCCGCGTTGGCAAACCGCGAAAAAGCCGCAGGAGTTAAGGCCGCCGAAGTTGCCGAGCTTGAGACTTTAATTAAAGAACTTCCGGCATTCGACCCTAATAACTCGACCGAAGCCGCAATGATTTTAACCTATAAACTTCCGGCACAGACAAGACGCGATTTAATCGCAATGCAGAGGACGGCGTATCAAAAATACAGCTCCAACAGAGTTACTCAGGCTCTCGAAGATTATGCGAAGGCTTACGAGACTGCTCCCGACGCAAATTATTTAGCGGCATACTGGGCAGGACTTTCAGCCGAGAGACTTCGCAACAGACGCGATGACGCTCTCGAATGGGCAAACAGGGCCTTAGCGATCAATCCTGAGTACCGCCCGGCGCAGGAACTTAAAGCCAGGCTTGAACGCGGCCAGAGAAGACGCGGCAACAGGTAGGAGTTAGGAGTTAGGAGTTAGGAGTTTTTTTATTTCCTAATTCCTAATTTCTCGTTCCTCATAAAAAATAAAGAGGAGAGTTTTTTACAGTTTGGAAGATTTATACGAAATTTTAGAAGTCTCTAGGGACGCTACACAGGCCGATATAAAAAAGGCTTATCGTAAACTTGTCAAAGAATATCACCCGGACGCTCACCCGGGAGACAAAGACGTTGAAGAAAAATTCAAAACAATAAACGCGGCTTATTCAGTTCTCAATGACCCCGAAAAACGAGCGCGTTATGACCAGTTCGGAACAACCGATCCAAATTCTAATCCGTTCGGCGGAATGGGCGGCATGGATCTGGGCGACCTGTTCGGCGATTTATTTTCGCAGGCATTCGGCGGAGGCTTCGGAGGCTTTTCAAGCAGTTCACGCCGTCAGAGCAGCCCTAACGCACCAAGACGCGGCAATGATATTGAAACCCTCGTTAATGTAACTTTGCTTGAAGCCATGACGGGAGTTACAAGAGATATTAACGTCATGAAGTGGGAGACCTGCCAGCATTGCAGCGGAACGGGAGCGAAGCCCGGCACGAAGCCGGAGACCTGTTCACGCTGTAAAGGCACGGGGCAGGTCAGACAGACACAGCAAAGTTTATTCGGTCAGTTCGTGAGCATTACGACATGCCCGGATTGTCATGGAACTGGAAAAATCATAAAAGAAAAATGCGATGAATGTGAAGGACGAGGCCAAGTCCGCAAGAAACATAAACTTGAAGTTAAAATTCCTGCCGGTGTCGAGCGCAACATGCGTCTACGAATACCCGGAGCAGGCGAGGCAGGAACGAACGGAGGCCCGGCCGGAGATTTATATTTAATTATCGATGTTGGGCTTGACGCAAATTTTGAACGCAGCGGCGCGGATTTGCACACAACATTAATTTTGACATATCCTCAGGCAGTTTTAGGAACTGAAGCAGAGATAAAGACTCTTGACGGAACCCTCGAAAAAATTTCCGTGCCTGCCGGGACTTCACACGGGCAAATATTAAAAGTCAAGGGCAAGGGAATGCCGAAGGTTAATTCAAAATCAAGGGGCGATTTATACGCGCATGTCTTTATTGAGATACCAACGAAACTGACGGACAAACAGCGCGAATTAATAAAATCTCTTGCCGATGAAATGAAAGCCCCCGTCAGCGAAAATAAATCGGGCTTTACGGATTGGCTGAAAGAAAAATTATTTAGTTAAGGGAGAAAAAATTTTATGATAATTGATATTAGTGATTTAGGCTCGATAATTTCCGGGCTTGGAACAGCTGTGGTAGCTATTTTCTTTTTGTTAATAGTGCTTTCAACCGCGATAAAAGTTGTCCCCGAATACAGGCGCATTGTTTTATTCAGATTGGGCCGTCTTGTCGGAAGCAGGGGACCCGGAATTGTTTTTATAATGCCTTTTATTGACCGTGCTATGACGGTTGATTTAAGAATTTTGACGCTTGATGTACCAGTTCAGGAAGTCATCACAAAAGACAACGTAGCAATAAAAGTCAACGCCGTTGTATATTTCAGAGTGCTTGAACCGTCAAAATCAGTTGTCGAAGTTGAAAATTACATCGTTGCAACAAGCCAATTAGCTCAAACGACTTTGCGCTCTGTCGTTGGATCCGTTGAGCTTGACGAAGTTTTATCTTCGCGTGAAAAAATCAATCAGGAACTTCAAAAAATCATTGATGACCGCACCGATCCATGGGGCATTAAAGTCAGCGCAGTTGAGGTTAAAGAGCTTGAACTGCCGGAAGGAATGAAGCGCGCAATGGCTCGCCAGGCCGAAGCAGAAAGAGAGCGCAGGGCAAAAATCATCGCCGCTGAAGGAGAATTGCAGGCCGCTGAAAAATTATCGGAAGCAGCGCGAAAAATGGAAGCCTCGCCGATTACTTTGCAGTTACGTTATTTACAGACCATACGCGAGATTTCCGGCGAACGCAATACAACAACATTCTTCCCAATTCCTGTTGATTTAATCAAGCCGTTTGTAGATAAACTGACGGGCGGTGAAAAGAGCGCATGAAATACAGAACTGCTAAAGCATTACGGGAGATGTTCATAAAATTTTGGGAGGAAAAAGGCTCAAAGCACCTCCCAAGTTTTTCGTTAGTTCCTGAAGATCCGTCGCTGTTGTTCACTATTGCAGGAATGGTGCCGCTTAAGCCCTATTATTTAGGAATTAAAGAGCCTGAATACCCAAGAGTTGTAACGTCTCAAAAATGTGTTCGCACTAACGATATTGAAAACGTCGGAAGAACAGCGCGTCATCATACATTTTTCGAGATGCTGGGGAATTTTTCATGGGGAAGTTATTTCAAGCATGAGGCAATAACTTGGGCATGGGAATTTTTAACAGAGCGCGTAGGGCTTGACCCCGAAAGACTTTACGCGACAATCTATAAAGACGATGAAGAAGCCTATAATGTTTGGCATAAAGATGTAGGACTTCCAGAAAATAAAATTTTCAGATTTGGACAGGACGATAATTATTGGTTTATGGGCGATACGGGGCCCTGCGGTCCATGCTCTGAGATTTATTACGACAGGGGCGAAAAATATTCCTGCGGTAAACCGACATGCGGAGTCGGCTGCGACTGCGACAGATACATGGAGATATGGAACTTAGTTTTCACGCAGTTCGACAGACAAAAGGACGGTTCAATGCCATTACTGCCTCACAAAAATATTGATACGGGCATGGGACTTGAGCGTCTTGCTTCGGTCGTTCAAGAAGTCGATACGGACTATGAGACGGATTTATTCACGCCGTTAATAAAACACACCTGCGAAAAAGCCGGAATAAAATACGGCGATAATCCCAAAAATGATATGGCCGTTAGAGTTATAGCCGACCATGTGAGAAGCGTTGCTTTTATGCTTGCTGACGGTGTTCTGCCTTCAAACGACGGGCCCGGCTATGTTCTTAGAAGATTGTTAAGACGCGCTGTGCGTTTTGGTAAATTATTAAACTTCGACGGGCTTTTCCTTTGTGAATACATGCCGATTTTAATTGACATAATGGGCGAGCCTTACCGAGAATTAATCACACAGCGTCCAGTCATCGAACAGATTATTAATCTCGAAGAAGAGAAATTTAACAAGACATTAAAGCAGGGCACAGAGCTTTTTGACAGTGAGATAGCCTCGTTAAAAGCAAAAAATATAACTCAAATTCCCGGCGATGTAATTTTTACATTGTATGATACTTTTGGATTTCCGCCGGAATTAACCCGCGAAATGGCGAGCGAACAGAATTTTACTCTTGATGAAGAAGGCTTCAAGGCTGCAATGAACGAGCAGAAAGAACGCGCAAGAGCATCAAGCAAACAAAAGAAAAGCGCGTTGACAGGCGATATTTACACGGAGCTTGAAAACGAGTTCGGAGCAACAAAATTCACGGGTTACGAAAAAGCTAACGATACGGGGAAAATTTTGGCTCTCATCACATCAGACGGACGGGTTGACAGCGTAACATCAGGCGAATTTGAAATTATCCTCGATACAACGCCTTTTTATGCTGAACGCGGCGGAGAAGTCGGCGACATCGGCACAATGACAATAAACGGCCATGCAATAAAAATTCTTAACACAATTCCTCATGGAAAAATCATTGTGCATAGTGCAAGGCTTGATGATAAGAACGAAATCAAAGTCGGCGACGAGGTTTTATCTTCAGTTGATGATGAAAGAAGGAGCGCAATCAGACGCAATCACACGGCAACGCATTTATTACACGAAGCATTAGGGCGCGTCTTGGGCCGTCATGTAAGGCAGGCAGGCTCGCTCGTTAATGACATGTTCTTGCGGTTTGATTTTACTCATCATTCACCAATGAGCGACGCTGAAATAGCTGAAGCTGAAAAAATTATTAACCAAGAAATATTAAATAATGTTGCGCTCGATATTTCCGAACATTCAAAAGAAGAGGCTCAAGCACTCGGCGCAAAAGCCCTCTTTGATGAAAAATACGGCGATGTTGTCAGAGTTGTAAATGTCCCTGAATTTTCTATGGAACTTTGCGGAGGTTTGCACGTTTCAAGAACAGGCGATATAGGCGCATTCAAGATTTTACGAGAGGAGAGCATTGGTTCAGGCACTCGCAGAATTTTGGCAACAACGGGCATGAATGTTTTAATGCTGATGCAAAAGTTATTTGCATTGAGAAATTCATTGACCGCGCTATTAATGACCGATGAGGACGGATTGAAAGATAAAGCAGCTGCTCTTGTCGATGACTTAAAGACAATGAAAAATCAAATTCAAGCCGCAAAATTAAAGGAGCTTTTGGAAAATTCCGAGAGATTTTTGGAGCGTGAAGAGCTTGACGGAATTTTAATTCAGACGGGAAGATTTCCTGATATTCAAGCGAACATGCTGCGCGACATCGGCGACAAAGCACGTGCAAGACCTGAGCCTAATATCGTTATTTTAGCGTCATTAAGCACTGAAGATAATTCGTGCCAATTATGCGTCATGGCTGATGACAAAGCCGTCAACATGGGAATTAACGCCGGTGTTTTGGTAAAAGAGGCCTGCGCTATTCTAGGCGGTAAAGGCGGCGGCAGGAAAAATCTTGCTCAGGGCGGAGGACGAGAGGGCGCGAAACTCGAAGAAGCATTAACAAAAATTCGTGAACTTGTGAAAAGTCAGCTTCAAAAATAACAAAGGAGAATGTTTTTTGAAATTTAATTTATTGGATACTGCTTCAGGCTGGGAGGTCTGGAGCAGGTAAGAACTCTCAGAACCTCCGATATAACAAAAAATTTAATTTTATTTTGGAGGTTTGCGAAATTGAACAGAGAAAATAAAAGGAAGCTGTTTGAGAAAGGCTATTACAAAAATCACGCCTGTAATGACGGCTTTACGTGCAAAGAATGCGGCTGGAAAGTCAGCCCGCCTCTTTATGGTGAAAGGCACAGAAATCACTGCAATAATTGCCTATCGAGCCTTCATCTTGATAACGAGCCGGGCGACAGAGAAGCCGACTGCGGAGGAATTATGGAACCCATAGGCGTTTGGGTTAAGAAAAATGGCGAGTGGGCAATTATTCATCGCTGTAAAAGGTGCGGTCATTTAAGTTCCAATCATGTTGCGCCCGATGACAATCCAGTCAAGCTGATGTCTATTGCAATGCACCCGATAGCTTGTCCGCCGTTTCCTATTGAACGTATTGAGGAAATGGTGAAAGCTATGAGCAACGAAATATAATTTTGTTCTCCCGTTGTTTATGTGTTATTATAACGGGAGAATTTTTCAAAATTAACGAAAGGAGCATGAAAAAATTGCCAAAATTAGAGACAAAAGACAAGACAGTTAAGCAACTTTTTGAAGACAATAGAACGCATTTCCTTATTCCCGATTATCAACGGCCTTATGAATGGGACGATAAAGAGTGCGGTACTTTATGGACAGATTTATATACGTTTGCGTTCCCTGATAATGAGCCTGAAAAATTTGATTGGGATAATAACGAATATTTTTTAGGGCCGATTGTTACTTTTACCAATGAGAACAGCGCAAAAGAAGTAATCGATGGACAACAGCGTCTTACAACGTTAATGCTTTTGCTTCGGGCATTTTATACGGAATTTGAAAAGAAACAAGATAAAAATTCCATTAAAGCTCGCGACCAAATAGGGGCGTGTATTTGGAAAACAGATGAAATTGATGATACTCCGGATATGGCTTCTTGCAAACTTGAGACCGAAGTAGCAACAGATGAGGCAAAAGAAGACTTCAAGGAAATTTTGAAAACAGGCGCAATCTCAAAAGACAAAAAAAGCCGTTATGCCAACAATTACAGATTTTTTCAAAATAAAATCACTGAGTTTCTTCAAAAATATGACGGTTATTTAGCACACTTCTCCGCAAGAATTTTGAAAAATTGTATAATCCTTGATATCTTGGCCAGTTCCTCCGAAGCAGCGATGAGAATTTTCACAACCCTAAACGATCGCGGCAAGCCGTTATCTGACGCAGATATTTTCAAGTCTCAGCTCTATAAATATTACAAAGAACTTGAAAACAAAGATAAATTTATCAAACGTTGGAAGGAGCTGGAAGAAGTTTCTTCTGAAATTTATCATCCTATTGTAGGTACTCCAATGGACGAGGCTTTTACTCGTTATATGTACTACGAGAGAGCAAGGCAGGAAAACAAATCATCAACAATAGAGGCTCTGCGAAAATTTTACGAAAAAAATTCATATGCCCTTTTGAAAAATGGTGCGACGTTCGACAACATCGTTGACCTTGCAAATTTTTGGAAGTCCGTTTCCTTGCAGGACAAAGAAAGATTTTCGGATAAAATCCTCAAGCGTCTTTTCGTTTTGAATTACGCCCCCAACGGAATGTGGACTTACATAACGTCAGTTTATTATATTCGGAATAGGAGCGAGAACGGTTTGCTTGATGAGGAAAAGTTTTATGATTTTCTGAACAAAATCACCGCTTTCATATGGGGATATTCTTTCATAAATCCCGGCGTGAACGCGCTCAGAACTCCCATATATGCTGAGATGGTTAATATTGTCGATGATAAAAGAGTTGAATTTAAGGAATATAAAATTGATTTGAATCAGCTCGAAAACGCTATTAAAAATTACGTGTTCACTAATACGCGCACCATTACTAAATCAATGCTTGCATGGTGGGCTTTTAACGATGAAAATCAAGAGCTGCTGGAATTGAATAAATCGTTTCAAATTGAACACATTTACGCAAAAAAACGACTTGAATTTGACCGTAGCTTTTCAAATCCACGCAATATCGAGTTATTAGGGAATAAGGCGTTACTGGAAGGCAACATAAATATTCGCGCCTCCGATTATCATTTTGCGGATAAAGTTAAATATTATAAGGGGTTCAAAAATTCACGCGGTCAATCAATAGGCGGAACTTCCATTAAAGAGCTTCAGGACTTGGCTAAAAATGCTAAGGACTTCACCGAAAACGATATAGTCCAGCGCAACGCTTTAATCGTTCAAAAGTTCATTGAGTATCTGAGAAAGAATGACCTCCTCAAATAATAATCCCGGCCGCGTCTTGGCCCTCGACATCGGCACAGTCAGAATAGGCGCGGCAATTTCTGACCCTAATCAAATAATCGCTCAGGGCTTGGGCGTGTGGAACGTCGAAAATGACGAATGGCTCAAAAATTTTGACGAGTGTTTGAAAAAATATGACCCGTCTTTAATCGTTCTTGGCCTGCCCGTTCGGACTGACGGCAAAAAAAGCGAACGCGCCGAAAAAATTTTAGAGCTTCTCGAAAAATTAAAAATTAAATATCTAGATAGAAATTTTATAACTCATGACGAAAGATTTACGACGGTAATAGCTCAAAGGGCGTTGCTCGAAGCCGACACTTCCCGAAAAAAAAGAAAAAAAACCGTTGACAAAATCGCCGCCGTCATTATTCTTGAAAATTGGCTGGAGTTTGCCCACCATAAATAAATTTTAATAATAAAAAAACTGGAGGAATTTTATTTGAATAATATTCAGGGCCTCTCTTCAGAAGAGGTAAAAACAAGCCGCATTAAATACGGCTCAAATGTTTTGACTGAACTTCCCAGAGAAACTCTCGCAAGAAAATTTCTTAATAATTTGTCCGACCCCATGATAATAATTTTGCTGTGCGCACTCGTAATTCAGTTAATATTATTTTTCATGGGCAGGGCAGAATGGTTCGAGCCCTTCGGAATTTTCGTGGCTGTCTTAATCGCAGGCGGAGTGTCCTCAATCACAGAATATCAGCAGGAACAGAAAGCCTCCTTCCTGAAATCTCAGCAGGAAGCTGGAGAAACTACGAAAGTAATACGCGACGGAAGCATTCATGAAATTCATGTCAGCGAAGTCGTTACGGGCGATGTGATTTTTTTACAGGCCGGCGACAAAATTCCTGCTGACGGAGTTTTAATTGACGGGGCTGTAAAAGTCGATCAGTCCGCTTTGAACGGCGAGACCGAAGAGGCTGAGAAAATCCCTAACGCTTCCGATGAAAAATTTGACGTTAAAGACCTGCTCAATAAATATTATGCTTATCGCGGAACTGTCGTCTGTTCGGGCGAAGGTTACATGAAAGTTTCCGTCGTCGGCGATAAAACTTTATTCGGCGAATTGGCTCTCGAAGTTCAGGAGGCTCAGAGAAAAACGCCGCTGCAGGTTAAACTCGGAAAACTCGCAAAACAAATTTCAGTTTTCGGCTACACGGGCGCAATAGCTATCGTTCTTGGAATTTTGCTAAGGACTTTAATAACGGGAAATCTTCCGTCAGACTTTTATGCATGGGCGCGGCTTTTAATCGACGCGGTAACAGTCGCTGTAACTATCGTTGTGTGTGCAGTTCCTGAAGGTCTGCCTATGCTCACGTCAATGTTAATGTCTTTCCAGTCTATGCAGATGGCAGGGGATAACGTCCTCGTCAGAAAAATTAACGGGCTTGAGACCGCCGGAAGCCTTAATTTACTTTTCACCGACAAAACAGGCACAATAACCGAAGGCCGGTTGACCATAGCTGAAATTGCTATGCCGGACGCAAAAGTTTTCACGGAATTGAAAGAACTTGATAACGAGACATTGAACGATTTAATCATCGGCGCAGGCGTTAATAATTCCGCAACCGTAGGCGACGGTAACGTCATCGGCGGCAACAGCACCGACAGAGCTTTGATGTCATTCTTCAAAGACAACCCCAGCATATTAAAAATTATCTCGAAGGCCAAGAACGATATTAAAAAATTCACGGCGTTTAATTCGGATAATAAAATGTCAACCGTTGAATTTAATGACGGCGTTATCTATGTCAAAGGCGCCCCCGAAAAAATTCTTACTCAATGCAAAAATATTCCCGACAGAAAAAAACTTGACGACTATATCAACGCTCAAGCCGACAGAGCCATGCGCTTATTGGCTATTGCAAAGAAAGCTGAAAATAAAATGGAGCTTGTCTGCGTTCTTAGTATCCGCGATAATGTAAGAAAAGAAGCCGTTGACGCGATAAGGCAGGTCCGCTCCGCAGGTATTCAGGTTGTCATGGTAACAGGCGACAGAAAAGAAACTGCCGTAGCAATCGCAAAAGAGGCCGGGTTAATTTCAAGCTCGAACGAAATTGCTATGACTTCTCAGGAAATGGCCGCAAAATCTGACGAGGAACTGAAAAAAATTCTTCCTGACCTCCGTGTAATTTCGCGTGCATTGCCTTCGGATAAGAGCAGGCTTGTAAAAATTGCTCAAGAATTAAATCTCGTTGTCGGAATGACAGGCGACGGAGTTAATGACTCGCCGGCTCTCAAAAAAGCTGATGTCGGATTCGCTATGGGGTCGGGCACTGAAGTTGCTAAGGAGGCCGGAGACATTATAATCCTTGACGATAATTTTAAGTCAATCGCAAAAGCGATTTTATATGGCCGTTCGATGTTCAAGAGTATCAGAAAATTTTTAGTGTTCCAGCTTACTGTGAACGTTGCGGCGGTAGTTACGTGCTTCTTAGGGCCTTTGTTCGGTCAAAATATCATGCTCACGGTCATTCAATTATTATTAATTAATCTTGCAATGGACACGTTAGCGGCGATCGCCTTCGGGTCAGAGCCTCCGCGCGATCAGTACATGAACGAAAAGCCGATCCCCAGAGACGAAAATATTATCACGCCTTCAATGTTAAATGACATTTTGATCGGAGCGGCTTATGTAACTTTAATCTGCATGGCCGTGATGTTCTTCGGGCCAGTCAAAAAATTATTCATGACCGACGATATAATTTACTTGCGCACAGCTCTTTTTGCCGTGTTTATGATGTCGATAACCTTCAACGGGCTTTCAATGGCTTCATCTAAGAACTGCGTGCTCGTGATGTTATTTATATTTGTTCTTCAGTGGGTGTTCGTCGAGTTTGGCGGCGAAGTTTTGAGCGTTAAAGCGTTGAGCTTAGACTCGTGGCTTAACTGCTTCGTTCTTGCAGTGCTTATCGTCCCGGTGAAGATGGGCATAGAATTTTTGATTAAAAAATATTACAGAAAGTAATTGTTAGCGGGGCTGAATAAAACGGCCCCATATTTTTATAAAAAAAAGTGATCATAAATCTTTTATGAGCATTGATTTTGAAAAAAAATCGCGCTAAATTTCCCGTCGAAAAATTTTTATTATTTATTTATTTTTAAGGAGATTTCAAAAATATTATGTTCATGAAAATTATTCTGGTCGTAATTTTTTTCGGTGTCATGCTCGGAATCGGGCTATACTGCCGTAAACATTCAACTGATGTGAGCGGCTTTGTGCTTGGCGGACGCGCTGTAGGACCGTGGCTTACGGCGTTTGCATACGGAACGAGTTATTTTTCTGCCGTTGTCTTTGTCGGCTATGCTGGGCAGTTCGGCTGGCGTTATGGAATTGCCGCAACGTGGGCAGGGCTTGGGAACGCCGTAATAGGTTCGTTGATGGCGTGGGCTGTTCTTGGCCGCCGTACGCGAATAATGAGCCAGTATCTTTCAAGCGCGACAATGCCGGATTTCTTCGGAAAAAGATTTTTAAGCAACGCTCTGAAAATTGCCGCGTCAATAATCTGCTTCATATTTTTGATCCCATACACTGCAAGTTTATATAACGGTCTTAGCCGTCTTTTCGGAATGGCCTTCAGCATAGATTATTCAGTGTGCGTTATCTTTATGGCCGTCCTGACGGGTATATATGTCGTCGCCGGCGGCTACATGGCAACAGCGATAAATGATTTCATTCAGGGAATAATAATGCTTTTCGGAATTAGCGCGGTAATCGCTGCTGTGATTTCATCACGCGGAGGACTCTTTGAGGCTCTCGCAGGCTTGGCAGAAATTTCTGATGCTCACGCCGCTACACGCTTGGCAAAATCGCCGGGAATTTTCGCTTCGTTCTTTGGGCCTGACCCGATTAATTTAATGTTCGTCGTAATTTTAACGAGCTTAGGAACTTGGGGACTTCCTCAAATGGTGCAGAAATTTTACGCTATAAAAAATGAAAGCGACATCACAAAAGGCACAGTAATTTCAACTTTATTCGCGCTTGTTGTTGCGGGAGGCTGTTATTTTTTAGGCGGCTTCGGGCGTTTATTCACGGCACAGTTAGACCCGGCCGGGCTCGGAGTTCCTGCGGAGGGCTACGACTCAGTCATTCCCGTAATGTTATCGGGGCTTCCTGATATTTTGCTCGGTGTCGTCGTAATTCTTGTGCTGTCTGCTTCAATGTCAACGCTCTCGTCGTTAGTTCTTGCGTCAAGCTCGACATTAACTCTTGATTTATTAAAAGGCCATGTAATAAAGGACATGGACGAGAAGAAGCAATTATTAATCATGAGAATTTTAATCGTGATTTTCATAATAATTTCCGTTGTGCTTGCGTTGATTCAATATAAATCAAACGTAACTTTCATAGCCCAGTTAATGGGTGTGTCGTGGGGCGCACTGGCAGGAGCGTTTCTTGCGCCGTTCATGTACAGTTTGTACTGGAAGGGCGTAACAAAAATTTCGTGCTGGGTGAATTTTATTTTTTCAAGCGTCGTAATGACAGCAAATATTTTTATGAGGCCGGATTTTCCCGTCATGCTTCAGTCGCCGATTAACGCCGGAGCTTTTTGTATGCTTGCAGGATTTGTTATCGTCCCCGTTGTGAGTTTCATAACTCCGAAGCCGAATAAAGATTTTCTTGATATGGCGTTTGCCTGCTACACAAAGACCGTAACAGTCAGACAATCGAGTGCGCTTGCTGATAATTATGATTAGCTAGAAAATAGAAATTAGAAGTTAGGAGTTAATTTTATTCCTCGCTCCTAACTATAATTTTTCCAGGCTGTACGGAATGAGTCAGCCACACGTTGCCTCCGATCACGCAGTTGTCGCCGATTACGGTTTCGCCGCCCAAAATTGTCGCGCCTGCATAAATTATTACGTTGTTCCCGATGTCAGGGTGCCGCTTAATTCCTTTTACTAAAGTTCCGTCAGGTTCAACCGCAAAACTTTTCGCGCCTATCGTAACATTCTGATAAATTTTCACGTGATTTCCGATCGTCGAAGTTTCGCCGATAACAACTCCCGTCCCGTGATCGATGAAAAAATATTCGCCTATTGAAGCTCCCGGATGTATATCTATTCCAGTGAGTCTGTGAGCATATTCCGTTATTATTCTTGGAATTAACGGGACTTTCATAATATAAAGCTCATGAGCAACTCTATACGCGCTCATGGCAATAAAAGCAGGATAAGCAAGAATTATCTCATCAGGAGTTTTCGCGGCAGGGTCTCCCTGATATGCCGCCGTTATATCTGTCAATAAAATTTTGCGTATATCAGGAAGTTTTTTTATTAAATTCGCTGCAATTTCTTCGGCTTTGTTTTCATTATGATTATTATTAAAAATTTTTTTGAGCGCGTGAATTAAATTTTCACAAGCCGATCTTAAATTTTCCGCAATGCTCTTGGCCTCGCTATTAACATGCGAAGGAAACATCGCCGCTTGAATTTTTATAAACGATTTTTCAGCGCGGTCTTTAATTCCGTTGTAATTAAATTCGTCTTCTGCCGTTAAAATTTCTAATTCGTTTTCAGTAAAACTTAAAGCCTCTTCTAAAAAATTCATGACTTATTCACTGAAAAGTGCTGTAGATAAATAACGTTCGCCAGTGTCAGGCAAAATCACCGCGATATTTTTTTCTGCGTTCTCCGCTCTCTTGGCTGCTTCGACAGCTGCATACAACGCCGCGCCCGAAGAAATTCCCACTAAAAAGCCCTCAATCTTTCCGATTAATTTTCCCATTGTGAAAGCGTCATCATCATTCACAAGAAAAATCTCATTATATAAGCGGGTATTCAGAACTTCAGGGACAAAACCTGCGCCTATGCCTTGAATTTTATGCGCACCGCTTCTTCCTGCCGAGAGGACGGGAGAGCCTGCCGGTTCAACAGCAATAATTTTGATGCCCGGGTTTTGCTGTTTGAGATATTTTCCAGCCCCGGTGAGAGTTCCGCCCGTCCCAACTCCGGCTATAAACATATCAACTTTGCCGTCAGTATCCTGCCAAATTTCCGGGCCTGTCGTATCTTCGTGAATTTTAGGATTTGCAGGGTTGACGAACTGTCCGGCAATCCAACTGTCGGGAATTTCAGCCGCAAGCTCTGAGGCTTTTTTAATTGCGCCTGCCATTCCCTCTGAGCCTTCAGTCAAAACAAGTTCCGCGCCGTAAGCCTTCATTAATTTTCTTCGCTCGATTGACATCGTTTCGGGCATTACGATTATTATTCTGTAACCGCGAGCCGCCGCAACTGATGAAAGCCCTATGCCGGTGTTGCCGCTTGTAGGTTCGATGATGACACTGCCGGGTTTGAGATTTCCTGATGCTTCAGCATCATCAATCATTGCTTTTGCTACTCTGTCCTTGACGCTTCCTGCCGGATTAAAATATTCCAGCTTTGCAAAAATTTTTGCATTAAGCCCGAAGTGTTTTTCAATCCGAGTGAGTTCAAGCAGCGGTGTGCGGCCGATTAACTGGTCAATAGACATATAAATCTTTGACATAAAAAATCTCTCCTTTTGATTTTATGAATACGTACAAAAATTTGTCTGCAAAAAAATTAAGTTAAATGGAAATTTTTTAGAATGGGAAACGGCGACAACAAGCAAAGCCCTCGTGAATGGCCTTTAATGTTTCATAATTACTATTAAACATTGCTTGTTTCACCTCGTTAAAATTTTTTTTGATGAGCAGATTATTACATGAATAACCTACTAAGTCAATATGCAAAAAATTTTTAGAGCAAAAAAACTACAGCTCCTTTAATAATTTTTAGAAGCTGCAGCTTAAATTTAATTACGGTACAAATTTTTTATTCTTTTCTGAACGAACTCGTTATTGAATAATAATAGCTGTCGTTGTCCAAAGTCGTAGCTGTTCCCTGCCATACTGTGCTGATTTCCGTAGCTGACGTTATAGTTATCACGATGTTTTCGTTAGCGTTGTTGATGTCTTCAATTCGCCACACGCCGTCGGAAACTTTAGCTATTTTCATCGTGTCGTCCTTGCTGAAAGAAAAATCTCCGGCATTTCCCTGCTGAACTTCATTTTCATCGAACGCTGTCCATTTTTGAGCGTAAGTAATTTTTGCCGTGCCTGTCTGGGAAGTTGTGCTGCTGTCCGCTTCAAGATTGATTGATGCAATTTTCATGTAAATGTCAGTCGCGAGCTTGAGCGTTAAAACTCTGTCGGTCCCCTTCGTCGTGCTTGTCGCTGAGGCTTCGTCCTCTGTAATTAATTTCCAGTTGCCCTCAAGAATTTCTGAGACGGTTGTGTCTGTCGTGTCTGTTTCTTCGTCCGTAGATTCATCGTCGGTCGTCGGCGTTGAGCTTGTCTTAATCATTGAACATTCGACAGTGTAATCGCAATATGAGCCGACTGAAGAAAGATACCCCGTGCCGCTTATTTGAATATTAATTTTATTTGATGAGCCTGAAATGAAATTAATGATAATCGTTACAGAGCCGTAGCTGAGTGTCCATTCATCGTCGGTTATGCGCGTAAGTATCATATTTTGAGTCTTTGTCGTCGCGCTCGAAGATGTGTAGCTCCTGATTGTTAAATTGCCCAAAGAATTTAAGTTCGCGTCTCTCGCTGAAACAGTGTGCGAATAAAAAACGCTCGCTGTCCCGGCGGACTCGTCCGCGCTCGTTGCGAATGATATATCGGAAAAGGCCGCCTTCAAATCCGTAACGTGAGCCAAATATATTGACGTAGTTGTCCCGGTTATAACGCCTTTGCCTGAATAGCCGGAGCTCTCGTCAAAAACCCAAGTGCCGGTTAAAATTCCCGAAACTTTACTATGTAACGTTGAAGAAGATGATGAGCTCGAACTGTCTTTACTCCCTCCGCAGCCTGAAAATAAAAATACACATAGAGCCATAGCTAAGAAAAATTTTATTTTACGCATTTATAATTACTCTCCGTTCATTCTTTTTACGTATTAAATTATAGCAGAGTTTCCCCAACTCCTAACTCCTAACTCCTAACTTTTTATGTTATTATTTGCGCGGAGAAATTATAAAATGAAAGGGTTAAAAATTTTTCATGAACGAGAGAAATAATTTCCGCGAAAATCCTGACGGAGATAAAAGAAATTTTAGAATGAGTCCCGATGAAATTCTTTTGTTAAAACAGCAGAGACAGCGGCAAACTCAAGGCCAGAGACGAGACCGGCCTGCTCCTCAAAAATCCAGACCGAAAAAGAAAAAAAGAATTTCAATCTTAAAAATAATATTCGCTACTATATTGATCGTAATCTTGCTTGCGACGGGAGCGTTGAGCGCAGGCGTAGCGTGGTACGTCGTGAAACTTTCCGAAGATCTTCCGAGCATGGTTGAACTTGCTAACCCAAAGAGCAGTCTGCCGTCAATTTTATATGACAGGAACGGCGAAGTTATTGCGCGGTTGTTTATAGAAAATAGAACGCCTTTGGAACTTCATCAAATTTCTCCTGAACTTGTGAGGGCGGTTTTAGCGGCGGAAGACTCTGCATTTTATCAGCACGGCGGAATTAGAATAGGCTCTATCATGCGCGCTTTATGGACAGACGTTGTTGAGGGCGGAAAAATTCAGGGGGCCAGCACAATAACCCAGCAGCTTGCGAGAAATTTATTTTTGACGCACGAAAAGAGCATAACGAGAAAAGCAAAAGAGATTATTATCGCGATGAGGCTCGAAAAACTTTTCCCTAAAGATAAAATTCTTGAGCTTTATCTGAATACGATTAACTTCGGGCGCGGAGCTTGGGGAGCAGAGACAGCGGCACGGACATATTTTGACAAGTCAGCCAAAGATTTGGACTTGGCTCAATCTTCAATTCTTGCCGGATTAATCGCAAACCCGGGACGCTATAACCCGTTGAGCAGTTTGAGCAACGCTAAGGCAAGACAAAATTACGTTCTTGGCCGAATGGAAACTTTAGGCTGGATCACGCCCGAACAGCGTCAGGCCGCTTATGACGAAGAATTAGAATTTAGAAGCCGCCCGAACAAAGCCGAAGAATATAACCGCGCTCCTTATTTTGTGTCGCATTTATTATTTAATGACCTGCTGCCGAAATACGGCAAGGACGAAGTATACAGCGGCGGCATGCAGATTTATACGACGCTCGATATAAATTTACAGGATAAGGCCCGCGAGGCTATACAGGGTCTCAATAAAAATATCATGGGCGCGTTAGTGTGCCTTGAGTCCGACACGGGAGAAGTTTTGGCTCTGGTCGGCGGAAAAGATTTCAGAGAGAGCAAATTTAACAGGGCCACTCAGGCAATAAGACAGCCCGGCTCAAGTTTCAAGCCTATAGTTTACGCGGCGGCGGTGGAAGAGGACGTTATGCCCAGCGATCATTTTCTTGACGCTCCGATAACTTTCAAGCAGCCCGGAGGACGCGGCAAGGGTTGGTCACCTCATAACTCAAGCAACGGATATTCGGGCGAGGTTACTTTGCAGAGAGCTTTGACGAGTTCATTAAACACCGTTGCTGTCAGAGTGGCGGCTTTTATCGGAACTGACGCGATAGTCAGAATGGCACGCAACATGGGAATAGAGACGAAATATCTGCCGAATGATTTATCCGTCGCATTAGGCTCGGCGAGTTTAACTCCGTTAGAAATGGCAGTGGCTTTTAATTGCTTCAACAACGGAGGAAAAAGAATTGTGCCGTTAATGATACGCGAGATACGCGACCGCGACGGAAATATTTTAGAGCAGCGCGAGACGGCATCGAGTCAGGCAATGAACCCGGAGACGGCTTATGCGATACGCTCAATGCTTCAGGACGCGGTGAGGGCAGGGACGGGAAAACCTGCGGCTCTGCAAAAAATAAACGTCTTTGGAAAAACGGGAACATCGAACGATTTTATAGACGCATGGTTTGTCGGAGGCGTTCCGGGATTAACTACGGCTGTGTATGCCGGACGCGATGACCATAAAACTATGGGAAGGCGCGCCTTCGGAGGCACGATCGCGGCACCGGTCTGGAAAAAATTTATGAGCTTTGCTGTGCAGGAAATGTCAACGCCGGAAAATTTTGAGGCTCCCCCTGCGTGGGTGAACGTCAGCAAAGTTTCGATATGCAGAAGTTCAGGATACTTAGCACGTCCCGGCTGCGCTGCTGTCCCGTTATTCTTCCCTAAAGGAAAATCGCCGTCGGCATCATGTCCTCTTCACGGCGGAAGTTATAGAGCAGCTGAGGAAGATCCTAGAGGGCCGAGACTTTTCTTAGTTGATCAGGACGACTCCTATCTTGCAAAACTTGAGAGCAAAGAACGCGAAGACAGTTCGTCATCGTCATCACAGACTGAATACGCTCCGCCTCCTCAGCAGGTTACTGCACCGGCCACACAAGCGGCCGTACCGAGACCGAGCGCGCCTGCACCTTCGAGGCAGGAGCCCAAACTCAACGAAGTCGAACAGCGTTACAGGCAATTACTTAGAGAATACGGAATTGAATAACAAGAAAGTTAAGAGTTAGGAGCGGTACATCTGCCCCTAATTTTTTTTTAGGCTTTATGCAAAGAAATTTTGAAGGTGCTTCCCTCGCCCTTTACGCTTTGAGCTGTTATTGTTCCGCCGTGAGCTTCAACGGTGGCTTTGACAATCGCAAGCCCGACACCGCTGCCGCCTGTAACTCTTGCGCGAGACTCGTCCGCCCGATAAAATCTTTCAAAAATATTCGGCAGATCTTTTTCTGAAATCCCTATCCCTGTGTCGCTGACCTCAATAAAAATTTTATCGCCCGTCGAAAATAATTTTGTCTTGACTTTTCCGCCCTTGTTCGTGTAGCGCAGAGCGTTCGAGAGAAGATTATCAATTACGTGGCGGAATTTATCTCCGTCAATTTCACAGAATAAATTATTTTCAAGCTCGGCTGAAAAATTTATTCCGGCCCTCTCGAAAACCGGCTCAAAACTTTCAAGCGCAGGCTCTAAAAATTTTTTCATGTCCGTTTTTCCCGTGTGAATTTCGAGCGACTCTCCCTCTAGGCGCGTCAGGGCTTCGACATTTTCAATTAAACTTCCAAGCCTGTTTATTTCATTCGTGCATAATTCCAAGCGTTCGGGCGTTGGCTCTAAAATTCCGTCGGCTATAGCTTCAATCTGAGTTCTAACGACAGTTAAAGGCGTTCGCAGCTCGTGAGCTACATCGACCATTAAACGGCGGCGCAGCTTTTCCTGGCCTGCAAGAGCGCGTGCAAGATTTTCAGCTCCTTTAATTAAATCGTCAAGCTCTTTAATTCCGACAGGCAAAAGATTTTCAGAAGTTTCATAATCGCCCTTCGCAATTTTTTTCGTACGCTCAATAACTTTTATGACGGGACGGCTCAATTTTTCCGCGACAAAACACCCGACACCGCAGGCAAATAAAATCATTATCAACGCTCCGGCCATTGTGTAGCGCAATAAATAATCTATAAAAGAATTTTCGTAGCGTCCGCTCGGAAGTCTGCGCTCAATTTCAAGACGGCCTATATTTTTTTCGCCTCCGAGTTTCAAAGTTATATGCTCTGAATTTGAAGTATTATCACTTTCATTGCTATTAACGTTCATGTGTCCCCTGTGGGTCATCTGGATCGGCTTCAGCGTGAAAATTTCACGGCCGTTTCTGTCGATTAAAGTTATCGTCATTCCGAACCATTGAGGCGCGGGGTGCAGAATGTCCATCACGCGACGGCGTTTCCATGTTCCGCCCTCTTCCTCGTAAAGTTTAGTAAGGGACTCTCCGAGATTTTCGAGGTCGGCCTGTCTCCGTTGAATCTGATAATTTCTGAAGGCGTTTACGCTCAAGTGGAGGCCAAGCACGGGCACGACAATTCCGCTCAAGACTGCAAGCAAAACATAAAGCGCGAGAAAATGTCTGCGCAGCGATTTATTTTTCATCGTCAAATCTGTAGCCGAAGCCGTATACGGTTTTAATCCAGCCGTTTTCGTGGCCGGGTTCGGCTAATTTTTTGCGCAGATTTTTTATATATGTGTCTATCGTTCTGTCGAAGCCGTCATAATCATCGCCAAGCGCGGTGCGGATAATTTCCTCCCTTGACCACGTGCGGACGGGTCTTGATACGAGCGTCGAGAAGATTAAAAATTCGCTCTTCGTTACGGGAATTGACACGCCGTCCTTGCGAATTTCCACGCGCTCCGGGTCGATTTCTATTCTTCCGTCAGCGTACAAGCCTGAAGCAATATTATCGCGGCTTTCTTTCGGCCTCATCTGCGCCCGTATGCGTGCCATTAAAACTCTGGGGCTGAAAGGTTTTGAGACGTAATCGTTTGCTCCCGTGTCAAGTCCGTAAACTACATCGGCCTCGCTCGATTTTGCCGTGAGCATTATTACAGGCACTGAAGAAGATTTTTCGCGTATCCTCCGGCAGACCTCCTCGCCGTTCAATTTCGGCAGCATTAAATCACGAATTACTAAATCAATTTCATCGCGTTCAAAAATTTCAAGAGCCTCTAAGCCGTCCGAAGCGATCACAGTCTCGTAGCCCTCGCGTTTTGCGTAAGCACTGACCACTTCAGCGATTGAGGCTTCGTCCTCAACGATTAAGATTTTCATAAAAAATTTTCTCCTTTCACAAAAATTTCATTTTTATTTCATTTTACGTTCATAATTTATTGTTATTCTATCAGCGAACTCAGGCAGGAGTTATGACTTAAAAAAATATAAAGCAAAAGGAGAGAAGATAAAAATGAAAAACGGGAAGAAAAAATTAGCAGCGGCTTTAACGCTAATCGCGGCAGGAAGCATTTTTTACACGGCAGAGCCAGCAGCGGCAAAAGGGCTTGAGCTTGAGGGAATACAAATAATTTTTGGCCGTCAT
>JAFSXR010000045.1 GCA_017443985.1 Synergistaceae bacterium
GAATAAAATCATTCCGTGCGGTCTGTGAATTAAATCGTTCATGATGTCGCGCTCTCGTTGCTCCATGCCTAAATCTTCGAGAGTCATCAGGCCGTGCCCCTTATCAAGCAGACGCATTGCAATTCTTTCGCCGTACTGTGTGGGCACTAAGCCAACGCGAATATCTACGGCTCTGTCGCCGACTGTGATACCAATTCTGCCGTCCTGCGGTGCCATATGCTCGGCTATATCCATTCGCGACATAACTTTAATGCGGCTCGTCAATGGTGCTTGATTAGAACGCGGAAGCCTTAATCTGTCCTGCAAAACTCCGTCAATCCTAAATCTTATCAAGACTTCATCTTCGTACGGCTCGACGTGAATATCTGTAGCGCGCTGCTTCAAAGCGTCAACAAAAAGCCCGTTTACCAACCTTATAACAGGGACATCAACGGAGTCGCTTAAAAAATCTTCGCGTGTTAAGTCATCGATATAGTCAATGCCCTCGATATTTTTAGCGGCCTCGTCAGCGGCAACGCTCCTCAAGTCATACAAAGTTCTTAACAAATCGCTGATTTCTTTTTCATCACGGATTTCTAAATCAATCGGATAGCCAAGCGCAGTACCCAGCATTTGAGCTTTGCCCCACGAATCGAAATTCACCGCGCCTATTATTAAAACGCCGTCATCAATCCTCAACGGAACAATACGAGCCTGACGCAGCACGTCAAGCCCGAAACCGTCCGGCAAAAGATTTGATACTTCTTTGGCTTCAGGAAGAGGCGGCAAATTATTTTCTGCCATTTACTTCCTCCTCAAGCTCTTCTGGTACATGTCTCTGAATCTCGAGTCAATGTCGGCTTCTACATCGCTCATGTCAACATCAACGCTTACGTCTTTGTTTGTCCTCAAGTCAAATTTATTTGAGAACCCTGCCGCGTTTACAGTAACAGCTCTCATCTGGTCCTGATTTTCGATTATCTGCGGCGTTAAGAAAATTACAAAGTCAACTTTTTCTTTCTCTTTTGAAACTTTCTGGAAAAGACCGCCGATTAACGGTATATACGAAAGTCCCGGCACTCTGCGCTTCAAATTTCGTTCTGTCTCTTTAATCATGCCGCCCAAAATTATTGTCTCGCCGTCTCCGACAACAACCGAAGTATTAACTTCGCGCTTTGATGTTCTGGGCGTTGGGTCTCCTGCCGCGCTCATAACGTCTTCCGTAGTCTGCTTAATATCCATAGCGACTAAATTTCCCGAACGTATATGAGGCGTTACCGTGAGAGTTAATCCCGTATCTTTATAATCAAAATTGTTTTGTATCGCGTTTGGATTTGATAAATCCGACGTGGAGCCTTTCAAAACGGGAATAACCTGACCGACTTGGAACGAGCTTTCTTTGTTATCCGTACACATCAGACGGGGAACAGAAAGAATATTAACGGCGTTATAACGTCTTAATAAATCAATCGTGGCATACATCAAGCCCATAGGGTTATAATTTGTTATTGAATAAGTTGAGCCGTTTCTGTCTAATAATTCTTCGCGTTTAGATAATTCGTTGAACCACGTCATAAACTGTGAAGGCACCGCGCTCTCTCCTAATGATACATTGCCTCCGAGCAATAAATCGTCCCACATCTGACCGCCGATTATTGACCAGTCTATACCGTTGTTTTCAAGATTGGTAACGTTGATTTCAGCGATAAATCCTCTCAGCAAAATCTGGCGCGGCTGTATGTCAATCGCGTCAAGAATAGGCACAAGCGAATCAAATTGCCTTTGCGTGGCCGCAAAAATCAAACTGTTTGTAGCAACGTCAGGAACGACCGTAGCAGGAAATTTCGCCGCATCAGAGCCCAGCATTGTAGCAGTTGATGCCAAAACTTTAGCGACTTGCTCAGACGCTACAGTAGCGTCAATATTTTTTAATTTGTAAATATGAAAATCTCCGATCTTTGAGTCAACGTCGAGTTCCGCTATCATTCTTGCGGCATGGTCAATCGCGCTGCGGCTTCCCACCAAAATAATTTTCTTGCTTGGAACGTCGGCTATAGCGTTCAGCCCTTGAAGAGGTCCGCTCGTCTGGGCAATGGCATTCAGCTGTGCCGCAACTGTCGCAGGGTCGCCGTAAACAAGTTCAAAAGTTCTGCTTATTCTGGCACTGTTAGGAGTGTCCATTTTTCGCAGTAATTGAATACCTTTATTAACGTCCGTAGCGCGTCCCTGAAGCATAATATCGCGTCCGTTTCCGACCGGCAAAGCTATAATCGCCTGCCCTAATGACTGCTGCAACGCCGGCAGAACGCTCTCAACGCTGACATAATCTAACGGGACTATGTAAGTTACCGTCTCCTCGCCGAAGCCCGGCCCCGTCCTTCCTCGATAAACATTAGGCGACGGACTGACACCGCCCTGTCTCACTATTGAATAACTTCCCATATTCTGAAGCGAGAAGTTATACATTTGAAGGGTCGAGAGCATAACCTCGCGGGACTCTCTTACAGTAACAGGGTGAGGAGAAATGATTGTTATTTTCGCGTTGACGTTTGGCGGCACGATTATATTTTCGTCTAAAATTTCCGACATGAAGCGCACAAAGCGAACCAGATCCATATCCTTGAAATTAAACTGAACAAGCCCGGACCTTTTCATAGCCTGCGCTGCCTGCATTAAATTTTTCTCGTCCTCCGCTGTCATATTCGCATTAGAATTTGAAGCGGACGAAGCCGCTGCTGTATTATTATTCGTATTCCTTGTCGCACGCCTTGTAGCGGCCTCAGAACACTGAGTTATAGTCATTATAAATATTAATGTAAATGAAACTTTTTTGAAGCTAAAATTCAAAGCGGTTTTTTCACTCCTCATTCCTCATTCCTAACTGAAATTATATAATATTATTCGGCTAAGTTCTATTCAGTAACATAGATTACCGTCGAGCGATTGTCCGGGAGGCTTACCGTAACGCGCCTGTATTTCAGCTCATAATCATCAACGGGCACTGAAATGCGCTCGCTTCTCCACGTGATATTTTTTTTGTCGTCAGTTCCATTTTCGGGCATGTCCTCATCAATTCTGAAACGCAGCCATATATCACGCGCCGCTTCGATTAGCTGACGCTCTATTTCAATTTCGCTCATTAACTTATACGACATTCCGATTAATCTGAAGCCTGCCGTGATTACAAGCCCTGCAATCGCCGAAGCAACCAGCACTTCCATTAACGTAAAGCCTTTTTCTTTATTCATTTTTATTATCGTACGACGTAGCGGAGAGCTTCCGGTTTTCCGTTGCGTGTAACTTCAACATCGAAGCGTTCGCTGTTCATTAAGGAGTTAATCGAGTTAGCTATGTCGCCCATGTTCGTAAAAGGAATACCGTTTACGGAGCGAATGACATCGCCCTTCTGAACGCCCAGACGCTTTAATATGCTGTCGTTCTGTATCCATTGAACTTCAAGACCTCCGGCTGTTTCGCTTGGCCTTATGCGTATTCTTTTAAGTTCATCAAAAGGATTTTGAACGAGCTGTTGAACTGTCTCGCTTGAGACCTGCCCCTCCTGTCCTCCCGGAGCGGCGGCCACGACATTTCCTGACTGAGCAGGCGCGGCAGCTTGGGGAGCAGGAGCAGTTTTTGGGGCTTCGGCTTTTTTCTCCGGCGCAGCCACAGGCCCGTAAGTTATATATTTCGTGATTAAATTTTTTCCCTGTTCAAACACGACTTCGGTATACTGCACGCTCTTTAATTTATAGCGTTCAATCTCGTTGCCGATCAGCATTAATTTCAGGCTGCCTTTATTTTCGACCCATGCTCCGACTCCGGGCAGAGTTCCGCGCAAAATTAAATCTTCAAGGCGCGATTCGGGCTCTTTAGGCTCTGGCGGCTTAGGCGGTTCCTTAGGTGCTTCAGTCGCAGGCTTCTGCGGCGATATATGGAACGGATTAGACGCTAGAAAACCGTCAAGGCCCTTCTGTTTTTCGCGCTGTGCCGCTTCGGTGTTCGCTTCTGTAACGGCGGCATCGACAACTCCGGCGTTACTCGTGAAAGCTCCAAGCCCGAAGCCCAGCCCGACGCTTGCAAGACGGCCAAGAATAAGACCGATTAAAACAGGAACTACGAAAAGCCACGCCGAATAAATTTTCCCTTTCTGTTCCTGCTCATCGTCAGATAAATTTTTATCAGTTCCGCGAGATTTTATTCTTTCCGTAATATTCGTAAAATTTATATTCGATAATATGTCTTTTATTTTTTCAAACATTCCTAACCTCTAAATTCTTATTGTCTTCTCAAGTACCAGCGTCCGCCGTCCTGGACTAACGGCAAAAAACCTTTCAGCATGTTCATATTCTGCGCGAAGCTGTCAGGAACGTTTAATCTTGCTTCTGTGCGGCCAAGTTTCATAGTGGCTGTGTTGATCGTCAAATAGCCGTTGAGCGAAAAATCTCCGTTAGTTCTCAAATTTTCTAAAAGCACTTCACCGCGTCCGGCCGTCATTAAAAAACCTCCGTCCCCTAAATTAATATTTTGACCGAGACGGACGTTAGCTCCCGTAAAATTTATTTCGCAAACAGGCGCAAGGCTCGCAACGCTCGAAATTATTTGCGGCTTTATCGTTATTGAAGCTAATGAAACGTTAGCCATGCCGTTGAGCGTAAGATTATGAATAGTGAAGCCGTCCTGTTCGCCTGTAACGTCGGAGTAGCTCATTCTCATTCCGGCACGTTCGAGTCTGCCGTGAGCCATTGACATGATAAATTTTCCTAATGCTCCCCACTCAAGAAAATAATAGAGAGAGCAAAAAAAAGCAATGATAAATAATAAAATTTTTATAGCACTGTTAATTTTTTTCATTTTTTACTTCCTGCCTCCTAACTCCTAACTCCTGCCTGTTATTAGTTCATCGGGCCTATTATCGCCGCAAGAGTTACGAGTCTTTCACTTCCTGCTGGCAGGGCGCGGAGTTCAGCAGCTATAAATCTTACGCCCCGCGAGGCTAATTCTTTTTGAAGTTCCGCGAGCTCTTCTGCGTAAAGCCTGTTAATTTCAACGGATTGATTTCTTCCGTCGGGAGTAATTCTGTTTACGCGGCTTCCTAATTTCATTTTTTCTGACACTTGGGCAAAGACTGCCGGGACATCAACATTTCTGTTGCTAGAATTATTATTCCCTGCCTTAGGCGCGAGAGTTTTATATTCATTCGCAAGCATTAGAAGAGTCCTCCAGCGTCCCTGCTGTGAGCTCAGAGCCGTCTGGCTTTGCTTGGTCATGTTATGGACAAATGAAACGCCTACCCACACCGAAAGCATTAACAAAGCAACGATTAAAAAGTTTATGGAGCCGGGAGCTTCGCCGCGCAAAACGCTTTTTGCATTATTCAAAGCTGAATCAAAATTTAACGCCATTTCTTAATTACCACCTTACACGTAAATCAAACCTGTAGCCTACGCCGGAAACAAATTGAGTATTATCTACCTGAGCGACTGAAGCGTATTCGTCCCAAGCCTTGCGAAAATTTAATATAGTCGTCATGTCCGGAGCGGAGCCCGTGCAGTCGATGCCATCGCCGTTGTAGCGTATTATATCGAGAGTTACATTAAGCCCTTTATTCGTCGTAAAGATTTCTCCTATGTCCGCTAAGGCTTCTTCTAACGGGTGGCCCTCGTTTCCGGTGCCGGCAATTTCTGAAATTTTATTTCTTGCAAGAGTAACGGGGTTTGAAATTCTCCCTGTGTGCTGGGGATCAAAAGTCTGTCTATAAAAATTTTCTGAGCGCGTGCGGACGGCCTGAGTTTGATTTTGAAGCTGTATCCACTTTAATAAACCTGTTCCAAGCGTCAAAACTCCGAACACCAGCAGCCAAGAAGCAACACGGGTTAGAAGCCTGACCGTGCGTTCTAAATCTTTTGCGCCCTCAATGGCAGTACGAGATAAATTTACATCAGCGATCCATGGACATATTTTTATGCTGTCGTTGATCATATCGACAAATTCTTCGTCAGGTTCTTCATCGTAATCTCCGCCGGCATTTAATATAAAGTTGCCGCCGCGCTGAAGTTCCCTAACATTGCAGTAATTATCGTACCACGCAAGCTCTTTATCACGCGAAGAGTCGTCAGTATATTTTCGCCACCGTGATAAAACCGGCCTGTTATTTTGCCAGAGAATTGACGAAATATTTTCTTCGTCGATCCACATTGTTACGCCGTTGCCGTTATATTCTTCAAGCCGTGATACAAAAGGCAGCGGTGCGGGCCAAGTTTTATTAGTTACTCCGTTTTCATAAAAGTCCGCCGGAATGTCAAGTTCTTCGGGCGAAACATACCAGACTATGCCGTTTACTCCGCGCCCGACGTGTGAGGTAACTACAGGAAAAATTTCAAGCTCTCCTGCGGCGGAAAAGGGCATAACCTGAAGCCTCAAAGCCTCGCGGATTTTTGAGAAGTTAGAGAACGGAAAAGAAAAATCCTCCTGCGACAGGGACTTCATCGGGACAAGAGTAATATAATTTTTTCGTGCGTTTATGCTTGACGAGACTACACGGACGGATTTTCGCGTTATTTTTTCTTCCGCGCCGGTTTCTTTGTCGTGAACAATATCTGTTTTTTCTATAATTCTGCGAAATTCAGTGTTGACAAAAAGTTCGCTTGATGAGTTTTTCGTAAAATTAAAACTAAATTTATTTAAGTTAAAATTAAAATTCGGCTTCTTCATTACTGGCTGTCAACTTTCCTCCCACTTAACAATCTGCTTTGTATTTCGGTCGAATATTATATTAAATGACGTTCCGCCCGTGCCGTCGTCTTCAAGAGCCTCTATGCTCACTTCAAAATATCTGCTCTTAAATCCTGCTAAATTAGTCAACAGCGTAGCGGTTCTCGGAGATGCTCCGGGCAGAGACTGAACGTCTTTTAAATTTCTTATGGGCTCTTCCTCACGCACCTGCGCCACACGCTCCGCAAGTCCGCGCTCGTCAAGTCCGGGCATAAGTTCCATAACATGGACGGGCGCAACGTTAAGATTTATTTTCCCTTCGCTAAAGACCGTGCAGTAATCGGCTATGCCTAAATTAGAGTCGTCGCCGTAAAGAACTTCAGGCCGCAGATCCTGGCTTAGTATCAAAAGTTCTGAAATGTCAAAAGGCCCGCGGTTTATGAAATTTTCGCGCTCGACACTTCCGACTCTTGCCCGCGTGTTGCGGTCGAGAAAATCAAGAATTAATAACTCAAGCTCCCTGTGCCCGATTTTTTCAAGCATGTTGCGGAAAGGCTCCTCAAATTCGTGGCGCATGGTATTCCCGTCCGGCAGGAATAAATTTCTTATCGGGATTTTATCATCAAGCGGAGTTATTTTTAGAGTCCAAATGCCTAAATCTTCAAAGGGAAGCACAAAAGGCTGATACCATCTTTGAGTCGGGCTGTCGTACTCAGCTTCCGATGCAAAATCAGACATTATCCCCATGACTGAATTAATTATTACGGTCGCCATGCTTCTGTTTGTTAAGTTCTCACGCTCGCGGCCTACGCTGCGCACTTGAGTGCGGACGAACCACGCGAAAGCCGTCGCGCATGAAATTAATAACATGCCCAGCATTAGCACGCTGACTAAAACAAATGCACGTCTTTTATTATTTTTATTTTTACGGGAGCGGAATATGCGCTTCAAGCTCGTTAAAATCAAAATTTTCTGCATTGTTATTAAAATTATTAATGTTTTTTCTTTCCCTTGTATATCGTCCAAGTTTTATATAAAGTCCTTTCGGCAGAGCACCAGAATATTCTTTCTCTCTGTCGTCCTCGTGGGTGCCTTTCGGAATTTCAACGCTAAATTCATCGATGCCGGGCAGCACTAATTGACCTTCGGACGGGTTGAGATTGTCATGTTTGATTGTGTTCGGGAGTCTGCCGGGAAAAATCCAGCGGTATAAGCCGGGCAAAATATTTCCGTGCATTATGCCGCCTTCAGAAACTTTATAGATAACTGTTCCGGCCGGCATGTCCTGCACCGTCGGCGAGGTAGTCATTATCATCAAAATATCTTCATCATTTCCGCCGAGTGCTTCATGGTCAACTATCATTATGACGTTCGTAGAAAGCCTCATTGCCGAAGAAATATCGCGGATAATAAAATTCATCGTCCTTGAAAGAGCCGATAAATCAGAGTATTCAGTCTGGGTCTCAACGACTCGCCGAACGGTGTAGGCAACAGGGGCAAGTGCGAGCGTAGTTAAAATCCCCGTCAGCATTACAGCCACAAGGACTTCTATCAAAGTAAAGGCTTTTCCCTTACTTGTCATCGCTGCCGGGACCATTGACTAATAAAAGGGCGTTGACTTTTCTTCCCTGCGAATCAGTCTGCGGTATGCGCTGAAGGTGATAAGTGCCGGGTTTGAAATAGCTTGCAATTTGACGCAAAACCGGCTCAATCTGAAAACGCTGTGCAATATTTATAATTTTTCCGATGTCTTCAGAGCGAGGCTCGCGGTTAAACTGCTGCCAAAGAATATTAAAGCCCTTTACGATCGTCTCAATATCGTTTGTCTGCTCGCCGAGCTGTAAATAATGATAGCCGATATTTCTCTGGGTATCCTCGCGGACTATTGGGTGCTTGTCGGCCTCGTTGAGCAGGTAAATCTGAACTTTTGGGTCCTGCGTCGAGAGTGCTTTACGCAGAAGATAATTTCCGTAAATTCCGCTTGATATATATATACATCCGGCTATTGACGCAGCAATACACACAAGGCCGGCCAAACGGGCAATTAAATTTGATTTTATGATGTTGAAATCAGTTTTGAATTTCATCGCCGTAAAAAATTCCCTGTTAGAAAGAGCAAAGGCCAACGCTATCCAGACCATGTTTTCAATTCTATGGAAAGGACGTGTAAACACCGCGCTGAATGATATTACGCAGGCTAGAGCAAATCCCCATACGGCTGTAATTTTAATTTCCTGCCTCTTCTTTCTGACTAGGCCGAACACAGCCGGAATAAACCACATGAAATACATTATCATAAACATTATTCCGCCGATGAAACCGCCCTCGCAGAAGAATTGCAAAAATTCATTGTGGGCCCAGTGAGTATACTGCCATTTGTACCAGTCAGGATTGTTAAAAATTTTGTAGCCCTCGCGCTGTCCGTCGAGATAGTGCCATTTATATTGACCTATTCCAACGCCTTTGGGCTCTGAAAGCAAAAGAGCGTATGAAGTTGCCCATATTCCGCGCCTGCTTCCGATTGTCTCGTAGTTTTCGATAACATCTTTAGTTTTATTGATTATTGCACTGGCTCTGGGCGCGGAGAATGTTGACCAGAACACTGCGGCAAGTACTGCCATAACTGCGGCAAATCGTATTACATATTTTCTGTTAAACCTGCACGCGGCTATGATAAAAATCATTATCAAACCTGTAAGCAGTGCAAGAGTTGCCGAGCGGCTTGTCGAGTTCATAAGCCCCCAGAAATTCCAAGCGGCCATCAGCAGGACGAAAATTGAATAATAGACGTGCGCTTTGTTGGCAAATTTCCAAGCAAACACAAAAGCTAAAATAATAAACAGCCCAGCTAAATATCTGCATATAAAAATTTCATCGGCTATGGCAAATTTCAAACTCGCTACGGCTAAGATAATGCTGAGAGCAGGCAGCCATATTTTTTTGCCTGTCGCGTCCGTGTCGTTTTTCCAAGCATCGTAAACGTATAAATACACCGCTCCTAAAACTGAAACGGCCACCCAAAGTCCAAACATGTTCTGCTGTGCTGTGTTGCCGATGTAATTTCCAGGTGTCGGAAGAATTATAGAGCTGTATTGTATTAAATCCGAGAAAAAAGTCCCCTTCAAAAACGCAAAATTATTCATGTTCCTAATTTGTAATTCAGCGAACATAACGTTGATGCAGGCATTCAAATTCGCAAGGATCAGCACGGGACGCAGGCCCCAGTCAGGAAAAGAAGAGACGCTGATGACATAAAAAGCCCACACAGTTACAAAGCAGACCATTTCGAGCGCGAACGCCGTCGGCGATTTTATGTCTACCCACAAGGGTTGAAGAGCACAGTAAATTAAAATTACGGCCCAAATTATTGCAAAGACATCAAATTTTATTTGTATTCTTTTGGCTCCGTACCATAAAAATCTCACGCCGGCGATTAAAACCGCAACAGCAACAGGAACGCCCGTAACCGTCCACTTCAAAATATGCAGAGTATCGGCAAAATTTACACCTGAATAAATTAAATTAGGACTGGCCAGAGATATAAACCATAGAGGCATTAAAAGCCACGCGGGCACTAACGGAACAGGCGCAAATTTATCGGGGATTTTTTTTATTTCAGGTCTTTTATTTTTTTTATTCATTGCATTTTTCCTTTCTAAAACTAATTAATATTTTGCTGTACCAGTGCATATCTTTCAACAGGCGCAAAAGCGTCAGTGAATGCTGGCACACGTGGATCCGGCGTAAAAGGTTCGAGCCACTGATGAGAGAGGAGCCTTGAATATTTCGCATCAGGCGTAGGCGAAACCGTCGAGACAGTGTCGCCCATTGCCACAAGAATTATATTTTGAAGGGCGTAAGCGTATCGCGGGTTAGGCGCATTAGCCGGGAAAATCATCATGGTACTGAATGAATTTGAGAACGCTTTATAAATTCCGTGAAATACTCCGGCTTTTGGCCCGTACATTGAAGCAATGATATTCACGATCAAAGCTCCGTCGGGCTTGAGTAATTTCCTGAGCCGCTCGGCTGTCTCTACGGTCGTTAATTGAAACGGTATCACTGTCGCTGAAGTGAAAGTGTCCATAAAAATTGCGTCGTATTGTTCGAGATTTTCATTAAAAAAAGCGCGGTTCAAAAATGTTCTAGCGTCCTCGTGATAAATTTTTAATCTGTCGTCATCTTTCAAGCTAAAATAATCACGGGCGACCTGAGTTATTCCAGGGTCAAGTTCTACAACATCAATAGAAATATCCCGGCTCTGCGAAGCTAATAAATATCTCGGGACGCAGTAGCCCCCTCCGCCGAGCATTAAAATTTTTTTCGTGTCGGGCTTGTAATGAAAAGCTAAATCATAAAATTTCGTGTACTCGCTCACAAGTTCCGCAGGGTGATCCGTGTACATTAGAGACTGCACAGCATCGGGATCGGTTATTAAAATCCTCACGCGCCGCCCGTTGCGTTTATCTACGCTTTCAACTATTGAGAGATGATTATACTGCGTGTCTAGCTGCGTTCCTATGGGCGAGAAGGGGAGACCGTGAATTTTTGTAGCGTAAGCACCTCCGAAAAGAGACATAAAAATCGCTATAGAAATTAATTTACGCCACGCGCCCGTATAAACTAAAACAGAAAGCAGAGCAACGACGCTGGCAGCGAACATCAATATAACGCCGGAAGGGAAGAGCGATATTAAAACAAAGCCGCCCATGAAAGTTCCTAGAATACTTCCGGCGGAGTTTAACGCGCTCAAACGCCCTACAACGCCTCCCGAAGAGTCAACATTGTGCATAGCGAGACGCGCCACAAACGGCGACACCATTCCTAATAAAATGCTTGACGGCGCAAAAATTATCAGCGCGGAAAAAACTGACGACATGTAAAGATTCAAGAAAAGCCCCTGAAGCGCGGTTAGAATATAATTGCTAAAATACGCTGTGATCGCGATGATTATCGCCGCAAAAATTAATATGCGTCCTAATAATTTTGCGTTCGGATTTTTATCGGCTATTGAACCTCCGAGCCAGTTGCCTATACACAAGCTCGTCATAATTATTCCTATTAAGGCAGTCCAAACTATCAGCGAAGTCCCGAAGAACGGCGCAATCATTCGAGAACCTGTCAGCTCTAAAATCATTGTAACTCCGCCGCTGAAGAATGAGACAAGCTGCAGCCGGGCAGGAATTTTTACTCGTTGTGTCGTATCATATTTCAAAATATTTTCAGCTCCCTTAAAATTTTTTCTTAATTTTAACTTATCAAAAATAATTTAGACTTTAACTTTAGACTGAAAAGTTTTTAAGCTATTTTTTTATTGTCATCTGTTTCGGTCGCTATTAATGCAGCGATTTCTCCTATACCTAAGCTAATTGAATTTAGACTGCTGGGAACAGAAGTTGCTTTGCCTTGAAACTCATAATAGGAGAGCATTGTTCTTAAAGCGTCTTGGGCGTTATCAAGTGCTTCGCGCAATGTTTTTCCATCGGTAAAACAGCCTGATATATCAGGAAATTCAACATAATAAACTTCATCGCTAGTGCTGTAACTTATTACTGCCGGATATTCGTATTTCATTTTATTCCTGCCTCCTTCAAAATCTTATTAAGAGTTCCATTAGGAATTTCTTTTCCTGCGTGCCTCCAAAGCAAAAAATCTTTTTCGCTTATGCTAGAATGCCATACTTCATGATTAGTTCCCTCGTGTACAAAATAGCAACCATTTTTTTCATTTCTGATCCCTAACTATTTTCTGTACGTTCCCGGCATAAATAATAAAAGCACCGCGAAAAGCTCAAGCCTTCCGGCCAACATGCAAAGCGAGAACAGCCATTTAACAAAATCAGGAAGCCACGCAAAATTTTCAACAGGGCCAAGCGCGTTTAATCCCGGTCCGACGTTGCTGAGGCACGTCATAACGCCCGTAAAGGCCGTAAGAATATCTATTCCGAACGCTGAAGTTATTGCCGTGCCTGCTACTAATATAGACATGTAAAGAACAAAGAACGCCGTCGAAGAGTCTATAGTTCCGCGCAGTATCGGCTGGCCGTTCATTCTTGCGGTGATAACTGCACGGGGGTGAAGCAAACGCCACACTTCAGCTTTTAACTGACGGCCTAAAATTAAAAATCTTGAGACTTTACAGCCGCCGCCGGTTGAACCGCCTGACGCGCCTATGAACATTAACGTTACAAAAAGAAATTTCGTGAACTCAGGCCATAAATTATAATCCTCAACTATAAATCCCGTAGTCGTCATTACGCTGACAACATGAAATAAAGTTTTCCGCAGCGTGTCCTCAATGCCACTGAATGAGCCGGAAAAATAAAGAGCTATCGACATCGCTAAGGCCGAAAAAATTACAATGCCTGCATAAAGTTTTAATTCTTCGTCCTTGAAAAAATCACGTATTCTATTTTGCATGAGCATGAAATAAAGCGAAAAATTTACGCCCGAAGCGAACATGAAAATTATTATCACCCATTGAATATACGGGCTTGTGAAATAAGCGATTGAATTATTTTTCGTAGAGAAGCCGCCGGTCGCTATCGTTGAGCATGAATGATTGAAAGCGTCAAATAAACTCATTCCGCCGAGAGTTAATAATAACGTCTCTATAAGCGTGAAAGATATATATATCCCCCATAAGCGCATAGCCGTCTGATGTAATCGCGGCGTGATTTTTTCTGCCGTTACTCCGGGAACTTCGGCCTTATACATTTCCATTCCCGACACCCCTAAGAACGGCAGGACTGCAAGGCTCAAAACTATAATTCCCATTCCGCCCATTAAGTGCGTTAATGACCGCCATAATAAAATTCCTCGCGGCAGGGCTTCAATTTCCGTGAAAATTGTTGCGCCGGTCGTCGTGAAGCCAGACATCGTTTCAAAAAAAGCGTCCGTGTAGCCGGGTACAGAGCCTGAAAAATAATAAGGCAGCGCGCCGAGTGCCGAAGCTATTATCCATGAAAAGCCCGTTACTCCGACACCTTCTCTAATCCCCATTGAGAAAACTTTTTTTCTTGAGTGAAGCGTCAATAAAACTCCCGTGAAAACTCCGATCGTAATCGACCCTGCAAAGGCTACAGCGTCGTGCGTTCCGTCGTATACAGCAATGAAAAAAGACGGTATCATTGAGAATGCGACAACAAAACATATAAACGATAATACTTTTGATACTGTGCCTATCTTCATTTGAGTTCAGCTCCGAATAATTTAGCGGCCTCAGGCATCATTGAAGTTAATGAGAATAATATTACTCTGTCGCCGGCTAGTAACTGCGTTGCTCCCGTTGGAATTAATACCTGCTCGCCGCGCCCTAAGAGTGCCACTACAACGCCCTTTTTTAATTTTATTTGAGCAAGAGTCTTGCCTATTAATTCGTTGTCATCGTGCAAAACGACTTCTAACATCTCCGCGTTAATTCTTTCGATTATAGAAAATGCTTTTGTGTGTCGTGGATAGTGAACGACGCGCAGAATTAAATTCGCAAGTGCCTCGTTGGGGTCTACTATCGCGTCAACCGGCATCGCCTGAGTAAGTTCCTGATATTCTTTTCTTTTAACTATGGCTATAGTTTTTTTTGCGCCCATTAATTTTGCTATTGACGAGTAAATTAAATTCAGCTCGTCAGAATCAGTTGCGCAGACGTAAGCGTCGGCCTCTTCAATTCCTTCATCGCCCAAAACTTTTTTGTCAATTCCGTCGCAGTTCAAGACTAACGCCTCGCCGAGTTCTTCGGATAATTTTTCGCTTTTTGCCGGGTCTTTCTCTATCAATCTTAAACTCGTATTGCCGAAGTCTTTTTTAACAGCTTGGACTATCTGTGTGCCCAGCTTGCCGCCTCCTACGATAAATAATTTTTTGAGGGTGTTTTTTTTCGACGGATGAAAAAGTTCCTGCAACAGTTCCGCGCTCTTTCGATACGTTACTATGTAGCAGACATCATTGGCGCGTAAGACCGTGAAGCCGTTGGGCACTCCTGCCTCGCCGTCCTCATGTTCAACATGGACAAAAACCGCAACTAAATCAGGATATTTTGAGCGCAGATCTTTTAATGCCATATTCACTAAGGGCGAGTCTTCCGAAACTTTCAGAGTATACAGCGCCGCTTTGCCGTCTAATAATTCCGCCGCGTGTGTCGCTGAACTTACTTCTAACAAGCTGATAATTTCACGGGCTATTGACCTTTCAGGCGAAATCATCACGTTTATTCCGAGCTTGTTGCCCCAGTCCGCGCTGTCCGTAAATTCGAGGCTCCGTGCGCGTGAAATGACGTAAGGCACGCCTGCGCTGTGAGCTATCCAGCAAGACAGCATATTAACCTCATCGCGGTTTGTACACGCGATTAATAAATCTATATCTCCTGCCGGGACCACACCTGCCTGCGCCAAGACATTCGGCCTTGCTCCGTTGCCGTGAACGACCTGAACGTCAAGCTCTTCGCTTGCATTTTTTGCGCTTGCCTCGTTATTTTCGACTAGATAAATGTTATGGCCTTCGCCTGAAAGAGTTTTTGCGACGCTCCGTCCGACCTCGCCTGCTCCTACGATTACTATATTCAATTTTTTACCGCCATTCTAAAATAAAATTCGCACTTGGTTTTTTGACGTTCTCACGGATTATTTTGCAGGCAAAAATATTTTTCTCAAATTCTGAATAATTTAGAGTAACTTTTTCGCCGAACTTTGCGCCGCTTCTGAATGACGCGCTTATAAATTTTAATTCCTGCGTCATTAAATCTACAGGGCATTCGTCGAACACCCAAGCAAAATAAGCCGCGTTATTAACGTGCGAATTATAATCTAAATCGTGAAATCTAACGTGAAAATCGACGCTTTTCAAAATTTTTTCGTCCTCAAAATCTTTTATTTCTTGAAAGTCCGGGCTTATTGCTTCAGTGTCGCGGCTGTTAATCTCCGGAAGATGAGCAACAGGTTTTACAGGCCGTCCGTTTGCTAAGTCGAGCAGAAGCCATGAACTTTTCGCCCACGCTATCGGCCTTTCGTCAATGCTCTTAACGTCAAAAACTCTTAGAGTGTTATAACCGTGCGAGGGGTCGTGAAAAGTGCTGATTAAAAATTTTTCGTCGAGGCTCGGAAGCTTTCCCGTTATTGAAATTTCGTAGCGCGTCAACACCCAAGCATAGCCGCGTGCTATCAATTCTGTCGTCGTTCCTTCAATGTCCTGAACGGCAAGCCCGGCGGTGTTTTGAAAATAGTCAAGTAAATTTTTTAATTTTAGAGTTCCGCCGCAAGATACATCGGAGGGCTGCACAGTTAATTCATGAGTAAACATAAAATTTTCCTTTCAATAATTTTTTCAATATTATAATGTCATTATGAAAAACGAATACACACGAGCAGGAATTTTATTAAACGCGATAAGAGCACCTTACGAATTTTTTTCAAGACTCTGCGAAAATTACGAACCTGATGAAATATTAAAAGGCGCGTCATTTTGGGAGGAGCTCGGCCTGAAAAAAAATCATCAGCAAAAACTTTCCGGCCTTCTTCGTGATAACTGGGCAGAAAAAGAAATTGACAGAGCAGAAAAATTCGGAGCAAGATTTATAACCGCAAAAGATATTGATTACCCGGCGAAATTAAAGGACCTCAAAAATCCCCCTGTCGGGCTTTACGTGAAGGGAAGCGCGAATATTTTGCTGCCTTCGGTCGCGATAGTCGGCACTCGAAAATGTTCAAGCTACGGCCAAACTACAGCGACAAACATTGCGAAGGCTCTCGCTCAAAATCATATTACTGTGATAAGCGGCGGAGCTCGTGGAATTGATACGGCAGGACATCGGGGCTGCCTTTCAGAGAACGGAGCGACTATTGCGGTGTTCGGAACGGGGATTGACAAAGTTTATCCGATTGAAAACCGCGATTTATTTTCACGAATTATTGAACGCGGCGCAATAATTTCAGAATTTCCGATGGGAATGGGCGGCGAGTCCTGGCATTTTCCCGACCGTAACAGAATTATAGTCGGTATGGCTTCACGTGTTGTTGTTGTTGAAAGTCCTGAAGGCGGCGGAGCGATGCTGACGGCCCGTGCGGCTCTCGAACTTGGCCGTGAAGTTTGGTCAGTTCCGGGTAAAATAACTGATGACGTGAGCAAAGGAACTAATCAGCTTTTTAACGAGGGGGCGAAAACTACTGTAAGCGTCAAAGATTTTATTGAGATAATCGCAGGAACTAACGAGCAGTTTAATTTGAACTTCGATGAATTTTCGGACGCTCCGCAAAAAATTAAGAAAGCCGCGCCGATTTTGACGGACGAAGAAAAAATTATATATTCGATTTTACAGCGGCAGGGCGAAATTTTGATTGATGAAATTATTTCAAAGAGCGGACTCGATTTTATGACGGTGCAGGAGGCTTTAATGAATTTGTCGGCGGAGGGCTTAATCATGGATTCGTCTGGGCGGTATTCAGCTACGGCGTAAGCGATTTTTTCCCCCTCCCCCTCCTACCTCCTAACTCCTACCTTCTAACTGACTAAGCCACTCTTCTAAGGGGTTGCCGTCTCTCAATAATTTCCCGTCCGTCGAAGTAAAAGCGTGCTTCGTGTAGCCCTCAGCGGCTAATTTGTCCGTCCCTGCGTGAAAAATTCTGCAAGTGAAAACTACGCTGACTTTAGTTAATTTTGTTACTGATGTCTCAATTTCAATTTCTTCATCGTAAAGCAGCGACGACTTATAACGGCAGTGAGCCTCGACGACAGGCAGCAGGATCCCTTCAGCCTCCCACAGCGCAAAACTTTTTCCGCTCGCTCTGCATAAATCCGACCGTCCCATTTCAAACCAGTCCATATAACGCCCGTAATAGGCCACGCCCATTTTATCCGTCTCGCCGTAACGCACTCGTGTTCTTGTAATTTGCTTCATGTGTTTTTACCTCAATGTTAATTTCTGTGATAGAATAGGAGCAGTGGTGAGGGAGCTAACTAGGCTCCTAACGTTCGTAAATTAGCCCGACGCTTTACCGGGCGAACCAATCAATGATTAAAATGATGGTCTTCACGATCCAGTAAAAAGCAACGGCGATCTTATCTATCCGGTCAAGGAACGAACGCCGCTGCTTTTTTTGGGCTTACGTTTGACTTCTTTTTCAGTCATAGCCGATTCACCTCAAATCCGCAGGGGCGGCTCCCCGTTGGACGATGAGCCCTGCTTCTCATCCGGGACTCCCTCGTAAAATTCATTATAACAGAGAA
>JAFSXR010000046.1 GCA_017443985.1 Synergistaceae bacterium
AACCCGAACGCACACGGCAATGACAGGACAAAAATTCCAACGCACGTTACGATTGAAGATTTTAATCTCGACCAGCCGAATTTGTCCATGAAACACGCGATTATGTTTTCAAAAACGGCTATGACCGTCGAAAGAGCCGCGAAACTCATGAACAGGAAAAATAACGTCCCCCAGATCCTTCCGTTAGGCATTGAGTTAAACATGTTAGGAAGAGTAACGAAAATTAAGCCCGGCCCCGCGCCCGGATTAATTCCGTAAGCAAAGCACGCCGGGAAAATTATTAACCCTGCCGTTAAAGCTACGAAAGTGTCAAGAACAGTAACGATTAAGCTCTCGCCCATGAGAGATTTTTCTTTGCTGATGTAGCTGCCGAAAATTGCCATGCTTCCAATGCCAAGCCCAAGCGTAAAAAATGACTGGCCGAGTGCCGCGTATACGCTGTTCCAGAAGCCTTTGGCCGTGAGATTTTCAAAATTAGGTTCAAGATAAAAGCTCAAGCCTTTTTCAGAGCCTGTAAGACTTACAGAGCGCACGGCAAGGGCAATCATGATAATTAAAAGTCCTGCCATCATGATTTTTGTTACGCGCTCGACACCGCTCCGTAAGCCCGAACAGCAGACCATGAAGCCTATCGAGACTGCGACATAAAGCCATAACGCCGTTCTTTCAGGACTTGAGACAAGACCTCCGAACACTGCGCCTACCTGTTCAGGATTGATGCCCTCAAGAGTTCCTGCTGCGGCGTAAACGGTGTAGGCAATCATCCAGCCGGCTACGACCGTGTAATACATCATTAATAAGCAGCAGCCGACCCAGCCTGCATAGCCCCATAATGACCAGATTTTATTTTTAGGAGCTAAGACCGCGAAGGACTGACTGACGCTTTTTTGAGAGGCACGCCCGACGGCAAACTCCATGACTAAAATCGGAAGAGCGAAGAAAAGCAGAAATAAAATGTAAATTAACACGAAGAAAGCTCCGCCGTACTGACCCGTTATGAACGGAAATCTCCACACGTTGCCGAGACCTATGGCACAGCCGGCGGACAAAAATATAAATCCCAAGCGGCTGCCTAAAGTTTCCCGTGAATTTTTTTCACCCATAAAAATTTCTCCCTTAAAAAAAATATAAAAAAAATTAGGAGTTAGAGCTCCGTAATTTTAACCCCTAAATCCTAATTTCTAAGCTATCATTTTTGTCTATTTTCCAAATATCTGGTAATAGCCAACGCCCAAAATTATTAACATGATTACGGGGACTATGTAAGTAAAATAAAAACGCAGTGCTTTCGGGAATTTCAAGCCTTTTCCTAAATCTGCTTCGGCTATGAAATTATCCCAGCCCCAGCCGTAACGGCTTACGCAGAATAATAAATAAATCAATGAGCCTATCGGCAATAAATTATTGCTGACTATGAAGTCTTCTAAGTCGAGAACGCCTGAGCCCGGCCCCAGCGGCTGAAATCCTGACCACTCGTTGAAGCCTAACGCGCAGGGAATTGACAGAATAAAAATCGTAACGCCCATAAAATAAACCGATTTACGTCTGCTCCAGCCTAATCTGTCCATGAAGCAGGCAACTATAGTCTCGAACACTGCAATGACTGTCGAAAGAGCCGCGAAGCTCATGAATAAAAAGAATAATGCTCCCCAGATTTGACCGTTAGGCATTTGATTAAACATGTTCGGCAATGTAACGAAGATTAAGCCGGGCCCGGCTCCGGGATTAATTCCGTAAGCAAAGCATGCCGGGAAAATTATTAATCCTGCCGTGAGAGCCACGAACGTGTCCAGACCTGTTACTAAAATACTTTCGCCGAATAAACTTCTGTCCTTTTCAATATAGCTCCCGAAAATTGCCATTGAGCCTATGCCCAGACTTAATGTGAAAAACGCCTGTCCTAACGCGGCATATAAAGTCGTTCCGAGACCGCTTGAGAATAATTTATTGAAGTCGGGTTTTAAGTAAAATTCAAGCCCTTTTTCCGCGCCTTCGAGAGTTACGGAGCGTACGGCAAGAGCAACCATGATAATTAAAAGTCCGCACATCATGATTTTTGTAATTCTTTCAACGCCGTTCCGCAGTCCTGCCCAGCAGACAACCACGCCGATTAAAACAGCAATGCCCATCCATAAAATTAACTCGCAGGGACTTCCGAGAAGACCTCCGAAAAATCCGCCTATCTGGTCAGCATTGAGAGCCGCAAAAGTTCCTTTAGCTGAGTAAAAAGTATACGCAAGCATCCAGCCCGTTACGGTCGTATAGAACATCATTAAGATATAATTTCCGATCCAGCCGGCATAGCCCCATAATGACCAGATTTTATTTTTAGGCTGAAGCACTGCGAACGAACGCGAGACGCTTTGTCTTGACGCTCTGCCTACAGCAAACTCCATGACCATAATCGGCATTGCTAAGAAAAGCAAAAATAAAATGTAAATTAAACCAAAAGCCGCGCCGCCGTACTGCCCCGTTATGAACGGAAAACGCCACACGTTGCCGAGCCCGATGGCACAGCCTGCGGACAAAAATATAAATCCTAAACGACTTGCGAAAGTCTCCCTTGAATTTTTGTTCAATTCAGACATACTTCAATCCACGCTCTCACATGGAGAGCGACTACCTCCTTAAAATAATTTTCAGAATTATATTATAGTATTGAGAGCTTCTGCAACTTCCTGCGGCTTGGCCTGCCCTTTAGTTTCTTTCATGACGAGGCCCTGAAGGAATTTTAATTTTTTGCCCTTCGTGTCCTTGCCCGATTTAATCTCTTCAAGGACATCGGGATTATTTTTCAATACTGTCTGAATTACATCGTTCAAAGCGTTTCCGGCAACACCGCCTTCAGTAATGCCGAGTTTCTTTATTGCTTCGTCAACGCCTGAATTATTTGCGGTCATGTAATCAAAAACTTCTTTGCCCTGTGTCGTTGAGATTTTCCCCTCGTCAACACGAGCGACAAGAGATGCTAAAACTTCCGGCTTGATATTGAAGTCCGCGATCTTCCATTGCTTTTCGTTCATGACGCGCAAAACTTCTGTCCTGACCCAGTGAGAAGCTCTGACGGGGTTGGCTCCTGCGGCGACACAAGCTTCAAAATAAGCAGCTAAATTTTTGTCGTCCGTGAGAACGTCGGCAACTTCGGGCGGGATTTTCATTTCGCTGACGTAGCGTCTTGCTTTCACATCGGGCATTTCCGGCATTTTTGCCTTCATTCTGTCTATCCATTCCTGCGTTACGTGGAGCGGCGGCAAGTCAGGCTCAACGATGAACTTTCTATAATTTTCTTTAACTCTTGAAGGTGAAGTAATGCCCTTTGCGTCGTTCCAGTGGCGCGTCTCTTGAATGACATCTTCGCCGTTGAGCATTAATTTTTTCTGACGCTTGATTTCAAATTCGATAGCACGCTCAAGAGCCTTAAACGAGTTCATGTTCTTGACCTCGACTTTGTGTCCCCAGCGGCCGTCCGAGCATTTCATTGAGACGTTAGCGTCAAACCTCATCATGCCCTTCTCTAATTCAACGTCCGACGCTCCTGAATAGATTACGCGCCTTCTCAAATTCATGACGTACTCGACGGCTTCAGCGGCTGAGGCTACATCAGGCTCGGAAACTATTTCGGCCAAAGGAGTTCCGCAGCGGTTGTAATCCACGTAGGAAGTGTCAGCTCCTTCAAGGCGGCCGTCTGACGCGCTGTGATGAAGGCTTCCAACGTCCTCTTCTAAGTGAAGATGATGGACGCGGATTTTTTTCAAGTTCCCTTCAGCGTCATGAACTTCAATATAGCCCGAAGTAGTTATAGGCAGGTCGCATTGACTGACCTGATGCCCCTTCGGCAGGTCGGGGTAAAAATAAGATTTCCTGAAGAATAAAGATTTCGGACGAATACCGCAATTTAATGCAAGGCCGGCTAAAATTCCCTGCTCGACAACTTTATGATTTAATCGCGGCAAAGTTCCCGGCAATCCCATGCAAACGGGGCATATGTTAGTGTTAGGAGCCGCGTCCGTGTCCGTTGAGCATGAGCAGAATAATTTTGAGTCGGATTTTAATCTAATGTGAATTTCAATTCCGATGACGGGCGTAAAAGTTAATTCAGCCATTATTTAACACCTCCGTTGGCGATTTTGGGCGAGCCTGTATGACGTTCGATAATTACTCCCGCGTGCAATAGTTCCGGGTCGCTCCAGCGCGGGCCGATTAACTGCAAGCCTACTGGCAATTTATCAGCGTATCCCGTAAAGAATGAAAGTCCCGGAAGTCCGGCCAAGTTCACGGGCAAGGTGTAGAGGTCAGCTTCATAGCCTTTCATTGCGTCATCGTCAGCTTCGCCGATTTTAGGCGGCATTGAAGGCGTTACGGGCTGTAAAATAAAATCAGTCTCGCCGAAAGCTCTCGAAAATTCCTGAGCTATTAACGTTCTGACTTTTGTCGCGGCTACGTAATATTCTTCACAGCGCGTCGGCTCCGTCAGGCACGTTCCTGCGATTATTCTTGATTTTACTTCGGGGCCGAAGCCGTAAGAGCGGACTCTCTCGAACATTTCTTTAATTCCTGCCGCGTCCTTTACAGTGTAGCCAAGCCTCACGCCGTCATAGCGTTCTAAATTCGTGTGAGCCTCGCTCATTGCAAGCGCATAATAACAAGCCACCGCGTATCTTGCGACAACGGGCAGAGAAACTTCAGTGATTATTGCGCCCTCGTCCTCAAGAATTTTTTTGATTTTATTCATTGCGTCGGCTATCGGCGCGTCAAGGGTAAAGCCCTGAAATTCTTTAACGAGAGCAATTTTTTTGCCCTTTATGCTCGGATTTTCATTGTGTGTAAAATCGTGAGCCTTTTCTCTGAAACAGCTTGAGTCCATCGGGTCATAATTTGAAATAACGGACATGACTAACTGCAAATCTCTGACCGTCCTTGCGAACGGGCCTATCTGGTCGAGCGATGAGCCGTAAGAAATTAAACCGTAGCGGCTGACCATTCCGTAAGTTGGTTTCAAGCCGTAAACGCCGCAGTATGACGCAGGCTGACGAATTGAACCGCCTGTGTCGCTTCCCAATGCAAACGGAACATAACCGGCACTCACTGCCGCCGCGCTTCCTCCTGAGCTTCCGCCGGGCACTCTTGAAATATCGTTAGGGTTGTGCGTAGGGCCGAAGGCTGAATTTCCGCAGGTGTTGCCCATCGCAAATTCGTCCATGTTGACTTTTCCCATTAAGACTGCTCCGGCCTCGCGTAAATCTTTCCATGCAGTAGCGTCATAAGGCGGTCTCCAGTTGCCAAGAATTTTACTTGCCGCTGTCGTCCTGATTCCTTTTGTGCATAAATTATCTTTTAAGACTGTCGGAACTCCGGCAAAAATTCCCGTTAATTCTTTGTTTAATTGAGCCTTCGCAAAATCCTCAGTGTGCGTTATAAAAGCGTGGATATTTTCTTCGCAGGCATCAATTCTTTTTTTGCATGACTCGAAAAGTTCAGAGGGGGAAATTTCTTTTGATTTAAGTTTCTCGGTGAGTTCGTGTAAATTATATTCGTAAAGTTCCATGAAAAATTATTCCTCCATAATTCGCGGCACTTTGAAATATGAGCCGTCTACGTGTTCGCTCTCGTGAAGTATTGCTTCAGTGTCGGGAAAGGCCGTAACAACATCATCGCGCAGGGGACATTCGAGGGCTTCAGCAAAGCTGAAAGGCTCAACATCTTTCAAGTCAAGCTCTCTGAATCTGTCGAGCATGTCAAGAAAATTATTAATGTAACGAACGGCTCCGGCAAGTTCTGCCTCATTGAGCAGCAAGCGAGACTCTAGGGCTATTTCGTTCACTTCTTCGCTGGTAAGTTTCAAGTTTATTAACGCTCCTTTTTTTTCAGTTAGGAGTTAGGAGTTTTTTATCTTCATTCCTTATTTTTAACCGAAATATTATAGCAAGAGTTAAAACGCAATGGCCGAGAAGGTGTTGACTTTTCTGTCAAGCCTGAAAACATTTCCGGAAGAATTTATATTTCTCGGCTTCGTGTCGGTATCTTTCTTAATGAAGCTTGCGTTGCTTCCCGTGCCGATATTGATTGCCGTTACTCCGCGCTCCGTCTGAACTGCTCCTTTTAAGACATCAGCGTCGCTGTAAGTGTAACTGCTTGTAGTGCTTCCCTGTTGCGTCTGGCTTTGTGTTGACCAGTTCGCCCAGAAGCTGTCCCAGTCAAAGTCATTGCTGACAGTACTATCATCGCTCACTGTCGTTGTCGTATCTGTCGTAGTGTCTGTCGTATCCGTAGTCGTATCTGTGTCCGTAGATTCCGTCGTATCTGTAGAGTCTGTAGAGTCGGAGCTGCTGCTGTCGTCAGGTTCATAAACAGGAGCGGGCGGCGTTACCGTGCTATCCAGGCTGGTCGGCGTTATGTCCGGGCTTGCGTCAGGTTTTACGTCGGGGCTTACATCAGAACTTGACGGCGGATTACTGTCGGGAGGTGTCGGCTGACTGCTTCCGCTTGCTGCTGTCCATGTGTAAGTCGCTGCGTCAGAAATATAAATTTCTTTTTCTGCGTCTATCCCTGCTTCTCCGGCTGAATTAGTTTTTTGAGAGCCTGCTGTAATATCGAGCGAGCCTCCGTTGATTACAACGTAGCCGTTTGAGTCAATGCCGTCGCCCGTTGTTGAATTTATTGTCAGAGTTCCGTCAAGCATCGTGAACACGGATACATCATCTTCGTTGACGTTTATTCCGTCCTCAGGTGAATTGATAGTGATATTTCCGCCCTCTATAGTCATGTGAAGTTCAGAGCCAAGACCTTCGAGAGACGTTGAAGTTATATTCAAAACGCCCGTTCCTTCAGCGCCTCCGCAGATAGCTAATGACACGTAGGAATAAAAAGCCCCGTCCATTTTGCAGAGTTTTATCTGGTCAGAAATATCCGTGCCGTCAACTTTTTCTGCTGAAGATTTCGGCTCGGCCTTTAATATTCTGTAAACGTTAGAGCCCGTAATATTATTCGTGGTCCCGTCCGCAACGACGACAATATTCGCGTCGTTTGACAAGAGAGTATCAAGCAAAGTCTGTCCGACAGTCAGATAATCTGACGCGATTACAGACTCATCGGTTTCGCCGTATTCTTTAGTGTAATTATAAAAATCCGCATTCGGGTCAGCAAAAACAAACGCCGGGCCGACAGTGCATGTAATTGTTACGCCATTAAGAATTATTATTGCGTTGGCTTCAACAGAAATTTGCCCCGTCCATGTTCCGCTCAACGAATAAACTCCCTTGCTTCTTATGTGGAGCACGGGGTTTTTATAAGCGTCGGAAGCTGAATGAGTCATCAGGGATTTTGTCTCGCTCAGCGATGAGTTTTGACTCTTCGGAAGCGTTGCGAAAATATAAGGGCCGGGATAGTCTTCGCCCTCGTCATCTTCGACTGCGCTCGCAACAGAATCTGAATAATAAGCCACGTATTCAGTCTCATTGTCTTTTACGGCGGTCTGGCTCTCACTGAAAGAGGCCGCGCTTGTTATGTATCTTATGTCGCGTGCGATATATACATTGTCATCATTAAAATCATCTTCGTATGTATAATCATAGCCTTCTTCGCCGTTTCCGAGCGTGGTGGTGTTGCTGCTACCTTTTGTGTAATATTCGTATCTGTGCGAGGGGTCGGCGTGCCACACGTATGTATAGCTCGGTACGTCAATCGTTGAATATTTCGCTATCGGGTCGTCATATTCCGGGTCGTAGTCTTCTACATAGTCCGGGTTTGTCATCGTCGCTTTGTCTTTATTTAGGACGATATTTACTATGCTGCTGTCGTCAACGTCAAGATTTACAGCGGACTTCACGGACGCTTGGTCGGTGCTTGCACTTCCGTCAATCGTCAGGCTTCTGTAGCGCATAAGTTTTCCGCCCGTTGCTCTGACGTTTCCGCCCGTCTTCCATTCGTTTTCATTCCCTGACGGATTATAAGCGAAAACAACCGCGCCGGTTGATGGATTTACGACAGCCAGCGTAGAATTTGCGCTCAGCTCTTCACTTAGGCCAAGATTGAGAGTAGTCTGCGAGCTTTCATCGCCGACATTAGCAACGTAATAGCGCGCTGTGTCCATTCCCGTTAAAACTGCTCCCGTATAAATCGTATAATTTTTGTACATCTCGAACGCCGGCGAGGTCAGAACGGCAACCTGTTTAACTTCATAACTTGTTTCAACCGCAGACTGAGAGCTTCCCGAACCTCCTCCGCCTCCACAGCCCGACAGTGAAAGAATTGCCAAAGCCATTATCAAAAAACATAACGCACCCGGAAATTTTTTCATGTTTTATATTTTCTCCTTTACGCCTGATCTTTATTTTTATTTTCGTAAATTATTACACAAAAATAAAAAAACGGCCTCCCTGTTTTTTAGGAAGACCGCAAAAATTTTGAAAGCCAGAAGTTTTTATTTAACTCCGCCGAAATCGTTGTTAGTGTCAACAAGTTTGAAATTAGTGCCTTCTGACAAGACACCCTGAGCCCGTCTCTGGTCGGCCGTGAGGGTGCTTCTAGTAATCTCCGAAGAACTTGCCTTTAGCGTTATCGTTGCTACGTCCTTGCCCGTTTCAGCGTTCGTAACTGTTGTAGTAGATGACCCGTCGGTGTTCGTTGTTACCGTGTCTGTCGTATTTCCGCTGGAATCTTTTGTAGTCGAAGTGGATGAGCCGTCGCTGTTTGTCGTCGTTTCCGTTGTACTTCCGTCTGAATTTTTCTGCGTAGTTGTTTTGCTACCGGTTTCCTCGTCAGTAGTCGTTGAGCTGCCGCTTCCGTCGTCAATCGTCGTTGAGCTGCCGGCGGCTGACCAAGTGTAAGCACTGTCGCTGTAAATATAAACGCCCTTTTCAGCGTCAATTCCTGCCTCGCCTGCGGAGTTCTGCCTCGAGCTTCCTGCCGTGATGTTAAGAGTGCCGCCCTTGAAAATTAAATAGCCGTTCGAGTCAATTCCGTCTCCGCCCGATGAATTAATCGTCAGTGTGCCGCCGTCCATATGGAATACTGAAACGTCATCTTCATTGACGTTAATTCCGTCGTCGTCAGCAGTAACGGAAATATTGCCGCTCTCAATGTACATGTGCATCTCGGAGTCAAGACCCTCATAGTCTGATTTAACGATTAATTTTCCGGGTGTGGTGCTTGAACTTCCGTCATCGGCAATTACCAATGACATTCTCGAATGAACCGCGCCGTCAAGTTTATACATTTTGCTTTGAGCTTTGACGTATTTACCAATTAAGGACTCATCGTTATATTCATCGTCATCGTTTATCTCGATTTTATTAATTCTGGCTACGTTAGTTCCCGTAAATGTGTTTGTCGTGCCGCTTACTAAAACGACAGTCGCGCCGGCATTGATTACTTCATCCTCGTCCGTTTCTGCGAGATTCGGGCCTACGCTGAAAGTTTTTGAGCTGTAGTCCGAAGCAACATCTGAAGAAGTCTCCGGGCCGTATTCAAGAACTTTTTTGAATACCAGAGCCGGAGCAACAGAGCAATTAACCGTTACGCCGTTGAGAATTAAAATTACATGTGATTTTTTGTCAGCATCAACCCAGATCTGTCCGTTCCAAGTTCCGGAAATTTTATAAGTTCCTGCCTTCGTGATGTGAAGCACGGGATTGTCTAAAGCATCTGAAGCTGAATGCGTCATCGCCTTAACAATATCGCTGAAGCTGGTAACAGCCGACGGAGCAAAACTGCCGCCCGGTACGCCGCTCGGAGGTGTACCGCCGTCAGTGCCGCCGCCGGGACCGCCTGTGCTGCCGTCGGGAGGAGTACCGCCGCCTCCCATATCGCCGCCGGGCTGTGCGTTGCCCATTGATGTAGGAAGAGCCGCAATAATCCATTTATTATCTGCATCTACAGTTTGATCGTCGAGTGTTGCTCCCTCATTGTAATAAGCTACATACATTGATTCAGTATCATCTTTAGCTTTTGCGGCGGTCTGGCTCTCTTTAAATTCGAGAGTGCCGGGAACATAACGAATATCGCGGGCTATGTAAACTCCATCAACATAATTTGAGCCTGAAGAAATAACGTCCTGAACATCGCTTTCGTCAGTATATTCAATATTATTCATTGTCCAGTATTCGCCTTTGTCGGGCGTAACGTTCCAGACGCAGTCAATCGCGCTCAGGGTCGTTGTGGTGCTTCCCGATGTAACTCTCGCAGTATCGCTGGCAGTGAGAACAATCTCTATCGGATCCTCATACTCATAGCCTGTTGTGAGCGATGAAGTAGAGACTGACGAAAGAGCAAGACTGCTGTAGCTTAACTGGCCCGTTGTGTCGCTGGTAACTTTGACATTTTTTGAAGCAAAATTATTTCCCAGACCGTTAGGATTATATGCGAATACGACAGTGTCAGTCGAATCGCAGACGACAAACGGCTCGCCGCTGGTGAGGGTCGAAGCAAAATCGAGGTTCATTGTAACAGGATCGACCGAAATTGTTATCGGAGCGACATAATATTTCGCGCTGTTGCCCAGCGAGGTCGTTACGCCGCTGCCCTTGTAAAGTTTGTACGTCTCGCCCTTCGCAAACGTTACAGCGTTCAATACCATTACGTTGCTTGTCGTGGTCGTGTTGTTCTTAGTAGTTGACGAACCTGTCGGATTACTGCTCCTGTGATCAAACTCGCAGCCGGATAACGATAAAATTATTAAAGCCATCAAAAAATAATAAGAAATTCTGTAAAATTTTTTCATAAAAAAACCCCTTGCTTATAAAAATTGAAAAACTATTTTGAAATTTAGAAAACTAATATTAATTAAATAAATTTGACTTGACGAATTTTAGCACACGCCGCACGAAAAAAAAATTTTTTCACAGCGTATAATACGTATTTAGGGGAGCTTGAACGCTGAGAGTCTGCCGAATGCAGAGACCCTTTGAACCTGATACGGATAATACCGGCGCAGGGAATTTCACTTCCCTTCTGATAAATTTTTAAGGAGGAATTTTTTATTATTATGGCTTCAAAACAAAAACACAGCAGCACCGTAGTTATGATTGAAGGAGCTCTGTGTATCGCGCTTTCAATCGTTCTTTCACGATTTGATTTATTCAGAATGCCGCAGGGCGGGACTATCGACTTTGAACTCGTACCGATTATGATTTTTGTTTACCGTCGCGGCCTAAAATGGGGACTGTTCAGCGGATTTATAATCGGCATTACGAAAATGCTCTTGGGCGGATATATTCTCAATCCTGTTCAAGCCGCTTTAGATTACCCGCTGGCTCTTATGTGTGTCGGACTTATGGCACTCCATCCGAGATTCCTCAGCTTCTTGCTCGCGGCCTGCTGTCAAATTTCGTGCAGCATTGTGAGCGGCGCATACTTCTTCGCTCAATACGCCCCTGAGGGACAAAACGCTTGGGTTTATTCTTTCTTTTACAACGTGCCTACACTTGGAGCTAAATATATTCTTTCGTGGATAGTTGCTTTAATTTTATGGAAAGCACTTGAGAGAGAACTGCCGGTTAGGTAGGAGTTAGGAGGTAGGAGGCAGGAGTTAAAGACTTGAAAAAAATAATTATCGCAGGGATTTCGAGCAGTTCGGGGAAAACTTCAATAGCCTGCGGAATTTTAGCGGCTCTAAAAAAAAGAGGCTTGAGGCTCTGCGCTTATAAGACCGGCCCTGATTATATCGACACGGAATATTTGAGGCGTGCAGGAAATTGCGATGCCTTCAACCTTGATACTTGGCTCATGAGTGAAAATTCAGCACGTGAGCTTTTTATAAAAACTTCAAAAGAAAAAGACTTTGCAATTATTGAAGGGGCTATGGGGCTTTACGACGGCGGAGAGAACAGCACGGCAGAGATAGCAAAATTATTAAATGCTCCTGTTATTCTCGTGATTAACGCAAAATCTTTAGGCGAGAGCGCGGCGGCGGCGGCTCTTGGTTTTCGTGAATACGACAAAGAAATTAATATCGCCGGAGTAATTTTGAACTGCGCAGGCTCTGACAATCACGTGAAAATAATTTCAGACGCTCTCGAAAAAATCGGAATTAAATTTCTCGGAGCGTTGAAGCGCGATAAAAATATTTCAATTCCCGAACGTCATCTCGGCCTTCTGCCGATTCTTGAAAATAAATTTGATTTTGAAAAATTAGCCGAAGCTGTCGAAAAAAATATTAATCTCGACGAAATATTTTCTTTAACTCCTCAGTCTCCTTCTTACCTCCTACCTCATACCTCATACTTCCTACCTCATAAAAGAAGCATCGCGGTTGCTCATGACGCAGCATTTTCGTTTTACTATCCTGAAAGTTTAGAAATATTAAAAGAGCTTGGAGCGGAGTTAATTTTTTTCAGCCCGCTGAAAGATAAAATTTTGCCCGAAGCTGACGGCTATATATTCGGCGGAGGTTTCCCGGAAATTTTTGCGCGTGAACTTTCTCAAAATTTTTCAATGCTTGAGAGCGTCAAAAAAATCAGCGCGGAGAAAAAAATTTTAGCCGAGTGCGGAGGCATGATGTATCTTTGCAAAAACATTAAAGACTTAAACGGCGAAAATTTTTCAATGGCCGGAGTTATTCCCTTTAATTCATTCATGACTGAAAGACCCGTGATAGGCTACATGGAAGCACGGGCCCTTAAAAAAAATATTTTATGCGAGAAAAATAAAATAATTCGTGGGCATGAGTTTCACTATTCGCGGATCGAGCCGGAATTTTTTGATGACACATGCGCGTTTGAATTAACTAGGCGGAAAACCGGCGCGGCTCACAGGGGCGGATATGCGGACGAAAATATTTTAGCCTCGTATCTTCACGTAAACTTCTTTGGAAATTTAGAACTTGCTGAAAATTTTCTGGCCTGTTGACTTAAAGCCGCGTTTAACGTTTTATAATCTCCTAATCAAGCTAGGAGGTGTCAGCGGTAAAATTTTTGTTCGCTTTATTAATTCTTGCAGTTTTTGCACCATATTTATTATTGGCCCAGCAGATATATTAACGGTGTTGGAAACAACATCAGCATTACGCTTGAAAAATAAAAAAAATTAAGGAGGAATAAAAATGTCAGAGTTAATTGTTTTCTTTTCGAGACCGGGCAACAATTACGTCAACGGCTCGATAAAAAATTTATCCGTAGGCAACACTGAAACGGCCGCGAAAATTATTCACGAGATCACGGGCGCGGAGATGTTCAAACTTGAGCCTGTGAAGCCTTATTCTTCAGACTACACTGAGTGCACAAAGGAAGCGCAGGCCGAACAGAGATCGGACGCACGCCCCGAAGCGAAAAGCTATCCCGATGTTTCTGGCTGTGATGTCATTTATCTTGGCTATCCTAACTGGTGGGGAACTATGCCGATGTGTGTTTTCACATTCCTTGAAAAATTTAATTTTGCAGGAAAAACTATAAAACCGTTCTGCACCCACGAGGGAAGCGGAATGGGACACAGCGAAGCGGACATCAAACGCTTATGCTCAGGCGCGGTTGTTGGAAAAGGACTTGCCATTTACGGAGGAGACGTTTCAAAATCAAAATCTGCCATAGAAAACTGGCTCAAAAAATAATTTTTTTAGGAGGAATTTTTTTATGCGTAAAATACTTTTAAGTTTATTTGTCGTGCTCTCATTGATGAGCTGTGCCTATGCTGCCGAAGCAAAAACGCTTGTCATAGTTTTCTCACGCGCTGATGAAAATTATTCGGTCGGCTTTGTCGAAAAGGGAAACACTATGATTTTAGCCGAAATGATAGCGGACAAAACCGGCGCGGAGCTTTTCGAGGTCAAGCCCGCAAAAAAATATCCGGCAAAATATGACGAGTGCATCGACTTGGCAAAGCGCGAACAAAATCAGAAGGCGCGCCCTGCAATTCTCGAGGACAAAGACGTTTCCGAATACGATACGATTTTCTTCGGCTATCCGATATGGTGGGGCGATATTCCGATGTGCATGTATACTTTTGTCGAGGGGCACGAATGGAACGGCAAAAAAATAATTCCGTTCTGCACTCACGAGGGAAGCGGCCCGGCAAGAACTGAAAGCACCCTCAAAAGATTAATGAAGGGCGCAAGCGTAATAAAGCCTTTTTCAATGTACGGCTCAACTGCACAGAACAGGAGAGCTGACGCGGAAAAAGAAATTTCCGTCTGGCTGAACGCTTTAGGATTTTAAGAACTTCTGATATAATAAACCTCACGCAGCCCTCTAGCTCATGGAGGGCTGTTTTTTTACCACTACATTTACACCTACAGAAATCTTAAATTTTTTTCGCGTTAATAATTTTTTAAGAAGCAAATTAAAAAAATAGGATTCAAATTTTTTTTCGGCCCGTTGAAATTTTTTGAATTATTTTTTTTGAGTGCGCCGTGTAAATTTTTCAAAGCGCGATTTTTTTTGAGAGGTCAATAAAATTAACTTTTTAGAATTTTTTTGCGCTTGACATAAATCAAACTAGCATGTAATCTATATGTCAAGTTACTATTTATGTAGCATTTTGTTTTTAACATTTTTAATTTATTTATTATTTCAGGAGGCTTTTTTTTAATGGCACAGGGTACTGTAAAGTGGTTTAACGAGAGCAAGGGCTACGGTTTTATTACCGTTGATGACGGCAAGGACGTTTTTGTCCACTACAGCGCGATTCAGGGCGAGGGCTTCAAGACTCTCAATGAGGGTCAGAAGGTTTCCTTCGACATCGTCAACGGCGACAAAGGTCCGCAGGCTGCTAACGTGGCCAAAATATAGTTTAGCGAGTCTCCTGCCACCGCGTAACCAGAACCGACAGCAGCAGATTTTTATAACTCTAAAAATTCAGAGAGCTTGTGATTTTTTACAGGCTCTCTTTTTTATTACATTAGGCCGAGAGTTTTTAATAACATCGTCCATAAAAAAATAGTCAAGACTGAAAGAATTGTCGTAATGCAGACTAACTGCCCGGCTAATTGACCGTCCGCACCCATTGCTACAGCCATAGGATAAGACGCAACGGCAGTCGGAGAGGCGAAGACTATCATCATTGCACATAAGCCTTGATCCCTGAAGCCCATTAGAATAGAAATCGGCATAAAAATTATCGGAACTATTAACATTCTCAAAAAAATCCCCCACGCTAATAATCTTTTCTCTGAAATTCCTTCGGCCATATCAAGCCCGACTCCTAAAGATACAAAGCTGACTGTTGTCGTAGAATTTGCCACGCTGCGGACGACTGACCATACAGGAGCAGGAATTGAGAGAGCAAAAAATTTGAATATAAATGCTAAAATTGCGCCGATTATCATGGGATTTTTGAATACCGCCAGTAATAATTTGCTTAGTTTCGCGCTTCCGGAGCGGCCTATTTCGAGAATTATCGCGGAAAAAATATTTATAGCCGGAACTACAAGGACACCCAGCATAATTACAGCACCTACGTTTCCTTCGCCGTAAAGAGCTTCGCTGACCGCCACTCCGAATAAAATATAATTGCATCTTACAACAGCTTGTCCCAGTGCAGAAGATTTTTTCCCGTCTTTAGTCAGACGGCGCGGGAAATATATGCTGAATATAAAAATCAGGCTCAAGCATACAAAAGCGAAAATCATTTCCTTTATCGCGAAGCCCTGCGCAAAATCCATTTCATAAATATTTTTGAATAACAGGGTCGGCATGAAAATTTTGAAAAGCATTTTGTCAAATTCTTTCATTGCCGGGCGCGTAATCATTCCGCTGGTGCGTGAATACCAGCCTAAGGTCATTAATAATATCATTGGCACTACAACACGCAACGCCGCTAAAAAACTTTCACTCAAATAAAATTCCTCCTACAATAAAATTTTTTTGATAATTATAATAAAAAATACGGCCTGCGTTTGATTTTCAGCACAGTCCGCATTAAATTAAAAATTTATTTTTTCACAGCAGACTTCCCAAAGTTGAAAGCAAGAGGCTTCCGATCATTAGGATTATCGCACCGCCCAAGCGTGAAGAAATTTGAGCGAAAGGCATTAATTCCATTCTGTGAGCCGCAGATAAAACTGCAACGTCTCCCGTTCCGCCCATGTTCGACATGCAAAGCCCGGCCGTAATTCCTGCCTCAAGCGGATAAAATCCTACAAACGCGCCGACAAGAGCCGCGCCTATAAATGCGCCGATACAGCTCAAGAAGCAAAGGAGCAGGTATGTCAACGAGAGGCTGTTAATTACAACATCAAGGCTTAAATAGCAAAGTCCGATGCCGACCATTAACATTGCAGTCAAATTTCTTATCACGAACTGGGACCACTGATAACAGCTTACTTCAATAAATTCAGGCAATATATTAAAAACTTTGCAGAGAGCTACTGAAATAATCATCCATGCGTAGGCGTGAATGTCAACGGCCGGAACTAATTTATCCCAAATTCCTGCGGCTATGAATCCCCACGAAAAGAAAGTAGTAGCGGATAAAAGTCCGATGCCTAAATTAGCGACCGTAATTTTATCGCGCTTGGCCTGCATTTCGGGAGAAATTTCAAATTCTGCGGGATCGTCATTTGCTCCTGCTTTCACTAGAGAGCCTCTGCCGTTCAAAAATTTGCCGACAAGAATTTTTGCTAAAATTCCTGCGAGTACGATTGAAATCGCGTTCCCGATAGCAACGGCAGGATTCATTATTGAGATTGCTTCTTCGGCGGTCATTGCGCCGGAACTTTCAAAAATTTTACTTAACGGCACCGCGCCTGCTCCCATTCCTCCGCCCATAATCGGAAGAGCTATTAATAAAATTGATTTAATAACTCCAAAGCCCATGAAGTGTCCGGCCAATGCCGTAAGAGCGAAAGATACTGCTATTGCTCCAAAAATTGCAGGGAAGTAACGCGCCGCCGCCTTAATCAATAATTTTCTATTCATTCCCAAGATTGAGCCAGATATTAACGCGGCAATGTAAAAATCTAAAAATTCTCCGTCAGGTTTGAAGAACGTTTCAATATTTTTCATTAATATTGCCGTGAAATCAGGGTTGCCTATTAATCCTGAAAAGAAATCAAAAATTCCGAAAAAGTTTTTGTAACGCAGGAAGCCCATTCCGAAAATTATAACAACGGGGCCGCCGCCTAAGAAAGTTTTTACGATGGGAAGATGGTCGCCGATTTCCTGCAAAATTGCTCCGCAGACGATCATGAACGCAAAACACCCGGCCATTCCCGCAGGAAGTACTCCAAGCATAGCAGCAAGCAATACAACAACCGCGAACATGGCAAAATATTTCGGCGGAAGATTAAAAATTTTGAACGCTGAATAATCGTCAGACATTATTAAATAAATTTTTCCTTTCTGAAATTTATTTTGTAGCAAGCAAACTGAATTACAAACGCGCAACGCCGGATTTTCTTGCGGCTTCAGCGACAGCCTTTGAGACCGCCGGGCCTACTCTGGGCTCAAACGCCGCCGGAATAATATAATCAGGCCCTAATTTTTCGGGCTCAACAAGTAAAGCAAGAGCGTGAGACGCGGCAACCTTCATTTCTTCGTTAATGTCGCTTGCTCTTACGTCAAAAGTTCCCCTGAAAATTCCCGGAAACGCCAGAACGTTGTTAATCTGGTTAGGAAAATCACTGCGCCCTGTCGAAATTACTTTTGCCCCTGCGGCCTTTGCTTCATCGGGGAAAATTTCGGGAGTCGGGTTTGCGCACGCGAAGATAATCGGGTCTCTTGCCATTGACTTAACCATTTCCGCATTGACTGACTTCGGAGCCGACACGCCTATAAAAACATCTGCACCTTTCATTGCGTCTGCTAAAGAGCCTTTCAAGCCTTCGGGGTTAGTAACTTCGGCCATTTCGTTTTTTATCCAGTTCATTCCTTTTTCGCGGCCTTTATAAATTATTCCCGTCCTGTCGCAGAGAGTTACGTTTTTATCGCCTGCCGAGAGCAATAATTTTGTGATAGCTATTGCTGCTGCTCCTGCACCGTTGACGGCAATTTTGATTTCACTGATTTTTTTGTCGACGACTTTCAGAGCGTTCAACAATCCTGCGAGAGTGATTACCGCCGTTCCGTGCTGGTCGTCATGAAAAATCGGAATGTCGCAGCGTTCTTTGAGCTTCCTTTCAATTTCAAAGCAGCGCGGCGCGGCAATGTCCTCAAGGTTAATTCCTCCGAACGAGCCGGAAATGTTATAAACGGTGTCGACAAATTCATCAACATCTTTAGTTTTCACGCAGAGAGGGAAAGCGTCAACGCCTCCGAAGGCTTTGAACAAAACGCACTTGCCTTCCATGACGGGCATGCCTGCTTCGGGGCCGATGTCGCCAAGACCAAGCACCGCGCTTCCGTCCGTAACGACGAGGCAGAGATTATGACGGCGTGTTAATTCATAACTCTTGCTAATGTCTTTTTGAATTGCGAGGCAAGGCTCGGCCACTCCGGGCGTGTAAGCGAGCGATAAATCTTCTTTTGTTGCTACAGGTACTGTTGCGATGACTTCAATTTTGCCTTTCCATTGCTCGTGAAGTCTTAATGATTCTTTTGCGTAGTCCATGAAAAAATCTCCTAAAAAAAATTTTTATAAATATTATAATAAGCAAAAAAATAATTAAAGGAGGTGTCATCTTGGCAACAAGAGAAGAACAAAAAAACGAGACGCGAAAAAAAATTTTAGCGTCCGCGATTCATTTAATATCAAAAAAAGGCGTGAACGGCACTTCTATTAAAGACATAGCCGCAAGTGCTGAAGTTGCTGTCGGAACTTTTTATTTGTACTTCAATTCTAAAGAGGACGTTATAAAATGCCTCGACCGTACGGAACATAAAGAGCTTCTTGAAAAAATCAAGGCAATGAAAAATCTCTCATGCGTCCAGAAAATCTATGAATATTTTTCAAAATGGTATGAGATCGGCGGTGAGTATGAGCCCGGCTTCATTCGTGAGTGGCACTGCCTGAATTTGAGCTGCGCCAAAGACAACGAGACGAGCGGACTGCCCGGCGGCGAGCTTGAACACGTTCACGTAAGAGAATTATTACAGGAAGCTGTTGACGCTGGAGAACTCAACAAAAAAATTCCGATTGAAGATATTGCGCGGTTATTAGTCTGCGGACTTTGGGGCAGCAGCGTTTATTTATGCGTTGCGCCCGGAAGAGTCTCAAGAGAAAAAATCGCCGGAGATTTTATTAAATATCTTGTCAAGCCGTCGTTAAATCCGTATTTAATACGGTAAAAATTTATTGACAATTAATTTTCATGTCGCTATACTCTTATTCACTGAATATAATTCATTAATTCCAAATTTTTTATTTTTTTTAATTATAAAACTCATAGAGGGGGAAGTACTTTATGGCAAAGATGAAGGCTGTTGTTTTGCATGGCCCAGATAATTATCCCAACAATTATGAGGTCATGGAGATTGAAAAGCCGACATGCGGAGAGAACGAAATTCTCTTGAAAATGAAAGCTGCTGCGCTTTGCGGAACAGACAAGAGAATTTTTACGGGCGGAAAAACAAAGGGAGTTCGTCCTGATTCTGTCGTGGGTCATGAAATTTGCGGCATTATCGAGGAAGTCGGAGCGAACGTCAAGGGCTATTCAGTCGGCGATCGTGTAGCGGTTGCGAACGTAATTCCCTGCGGTCATTGCTCGGCGTGTTTATCAGGACGCGAGAACGCCTGCTTAAACAGAAAAGCAATCGGCTATGAATTTAACGGCGGTTTTGAAGAATATGTATTAATCCCGGATATTTGCATCGAGAGCGGCAATGTTGTAAAACTTCCCGACACCGTAAGCTATGCCGCCGGAGCATTGATTGAGCCGTTAGCCTGCTGTATTCGCGGACTTCGCAACACCGGCACGGGCTTTAACGACACAGTTTTAATAATCGGCGCAGGCCCCATTGGATTAATGCACCTGGAACTTTCTTTAATTGCAGGAGCAAGAAAAGTCATCGTCAGCGAACTTGACGCGGACAAGCGCGAACTTGCATTGAAGCTCGGTGCGGCTCGTGTCGTTGACTCCAAGAACGAAGATTTACACCAAATTATTATGGACGAGACGAACGGCGAAGGCGTTGACAGAATAGTCATGGCTATCGGCGTTAATGCGCTTGTTGACTCGACGTTCAAACTCGCCAAAAAAGGCGGAACTGTATGTTTGTTCGCAGGATTTCCTAAGGGCAAGATGAGCGAATTTGATCCGAGCGTAATTCACTACAACGAGTTAAACATCACGGGAAGCACGGCATACAAACGCATTGATTATTTGCAGGCTGCCGACATGGTTAAATCGGGCAAAATAGATCTTGACGCTATAGTGTCGCAAAAATTCCCGATTGACGATTTCAGAAGCGCGTTGGAGCTGCACATGGCCGGAACTGCGCTGAAGGTTGTCATTGAAAATTAAGTAAGCAAAGCGATTTTAGCTTGCAGTTATAAAAAATTTTTAAGTCAGGAGATGTTTTCAAAAATGGTAGAACCTATGTATGCAATGGGTAAAGCGGTAAGGCTCTCAAGAATGGTAAACCCAGAGAGCGGAAAGATGATGGCAATCACTGTTGACCACGCAACTTCAAGAGGCATTGCCCCTATGACTGGTATTCAGGACATTCAGGGCGCGATTGATAAAATCGTTGCAGGCCGTCCCGACGCAATGACAATGACCGGCGGTATTCAGAAACGCTGCTGGGGACCTCACGTGGGCTCAGGTATCAGCGTACTGCACAAAATTTCAAACTATGCTCCTACATCACCGACAAACGATGTCGTTTTTGGTTCAGTTGACGCGGCTGTCCGCATGGGTGCCGACGCTGTATCAATGGGCGCAATGACTCTCGGCGACTTCCAGAATGAGCAGTTTGCACGTATCGGCGAAGTCAGCGAATACTGCGACAAAATTGGTATGCCTTTAATCGGCCACGTTTACCCGAAGGGCGAGAGCGTTCCTGTAGACAAGAGAGCGGCTTGGGAAAATATTGCTTACTGCGTCAGAAGTGCCTGCGAGCTTGGTATGGACATCGTAAAGACAACATACACGGGCGACCCTGACAGCATGGCAAAAGTTATTTCCTGCGTTCCTTCATCGTTCAGAGTTGTTATTCAGGGCGGAGACACACCAAAAGGCTTAACGGGCGATGCTCTTCTTGATTACTACATGAAGATGACAAGAGACGCTCTTGACGCCGGCTGCGGCGGTGTAACGATGGGCCGCTGGGTCTGGGATAACGATGACGTTACGGCACTTGTTATTGCATTGAGACGCTTAATCCACAAGAATTACAGCCCCAAAGAGTGTATGGAGCTTTACAAAACAGTCAAAGCGGAGAAGAACTATTCAGCCTACGACGTTCTGAAATAAGATAAGGACAAAAGACGAGATGAGCAGGTACTTACTGGGAGTTGACGTAGGGACTACCAGTCTCAAAACTGCATTAATAGATGAGGATGCGAAGCTGGTTGGCCTTACCAGCAGCAAATACAGATTAATCACGGAGTCTCAAAGCTCAGTGCAGATTGATGCGCGCAGCATGTGGGACGCTTTTTTGGAGTGCTTACGGACTTTCAGGGACGATAATTTAGACTTATCAAGGGTTGCGGGTATCAGCATTTCTTCACTTTGTCCCGGCCTCGTTGCTTTGGATAAAGACAATAAAATATTGGTCAACCCTATAATTTACTCTGACAGAAGAAGCACTGAAGAAGCAGAGATTATATTAAAATCTGTAGGCGCGGAAAAATTATTTGAGCTCACTGCTAACGGGTCGATGGCCGGTGCATTCTCAGGCTCGTCAATGTTATGGATAAAGCGCAATCTGCCTGACGAATATTCACACACGAAATATTTTGGTCATCTCAACACGTTATTAGCTGCCAGAATGACCGGAGAGATCGGAATTGATTATTCAAACGCTTCGTATTCAAATTTATTTGTAACGACGGGCAAAACGCAAAAAGAGCGCACTTGGTCGGAATATCTTTGCGAGAAAATCGGAATTGACTTTGAAAAATTACCGCCCCTTCATAACTCTACGGACATAATCGGGACGTTATGCGACACTGATTTACTAAGTCTTGGAATACCAAAGGGGACACCCGTAGCTATCGGCGGAGCTGATACACCCTGTGCCACGCTTGTTGCAGGAGTAACTAAGGCCGGAGATGTCTGCGAGTCCGTCGGGACGACCGACGTTTTGACAGTCTGCATTGACAAGCCCGTTTTTGACAAAGGCTTCATTAACCGTTGTCATGTTGTGCCAAACACTTGGATATATCAGGGGGCTATGTCGTTCACAGGTGCTGCCAATGAGTGGTTTTTGAAGCAATTTTACGGGGAACTGCGAGGGCTTGAAGATGTCGCTGTAGCCTACAGGATTATGAACCACGACGCTACAAAAGCTAAACCGGGAAGCGGCGGAGTTATCTTCCTGCCTTATATGCTTGGTGAACGAAGCCCTATTTGGGACCCTTACGCACGGGGAGTTTTCTTTGGTATATCGACACAGACCACGCGCAGGGACATGAACAGGGCAGTGCTTGAGGGCTGCGGTTACGGACTGCGTCAGATGTGCGGGATAGCCCAGCAAATCACGGGCAACACTATCGAATGTTTCTCTTCAATCGGAGGAGGAGCAAAGAGCGACGTTTGGGCGCAAATAAAAGCCGACATAACAGGGCGTGTTGTAAGGGTTCTTGATATTCACGACATGGCTCCGATTGGTGCGGCTCTGCTGGCCGGCGTAGGCGTTGGAATATTCAAAGACGTTTACGAGGCTTCACAAAAGGTCGAGAAAAAGGTTTACCGCGAGTTTATCCCTAACAAGGAAGACGCGGAAATTTACACAAGGCGTTATATAACGTATCTGCATTTGTATCCGGCATTAAAGGATATATTCAGATACAATCTAGGCATTATCAATAATCTAAAGGAGGAATAATTTATCATGAAAAAGTTTTTGGCTTTATTGCTTGTTGCTGTAATGGTTTTATCGCTTTCCGCTTCTGCGTTCGCTGCGAAGAAGATTACAATCTCCGTTCCCGACCCAACAACTTCATACATTTACGCAGCAGCCGAAGAGTTTGCAAAACGCGCAACGGAATATTCAGAGGGCACGCTTGAGTTCAACATTTCGGCTAACGGCTCTCTTTACGGCGGAGACACAGCCGCAGGAATTAAACAGCTTGGCGCAGGCTCTCTTCAGATGTTAATCCTTGCCTCAAGCGTTTATGCCAGCTTCGTTCCGGGCTTCAACGTAATTTCAGTGCCTTATATGTTCGATGATCAGGCGCAGTTGTTAAAGTACCTCAACAGCGACATTGCAACAGAGCTTTTCAACAGAGTAAACCGCATGGGCATTACAGTCGTCGGCAAGTGGACACGTTCATTTAGAGAAGTTACAAACTCAAAACGCCCGATTAATGAGCCAGACGACTTAAAAGGCATTGTTCTGAGAGTTCCTAATAACTCGCTTTATGTTGAGTTCTTCACAGCCTGCGGAGCAGTAACTACACCAATGAATTTCTCGGAAGTTTATAACGCTCTTCAGCTCAACACGCTTGACGGGCAGGAAAACCCCGTTGATGTTCCTTTCTCAAATAAATTCTATGAAGTCCAGAAATATATTTCATTCACCAATCACATGGCGGACGCTTGGGTAGTCGGCATTAATTCAAGAGTTTTCAAGGGACTTGACGACAAACAGAAAGCCGCTATCGAAAAGGCCGGCGCGGAAGTCCAGCAGTGGAACGTTGACATGATGGCCGAGCAGGATCAGGTCGCATTAAAGACTTTGACCGACAACGGCATGACATCAAACCCTGTATCACCTGAAGCCCAGCAGAAATTTATCGCAGTATCCAAATCATGCTACGACAAATTCAGAGAGCTCATCAAAGACAACAAATTATTTGACGCTACAGCGGCCTTTACAGGTAGGAATTAGGAATTAGGAGGTAGGAGTTGGGAGTTAGGGAGTTTGCTTCCTCGCTCCTTGTTCCTGCCTAATTTTTTTATTTTCACCTAATAAAATTAAAGAAAGAGTGTAAAAATATGGAACGCAAAAAATCAAAACTATCTGGTTTTTTCGACGTTGTAAATATGCTTGAGGATATTGTCCTCGCCATTCTGGTTATCGGAATGGTTGCAGTCATCATGATACAAATCATCGGGCGCATCGTCGGACACCCGTTCCCTTGGACGGAAGAGTCATCGCGCTATTTATTCTTATGGATGATGTTTGTAGCACTGGCGGCAGGCTTCAGCAAATGCGAGTCTTCAAGAGTTACTCTGTTTTTACAAATGGGGCCCGCGTGGTTAAAAAAATTCAGCGAGATTTTGTATGCCGTAATCGTCATAGCTTTCTTTCTAATCATGCTTGTTTACGGCTGGGAGGTCGTTCAGCAGCAAATAGACTGGGAAGAAATGGGCACGGCTCTTTTAATTCCGATGTGGATTATTGGTATCTGTCAGCCTATAGGCGCAGTACTTGGAATAATCGGAACTCTTCAAAACTTCCTTGAATTTCACGACAGAGTTGCAATCGGCGACAAAGAAAAAGAAAAGCAAAAGGCATTAGCGAATGAGGGGTAATAAATCATGAGTTGGGTATTAATTGCAATTTTTCTTATCTTAATGTTTTTGGGCGTGCCTATCGCTGTCTCTTTAGGTTCGGCTTCAGTAATAGCAATGATAACTATGACGGATTTGCCCTTAAGCATGGCGGCGCAGTCAATGTTCACGGCTATGAACTCGTTTATAATGGTCGCTGTGCCTTTGTTTATTCTTTGCGGCTCCCTCATGGACGAGGGCGGAATTGCTGACAGGATTTATGACTTGTCCGAAGCGTTAGTCGGCTGGATTTACGGTGGTCTTGGGCATGTCTCTGTCGTTGTTAATATGCTATTCGCAGGTATGAGCGGCTCATCAGTCGCGGCTATAGCTTCAATCGGAAAAATGAGCATCAACGCTCTTGAGAAAAAAGGCTATCCAAAAGACTACGCAACTGCTATAAATTTGTCGGGCTCCATGCTTGCGTCCGTCATTCCTCCTAGTATCTTAATGATTAACGCGGCAGCTACGGGCAACGTCTCAATCGGTCAGGCGTTGCTGGCAGGCTTAATTCCCGGAATTATAATCGGCTTAATCTTCATGCTCTATAATTATTTATATTGCAAACGTCATAACATCGGCGACAGAACTCCTTTTGAGCGTCCAAAACTCGGCAGAGCTTTCAAGAGAGCTATTCCCGCGCTTTTAACTCCCGTAATTTTATTGGGCGGTGTCTACACGGGAATCTATACGCCGACTGAAGGCGCGGCAATCGCGGTCGTTTATACCTGCATCGTTTCAATTTATGTATTTAAGAATTTGAAGTGGCGCGACATTCCCAGAATAGTCGTGAAAAATGCACGCTCGACGGGAACGATTTTATTTGTCGCTATCGCCGCGAAGCCTGCTTCGGTACTGTTCGAGATTGACGGACTGCCGACGAGAGTTGCCGAGATGATAGCCGGAATCTCTGACAACAGAATAGTCATTCTGCTCGTGCTTTATGCGTTCTTAATCGTTGTCGGAATGTTCATGGACGCAACGGCGGCTATATTTATTCTAGTTCCTATCTTGCTTCCTGCTGTTCAGGCGGTCGGAGTGTCTCCGCTATTCTTTGTCGTATTCTTGGTCATAACGCTTTCATTCGGGTTAATCACGCCGCCCGTAGGAGTGTGTCTGTACGCGGCTGAAAATGTTACGGGGCTTCCGCTCGAAAAAATTATCAGGGCTTCAATCGCTTGGATTTTATTAATTGCTATTTCTCTGGTAATATTTATACTGTTCCCATCAATCATCGAATACCCGGTTTCGCTCGTATTCGGTTAACCTGCCTATTCGGCACCTGTCTGTCCGTCAGGCAGAGGCAGGCCTATTCGGCAGGTAAAAAAATTAAAGGAGGATTTACTAAAATTGAAGAACGTAAGTTTTGATTATTCACACGCTTCTGCTTTTGTCGCAGCTCATGAAGTCGAGAGCATGAAGTTCACGACGGTTAATGCCGCAGAGAAATTAAAGTCGCGCAAGGGCGAGGGCAATGACTTTTTAGGCTGGATAGATCTTCCTGTCGCTTATGACAAGGAAGAGTTCGCAAGAATTAAGGCCGCCGCTAAAAAAATTCAGAGCGACTCCGATGTCCTTCTTGTAATCGGGATTGGCGGCTCTTATCTCGGCGCAAGAGCGGCTATTGAATTTTTGCGTCACGGCTTCTACAACGAGATGACGAAAGAAGCGCGCAAGACACCGCTAATTTACTACGTCGGCAACAGCATGAGCGGAACTTATCTGAATGACATTATTGACCTGCTCGGCGACAAAGATTTTTCAATCAACGTAATCTCAAAATCTGGAACGACAACAGAGTCGGCAATCGCTTTCAGAGTTTTTCAAGAACTTCTCGTGAAAAAATACGGCAAGGCCGAAGCAGCTAAGAGAGTTTACTCGACGACAGACAAGGCACGCGGAGCATTAAAAACTCTTTCGGACGCTGAAGGCTATGAGTGCTTCGTCATTCCCGATGACGTTGGAGGCCGTTTCTCCGTTCTGACCCCCGTCGGACTTCTTCCAATCGCTGTGAGCGGTGCTGACATTGATAAATTAATGGAAGGCGCGGCGGCGTTCCGTGAGATAGCTCTCAACAAACCTTTTGAGGAGAACCCGTCAATGCTTTACGCGGCGTTGAGAAATATTCTTTACCGCAAGGGCAAGAACGTTGAAATCCTCGTTAATTACGAGCCGTCCATGCACTATATTTCAGAGTGGTGGAAGCAGCTTTACGGCGAGAGCGAGGGCAAAGACCAGAAGGGCATCATGCCTGCGTCGGTTGATTTAACTACTGACTTGCACTCGATGGGGCAGTTCATTCAGGACGGAAGCAGAATTAAATACGAGACAGTTCTGAAACTCGAAGAGCCTCGCGGAGACTTTACGCTCAAGTCGCAGGAAAATAATCTTGACGGCCTTAATTACTTGGCTGGCAAGACTATGAACTACGTCAATGATTGTGCCATGCGCGGGACAATGGCTGCTCACGTTGAGGGCGGAGTGCCGAACTTCATCGTCAACATTCCCGGACAGAACGAATTTTATCTCGGCCAGTTGTTCTATTTCTTCGAGTTCGCGGTCGGTGTCAGCGGATACATCAACGGTATTAACCCGTTCGACCAGCCCGGCGTTGAGTTCTACAAGAGCAACATGTTCAAGTTACTTGGCAAGCCCGGAAAATAAAAAATAGGCGGGGGATTTTTGTCCCCCATTTTTTTTTGCGACAAAATTGTTATAAAATTATAAAAATTTTTTAATTAAGGAGCTGATTTTTATGGCAGAAAATACTAAGCGCGTTTCCCTTCTGCTGAAAATTTCGATAGGGTTCATAATCGGAATAATTTTCGGATTTGCAATCGGTCCCGTCATTCCTTCTTCGCCGATGCTGGGTACTTACGTTATGCCATTTATCGACTTAGTAGGAAAAATTTTCCTGCGGCTGCTGATGATGTTAATAGTCCCGTTAGTTTTTTCTTCGCTTGTTTCCGGCGCGGCCTCTGTCGGCGATGTTCACAAGCTCGGAAGAATAGGAGTTAAGACGCTCGTTTTTTATTTCGTAACTACGGCGGTGGCGATCGTTCTCGGACTTGCCTGCGGAAATCTTTTCCAGCCCGGTGTCGGAATGAACATACCCGGCGAGCTTTCAGCGTCAGCACGCGAAGGAAAAGCCATAACCGATGTAATTCTTGACATCTTCCCAAGCAATCCTATAGCCTCAATGGTGAATGCTAATATGCTTCAAATTATCGTGTTCGCGTTGTTCTTCGGGGTTGCCTGTATTCTTGCGGGCGAGCGCGGCAGAAAGATCGCGGACTTTTTTGAGAGCGTTGCTGAGGTCATGTATCAAGTTGTTCATATCGTGATGTCATTCGCTCCTTACGGTGTTTTCGCTTTGATTGCCGGAACTGCCGCGAAATACGGAATAGCAATTCTTGCGCCGTTCGCAAAAGTCATTGCTGCCGTATATGTCGGCTGTATAATTCACGCGGTCCTGGTCTATTCTTTCATGATTACGGCGTTCTGTAAACGCTCACCCTTCTGGTACTTCAGAGGCGTGCGCGAGGCGGCTATAACGGCGTTCGTAACGCGCTCAAGCTCCGGCACGCTGCCTATCACTCTTGCGAATGTCCGTGAAAATCTCGGAGTCTCCGAAGGTGTCAGCGCGTTTGTCCTTCCGCTGGGCGCGACGATCAACATGGACGGCACGGCGTTATATCAGGGTGTCTGTGCTCTGTTTGTGGCGCAGGCGTTCGGAGTTCCTTTAACGTTAAGTATGCAGTTAGGGATAGTGGCGACTGCTACGCTTGCTTCAGTCGGTACGGCAGGCGTTCCCGGAGCAGGGTTAATAATGCTCACGTTAGTTTTAACCAGCGTCGGGCTTCCCATCGAAGGCATCGCGTTAGTTGCAGGAATTGATGTAATTCTTGACGCGGCCAGAACTTGTCTGAATGTCATAGGAGACACTGCGGTGTGTGCCGTTGTTGCTTCGACTGAGGGAGACGAACTCAAAAATTAGTTTATAAAAAAAATCGGTCAGCGTAATTTTTTAGGCCGGCCGATTTTTTTATTTTCTTTTCTTTTAGCAAAATTTTTTCAGCTTATCAGCAAGAACGTCCGAAACTTCATCAACTAAATTTCTTTCGGGAGCCTCGACTAAAATTCTAAGCAACGGTTCAGTCCCGGAAGTCCTTATAAAAATTCTGCCCTTCGATACTTTTGATTGATACTCCTTCACGATTTCATTTACTGCGTCCATATCGACAAGCTCACGCGGCTTTTTCAGCGTTAAGTTCGTCAGCCTCTGGGGATAACGCCCGAAGCGGTCAATTAATGTCGAAACGTCCTCGTTTAATTCTTTAACCGCGTTCAAGAATAAAACCGCCGTGCAAAGCCCGTCGCCGTGCCCGTGAACTCGCTTGCAATTATGTGCCCGGACTGCTCGCCTCCGAGCCCTGCTCCGCTCTCCCTCATCGTCTCAAGAACGTACCTGTCGCCGACAGGACAGCGGAGTGTTTTTATTCCTTCGTTCTCTAAATGAGCCTCAAGTGCCATGTTGCTCATGACGGTAACGGCGACTTTATCGCTGCCCTTAGCTTTTCGCTTGTGAAGCCAGCGGCCAAGCACCCATAAAATAATATCGCCGTCAATAATTCTTCCGTGTCTGTCTGAAATTAAAACTCTGTCAGCGTCGCCGTCAAAGGCAAAGCCGAGAGACATTTTATTTTTCTTTACATAGTCCGTTAAATTTTCCATGTGCATAACGCCGCAATTTTTATTTATATTCAAGCCGTCATGTTCATGAGAAATTATCGCGGTGTTGAGTTTCGCAAGGCCGGAATTTTTTACAAGCACGGGGACGCTCTTCGCAGATGCCCCTGACGCGCAGTCAAACACGACATTATTAACAACTGCGTCATCATTCAAATATGAGGCAATGTGTTTCGCGTAAAGCTCAACGAGGTCTGGGCGGTCGTGAATTTTTCCGACGTTTGCAGACGCGCAGGGCTCGTCCGAAAATAATAAATCTTCAATGGCAAGTTCTTCATCGTCTGAAAGTTTACAGCCGTCCGCGCCTAAAAATTTTATTCCGTTATATTCCGCAGGGTTGTGCGACGCGCTTATTACTGCTCCTCCGTCGGCTTTTAATTCTTTTACGGCAAAGCTGACGCCTGGAGTCGGAATAATTCCTGCCGAAAAAACTTCCGCGCCCTCCGATGTCATTCCCGCGCTCAAAGCTCCCTCAAGCATTCTGCCGCTCAAGCGCGTGTCCATGCCGACCACGATTTTTTTACCGTGATTAAATTTTATGAACGCCCTGCCGAGCTTCAAAGCAAACTCTGGGGTCATGTTGCCGGCGTTGGCTAAGTCCCTTACTCCGTCAGTTCCAAAATATTTTCTCTGACGCTTATCATTTTCCAAGATTAATTAACACACCTCACACTTCTTTCTTCATTTAGTCAAACATATCGCTGATGGGTTCTTCCAAGTGAACTCTCTTAATAGCTTCGGCGAATAACGGAGCTATAGAGAGCTGTAAAATTTTCGCGGATTTTTTTTCTTCCGGTATCGGAATTGTGTCAGTGAATACAAGCCGTTCGATTTTCGACTTGTTAATTCTTTCCATTGCCGGGCCTGAAAGCACAGCATGAGTCGCGCAGGCATAAACTTTTTCGCAGCCTCTTTCAATAAGTCCGTGTGCCGCGTGGCAAATCGTCCCTGCCGTGTCGATAATATCATCAACAAGAATAGCAGTGCGGCCTTTAATATTTCCTACAATGTCCATGACTTCGGAGACGTTCGCAACGTCATAAGAGCGTCGCTTGTCCACAATGGCTATATCAACGTCAAGCATGACCGCAAATTTTCGCGCCCTCGCAACTCCTCCGGCATCGGGAGAAACTACAACGACTTTCCCGGCGTTTAATTCTTCAGCTAAATTTTTTTTGAAGTATTCAGCTAATAATTTCATTCCCGTTAAATGATCTACAGGAATGTCAAAAAATCCCTGAAGCTGTCCGGCGTGTAAATCAGCCGTGATAATTCTGTCAATTCCGCCGTGAGTCAATATGTTCGCGACAAGTTTTGCCGTGATTGGCTCTCTGGGCTTGGCCTTGCGGTCCTGTCTTGCGTAGCCGAAATACGGGATTACGGCGTTGACGTAATGCGCGGAGTCTCTTTTCGCGGCATCAGCCATAATTAAAAGCTGCATCAGATTTTCATTCGCTGGTGAACATGTCGGCTGAATTAAATAAACGTCAGCCCCCCTGACGCTTTCATTCAGAGACACTCCGATCTCGTTGTCAGAAAATCTGTAGTGCTTGAGGTCAGATAACGGAACGCCAATTTCTTTGCTTATGCGCTGTGAAAATTCCGGGTGCGCTGTGCCCGAAAAGATTTTTAAGCCGTTTCCCCTAGACAAGATTATTTATCCCCTTTCGGTTTTTTAAGATGATTATGAAGTAATGACCAGCCTTTTATATTCGTCTGGCGCGCCCGTCCGACCCCTAAAGAATCTTCCGGGACAGACTGCGTTATAACAGAGCCGGCCGCCGTAGCCGCACCGTCAGCAAGTTCAACGGGTGCGACAAACATTGTGTCAGAACCGACAAAACAATTATTGCCGATAAAAGTTTTATTTTTATTTTGACCGTCGTAGTTGCAGGTTATGCTCCCTGCGCCTATATTAACGTCGTGTCCCAAAGTCGCGTCGCCCATGTATGAGAGATGAGGCACTTTTGAATTTTCGCCGATGCGGGATTTTTTAAGCTCCACGAATTTTCCGGCAAAGGCTTTTTCTTCGAGGCAGGAATTTTCTCGGATATAACAGAACGGCCCGGCCTTTGAATTATTTTTTAGCTCGCTGTTCTCGATCACAGCATAGGCAATTATTTGGACGTTCTCTCCGATTTTCGCGTTCGTCAAGATTGAGCCCGAACCCACGAAAGAATTTTCGCCGATTTCAGTCCTTCCCCATATCTGAACGTTGGGCATGATGACAACGCCACGCGATAATTTTGCGTCAGGACTTATATACACGCTGTCCGGGTCAATCATTCTTACGCCTTCGATAAGCCATTTTTCATTAATTCTGCGATTAATAACTCTCGTCGCTTCGGCGAGTTCGGAATGATTATTAATTCCCTGCATTTCTTCCTCAGAAAAAATAAAAGCTCCCGTGCTCATTCCTCTTTCATTCATTAAAGCAAGAGCATCAGGGAGATAATATTCTTTCTGTGCGTTGTCGTTCGTTATTAAGTCAATGACGCTTGCAAGAGCTTCAACCTTAAAAGCGTAGCAGCCCGCGTTGACCTCGTGAATTTTTCTCTGCTCGTCCGAAGCGTCTTTATATTCAACAATGCTGACGGAATTTTCTTTGCGTATTATTCTTCCGTATTGCTTCGGGTATTGAGCATTAAAAGAAATTACTGTGCAGTCGTTATTAAATTCATCGATAAAATTTTTCAGGCTCTCTGGTTTTATTAATGGCACATCGCCGTTAAGGACGATTAAATTTTTATAACCGCTCCACCATTCACGCGCCGATTTAACCGCGTGGCCCGTGCCTAACTGTTCGCGCTGCCATAAAACATTTAATTCTTTTGGAAAATTTTCGCGTAAGTGTTTTTCTACAAGTTCACCGCCCGATCCGACGAGTACCGCAACATCTTCGGGACTTACTCCGGCATCAACAACACAGCCTAAAACGTAGTCAATAATAGGACGGTCAAGAATATTGTGTAAAACTTTAGGGGTCGCGCTCTTCATTCTTGTGCCTTTTCCGGCCGCCATAACGAGAACGCAAAGGTTCTTCATAAAAGTCATCGCCTCCAAAAGTCATGTGGCTAGGGTGGATGGATTCGAACCATCATTGCAGGATCCAAAGTCCCGCGTCCTGCCATTGGACGACACCCTAAGATTAAAACGTGGAAATTATATCACAATTTTTTTTAGAGTTAGGAGTTAGGAGTTAGGAATGAACTTGTATAATGAAAATAAATTTTTCACGGAGGAGAGAATTTTTTAATTGAAATACGATTTTGAGACAGTAAAAAAACGTTACAGCACCGGCTCGTTCAAATGGGACGAGATGAAAAAATACGGCGTGAAAGAATCTGAAGACATCATTCCGTTTTCAGTCGCGGACATGGAATTTGTTACGGCTCCGGAAATTGTCGAGGCTCTGAAAAAAGAATTAGACGCTTCTATAATGGGCTATGCTGCCCCGACAGAAAATTATTTTGAAACAGTCTGCGAATGGATGAAACTTCGCCATGAATGGAACGCAAAGCCGGAATGGATTTTGCCGTCGCATGGAATTGTTGACGCATTTTTCACGGCCGTTCGGACTTTTTCAAAAGAGGGCGAGGGCGTTATCTTAAACACTCCCGTTTATTATCCGATGTATCTTGCAATAGAAAAGCAGGGGCGGAAATTAATTGACAACCCGTTAAAAAAATCCGGCTCGCGCTACGAAATTGACTTTGACGACTTAGAGCGCAAAGCTGCCGACCCGAACACGAAGCTGTTAATTTTATGCAGCCCTCATAATCCCTGCGGACGAGTCTGGACTCGTGAGGAGCTTTCAAAAATCGGCGACATATGCCTGAAAAATAACGTCCTCGTAATTTCTGATGAAATTCATTTTGATTTAATCATGCCCGGACACAAGCATACGGTCTTTGCTTCGATAAGCGAAGAGTTTGCAAATAACTGCGTCGTCTGCACGGCACCGAGCAAAACTTTTAACATTGCCGGGCTCCAGACCTCAAATATTTTTATCCCTAACCCGGAACTCCGCGAAAAATTTTTGAACTCACTCATGCTTTCAAATCCTAGCCCTAAGTGTAATATTCTTGGCTACTGTGCGAGTGAGGCCGCTTATAAAAATTGCGCAGCGTGGCTTGACGAAGCATTGAGAGTCATTGACGCGAACAGGAAATTAATTTGCAGTTATGCTGCACGTGAGCTGCCGGCCATAAAAGTTTACGACCTCGAAGGAACTTATTTATTATGGCTGGATTTCAACGGACTTGGCCTGAATTATAAGGAGCTTGCAAAAATTAATCACGGCGAAGCAAAATTATTTTTTGACGAGGGTTATATATTCGGGAAGGCCGGCGAAGGTTTTGAGCGTTGGAACATTGCCTGCCCCACGCGGTACATTCAAGAGGCTCTCGAGAGGCTCAAAAAATTTTACAGGTGAGAAAAAAATTTTGATTCTTAATTTTTTTTCAGCTCCGTAAATTTTTATGAGCACGAAAAAATTTTAAGACTTTTGTAGTCCCCATTGTAGCCCCCAAAATTAAAAGGAGCCCGGAAAATTTTTTCCGAACTCCCTAAAGGATATTATAACATGCTAATTATATCAGATTAAATTAAAAACTTCTTCAAAATTTTTAACATCTCTAAACTTTTGAAAGGCTTAGGCAGATAATCATCAAAGCCTTCGGCGATATATTCATTGCGTGCATTCGGTCCGGCGTTTGCAGTGAGAGCTATAAACGGCGTGCCTTGAGCATATTTTTTTGCCTGCTTAAGAGTTTCTATTCCGTCCATGCCGGGCATTTTATGATCAAGGAAAATTAAATCAAAGTGTTCGGATTTTATTTTTTCGAGAGCTTCTTCACCGCTTTCAGCCGTTTCAATTTTTGCCTTCGACTCTTTCAACATTCCTTTAGCTACGACTAAATTAACGGGCGTGTCGTCAACGATTAAAATTTTTGCGTCGGGCCATTCTGTTTTTGTGTTCAATGCTTCTTGAAGCTGCTGCGCTAAATTTGACGAAATAAAATCTTTATATTCTTTTATTGTAAATTCTTCGTCGCGTGCAATTTTTTGAGGTAGTGTCAAAGTTACCTTTGTCCCTTTGCCGTAAGAGCTTTCTATTTTAATTTTGCCGTGCATTATATCCGTGATGTTTTTAACGAGAGTCAGACCAAGCCCCGCGCCTAAAATATTTCTCGTCTCGACTATATTAGCGCGTTCAAAAGGCTCAAAAATTTTCGTCATGTCATCTTCTTTCATTCCGAGCCCGGTATCTTGAACAATGAAAGATAAATTTATTTCATCGCCCTCGCGGACTCCTGACGCTTTAAGAGTTACGCTGCCGGCCTTTGTATATTTTGCGGCATTGTCGAGAAGATTTATAAGAGCCTGCTTCAGTCTCAACACGTCGCCGTGTAAATATTCTGACATGTTTTCGTCAACGTCGAGAGAAAATTTTACGTTCTTCCCGTTTAATTTATGTGTCGTGTAGCCTTCACACTCCCATAAAACGTCCCATAAATGATAATCGCTCTCGTATAGATCCATTTTCCCTGCGTCGATTTTAGAAATGTCGAGGATATTATTCACGAGAGTGAGCAGATAATTTCCTGAGCGTCGTATATTTTGCGCGGCCTTCTTTGATTCTTCGTCCTTAGTCGTTGCAAGCTCATTAATAATCATGTCGTTGATGCCTAAAATTGCGTTCATGGGCGTTCTGATTTCGTGAGAGGTGCTCGCTAAAAAATTGCTCTTCGTTTTATTCGCGGCTGTAGCGTGCTGCATTGAGAGTTCCGCATCGTGCCGGGCCTTTTCTGTTTCAACATGGGCCGTCAATAATTGCCGGTAAGTCGGGGCTTCCATGTAAAAGAACGTGAACACAAGCATTATAGTCGCGACTGTGTAAACGAGCGGAATATTTTGAGCGAATAAATATTGCATGATGAACGAGTCAATTAAAAAAATAAATAAAACGTTCATGACTATAAATTGCCCGTTGCCGTAATTCTGTTGAAAGAGTAATTGAAGAATAAAACCCTCAAGCACAAAAATTACAGCGAAGCCCGGCGAAAAAAGCATGTAAGTTTTTTCCTGCGTTCCAAAAACAAAGAGCATTATCAAACTTACGACAAGCGCGAAAAAATTTAGCTCGATAAATCTTTGAGACATGCGCTGCGTGTAAGCTGCCACGTAAGCCATTAAAGAATAAGCATTAATATTTACGAGAGCATAAAAAACTTTCATGTAAAGCTCCGAAGTTTCCATGTCCGTGAATAATTCTATGACGGCCTCGAATGAGGCGGCTATAAAAGTAGAGATGACGAGCATTAAAAATCTTTTATTGATTTCGGACTGCGTAGCCATTCTTCCGCCGAGAAAAATTGAAAAAACAAGCAGGTATGGCAGCATCGCAAGCTCTATAAAGATTTCATTAAAGTTATTTAGGAATGTCATTTATAAAACAGAAGGCTCCTTTAATTTTTGTGGCTAGTATAACACTTTAACAGGCAGGAGGTAGGAGAATGATATAATCAAAAAAAATAACAAGGCACTCAAAATCAAAGGAGTTGGAAAAAAATTGCTTTTCTTTACGCTTGGAAATGAAAGACACCTGAACAGAGAACTTACTCCGTTAAATGTATGGTCGCTGGCCTTTGGCTGCGTAATCGGCTGGAGTGCCTACGTGATGCCGGGCGCGGTCTTCTTAAAAAATGCCGGGCCGCTTGGAACTTTGATAGCTATGGAAGCTGCGACGTTCGTCATGTTAATTATTTCGTACAATTACAGCTACATGATAAAAAAATTTCCGAGAACGGGTGGAGAATTTATTTACGCTCAAATGGCCTTCGGAGAGCATCACGGTTTTTTATGCGCGTGGTTTTTGAGCCTTTCATATTTATCCGTAATTCCTTTGAACGCTACGGCGTTGAATTTAATCATGCGTGCTGTGTTCGGCGAGGCTTTCAAGTTCGGATTTCATTACACTGTCGCAGGCTATGACGTTTACTTCGGCGAAATGCTTTTAGCTTTGTCCGCGCTGGGAATTTTTTTCCTGATAACCTCAAGAGGAGTTTTAATAACCGGAAAAATTCAGACCTTCATGGTAATGATTTTACTGGGCGGAATTTTATTTTTAATCGCCGGCGCGATCTTAAGCCCTGCTTCAAAATCAATAAATCTTCACCCGATGTTCCACCCCGTGAGCGGAAATTTCACGAAAGGAATTTTGGCGCAGATAATAGCGGTTTTCGTAACCGGGCCTCAATCGTTCGTGGGTTTTGATACAGTTCCGCAGGTAATCGAAGAAGCAAAATTTTCTCCCGACAGAGTGAAGGTCGTTATGGACACGAGCATTTTATGCGGAAGTTTTGTATATATCGCTCTTACTTTGTTCGCGTGTTCAGTCGTCCCGGAAAATTATTCGAGCTGGGTTGAATATATTAATGACCTTCCGAATTTATCCGGCATTAACGGAATTGCAACGCTGAACGCCGCATATATAATCATGGGGAAAACGGGACTGTTTATTATTGTCGCGTCAGTCGTCGCGGCAATGCTGACGGGCATCGTGGGATTTTACACTGCCACGAACAGGCTTTTATATTCAATGTCGAGGGACGGCATGATCCCTTCATGGTTCGCTTATCTGAATAAGAACGGAGTCCCCACTCACGCCGGATTATTCTGTGTCGTGATTGCCGGAGCAACTTCGTTATTAGGCCGCGCCGTTCTGGGCTGGGTGTTCGATATGGCATCGATCGGAGGCTCAATAGGCTTTGCTTATACTTCGATGTCGTCATGCAAATATGCGTGGAGCGAAAAACGCTGGGACATTTTAATCTTCGGCGTGCTTGGCTCGATACTTTCTTGGATCATGGCTATTCTGCTCTTGATACCGATACCGGGCCTTAGCGTGTCATTAGGCAGGGAGTCTTATATTCTTTTAATTATCTGGACGGGGCTTGGGTTAGCGTTTTATTTAAGAGGAAGGAGTTAGGAGGCAGGAGGCAGGAAGTGAAAAGACAGTGAGAATTATTTATACTGCGCTGGGTAAATTATTTCAGCTCCGGCGTATTCGAGCGGCCACACTGTTTTATATTCGCCGCCCTGAACTTGGGCAATAGCGATTGAAGCGAACACGTTGTTATTGTAGTGCTGTTTGCCTGCGAAAGTGTGATCTTCAAATTTTATTCTGCTGTAGGGCAAAATAATTTCCGGGCCGTTCGGGAAGTTTTCTTTGATGTCAAGTTTTTTCAGAGCGTCTTTAACTTCGCTGCCCTTTGAAGAGCCTGCCATCTCGAACGCTGTCTTTAAGATCCACGTAGCCGTGAAGCTCTCGGCTGAATGTCCGTTCATGTCAATTCCGTATTCTTTTTTGAACTCGGCATTAATTTCGCGGCCTTTCTTCAAATCCGGGTTCCATTCGACAACAGAAGCGACTCCGTTAGAAATTCCCTGATTGTTCTGAAGGAATGTCGGGTCGGTGTAGCCGTTGGCCTTTGCAACGAGAATGGGCGGCTGATAATTCTGCTCCTGAAGCGTACGCATTAACAGCGTCGCGTCATTGATGTAGCTCTCCGCGATAACTGCATCGGCGTTTGCGTTTCTAAGGGCGAGAACTTCCGAGCTCATGTCGGGCTGTCCTCCCTGATACTCAACTTTTGCTACGATTTCCATTCCGTATTCGGGAGCGAAAATTTCCGAGCAGCGTATAATTTCCTGTCCGATGTTCGAGTTGTCGGCAAAGATCGCGATTGTTTTGACTTCTTTGCCGGTTACTTTTGAAATGTCTTTGAGGTAGTCGAACATTCCGCGAACATAGAGCGAGTTCATCGGGCACATTCTGAAGAAATATTCATAGCCGTTCTCTGAAAGGTTATCGACCGTAGAAATTGCCGTTACCATAGGAATTTCGTTGGCATCGCAGACTTGAGCCGCAATGTTCGTGAGCGTTGACTGGTGGCAGCCTAAAAGCGCGTCAACATGGTCTTGAGTAACGAGCTTTTCAGCAACTGAACGAGCCTTTGCAGCGTCGCCTTCAGTATCTCCGCGAACGACCTCAAGCATACGGCCGTTCACTCCGCCTTTTTCGTTAATCATCTTGACGGCGAAATCAATTCCGCGCAAAATGTTCGTGCCGATCGCGGCGTTGGCACCCGTCAGAGCGTACATTGCACCGATTTTAATCGGCGGTTCGGCGGCAAAAGAGGCACTTGCAAAAATCATTGAAACTAAAACTACCAGAGCAAATACTTTTTTCATAAAAAGTTCCTCCTTAAAAAATTAAATTTTTATAAGCCACCTGCCTAAGGCAGGCTAACTCCTAACTGAATTAAATACCTAAATAGGCACGCTTCACGTGTTCGTTGTTTTGAAGTTCTGCGGAAGTTCCCGATAATACTACATGCCCGTTCTCTATTACATAGCCCTTGTCAGCAGTCTTTAAGGCTTTATTAACGTCCTGTTCAACTAAAATAACGCTTATTCCGTTGTTCTTTGCCATGTCGTGAGCGACAGTTAAAATTTCGTCAACGATATTCGGCGCAAGTCCGAGCGAAGGCTCATCGAGTATCAGCAATTTCGGAAGCCCTATTAAAGCACGCGCAACGGCGACCATCTGCTGTTCACCGCCAGACAAAGTTCCGGCACTCTGTGAAGTTCTTTCTTCGAGCTTAGGGAAATATTTATAACAGAATTTTAACGACTCGTCTAATTTTTCCCGTGCAGCGTCGGAAAATGCTCCAAGCTCAAGATTTTCATAGACCGTCATTTCCGTGAATAACTGTCTGCCTTCAGGGACTTGAATAATTCCTGCGTCAAGAATTGCACGGCTCGATTTTCCGCAAAGTTCTTGGCCGTTGAAATTTACGCTTCCGCTCATGGGCTTTAACATTCCCGTTATTGCGCGGACGGTCGTTGTCTTTCCTGCGCCGTTTGAGCCTAAAATCGCTATGACTTCGCCGTCATTGACGCTGAAATTAACGTCCCTGATAATCTGTAAATGTCCATAGCCTGCATTAAGATTTTTAACTTCGAGCATAATTAATCCGCGCCCCTTTGCCTAAATATACTTCCATGACGTAAGCGTCATTCATGACTTCTTCGGGAGTACCCTCCGCAATTTTTTCGCCGTGATGCAGCACGATAACTTTTTTGCACAGCGAGACAACAGCACGCATTATGTGTTCAATCAAAAAAACAGTAATACCGCCGGAATTTATGCGCCTGATTAAGTCTATTGCCTCTTCAGTCTCAGCAGGATTTAATCCGGCCATGACCTCGTCAAGAAAAAGCATATCGGGCTTAGTAGCAAGCGCACGAGCCATTTCTAATCTTTTCTGATCGGGAGTTCCCATTGAACGCGCTAGAACATCGCGCTTTGAAATTAATCCCGTGAAGTTCAAAATTTCTTCGGCGATTTCTCTGGCCTGATGAATATTTTTTGCTTTATGTCTTCCGAAAAATGCACTTGACGCTACGTTATCGAGGACGCTCAAATTTCCTAAGGGCTTCATAATTTGAAACGTTCTTGCTATTCCCATGTCGGCAAATTCATAAGCTCGTTTGCCCGTTATGTCAGTGCCTTTGTACTTAATAACGCCGCTCGTGGGCGGATAAAAGCCGCATATCATGTTAAATGTTGTTGACTTGCCTGCGCCGTTAGGGCCGATCATGCCGGTTATCTGTCCTTCTTCGGCATAAAAAGAAACATTAGAGACGGCCTTCAATCCTTTGAAGCTCTTGGAAATATTTTCAACTTCTATGATTTTATTCATGATTTAAGCACGCCCCCTGCGGTCAAAAAATCCTAAAATCCCCGTCGGCCTGAAGCGGATTACGACAATTAAAACTATAGCGTAAAGAATTAAATTAATCCCCGGCAAAATTCCTCCGAACGTGTTGCGGAGATATTCAGACAGTGAGACCATTAAAATTCCTCCGACTAAGGGCCCTTCGACAAACGCGCTTCCTCCGATAATCGCAGGCAGTACTATCTCAACAGAAGAGCTTTGAAGCATGATATTAGGATCAATGTATCTGTAATAACATGCGTAGAAAAATCCTGCTATAGCTGAGACAGATGCGCTTATAACAACGGCAATGACTTTATATTTCAAAGGCTTAATTCCGATTGCGGCGGCTACGTCCTCGTCTTCGCGGATAGTTTTCAACGCAAAGCCCAGCTTAGAGTTATCGATATATTTCATTACGGCGTAAACGGCTATCATCATGGCAAAGGCAATGTAATAATAAATCGCCCTGTCCTTGAAGCTGAATAACAGCCAGTTATTTCCGCGCACGTAAGGAAGGCCAAGCCCGATAGCTTTTCCGGCGAAATCCCAGTTTAATATTATCTGCCTGACTGCTTCGGCAAACGCTATAGTAACGAGCGTGAAGTAAGGCCCGCGCAAAATAAAGCACTGCGAAAAAACTACAGCCGTAATAAAAGCCGTTACAAAAATTGCAATCGGAAGCGAAGCCCAAGGATTCATTCCGAATTTCACAATGCAGAGCGTTGCCGTGTATGCGCCTATGCCCATAAAACAGGCGTGGCCTATTGAGTTCTGCCCCGTCATTCCGCCTAATAAATTCCAAGCCATTGACATCGTAGTCATGTAAAACGCTAAAATAAAAACGTTCAGAATATACGGCATTGAAGCTATATACTCAGGCAAAATTAACATGAATACAGCAAGGGCAATGATTAAAATATATAAAATTTTCTTCTTCATTTAGTTTTGTTGCTCCTTCAGCTTTAACTTTAACGCTAAAATTCTAAGCACACTTTCATTTAATCTTTCTTCAGAAATTCTGCCGCTGTTCACGGCATCTAACACAGCATTAAAAGCTGCTTTATAGTTATAAGGCATAAGTAAAATATCATTTCCTGCCTCAAGTGCAAGCAGTGCCGCTTCGCCTGAAGAATAATGCTCACGAATTGCGCCCATGTTCATAGCGTCAGTTATTAAAATTCCGTCATAGCCAAGTTCATTTCTTAATTTATCCGTAAGAATTTCTTTTGAAAGCGTTGCAGGGAGACCGTCGCTCGTTACGTTTAATAAAGTTATATGAGCCGTCATGATGCAGTCGGTTTTTTCAAAATTCTGAATGAACGGGATTAAATCACATTCTAAAAGCTCGTCCCACGTCTTATTTAACGCTACATAGCCTTCATGAGTATCTCCGCTTGTTGCGCCGTGTCCGGGAAAATGTTTGAGGCTGCCTGCAACGTCTTGAGAGTGAAGACCGTCAAGAAACGCGCCTGCCATTCTAGAAACTAATTCCGGGTCTGTTCCGAATGAACGATTTAATCTGTTAATCGGATTATTAGGAATATCATCTGAAATTACGTCAGCAACAGGAGCAAAATCAAAATTGAAGCCATATTCTTTTATATAACTTCCGATTGTGTTCGCTGCATTGAAAGCATTTTGAGTGTCGCCGGTGTTGCCGATTTCTTTTACGGTGCCGACTTTAGGAATGTCAGCACTGAACGGACCTCTGCCAAGCCGACTGACTACTCCGCCCTCTTCGTCAATAGCAATAAAAGGAAAAATTTTGCAAGCGTCTTTTAATGCTTTTGTAAAGGCTTTTACCTGCTCGGCAGTGTCTATGTTGTCAGATTGAAATATAAAACCTCCGACAGGATAATTTTTGAGAGCTTCGAGCATTTCAGAATCCAGTTCAGTTTTTCCCCTAGCAGCAGAATTTTGAACAGTATATTCCTCTACTTGCAGAGTTAATTGGTCGGGCTGAATAACTATTAACTGACCGACTTTTTCTTTAAGCGTCATCGAGCTGAGAATTTTTAAGCTCTCCGACTGTATTGCAATGTTAGAGCCTCCGCCTCCGCAGCCTGATGAGAGAAATATTAACGCTGTCAAGGCCATGAAAAGAAATTCTTTTATTTTCATGTTAATTTAAGCCCTGCGCAAAATAATATTCTGACGTATTACAAGAATTACAATGAACGTCGCGAAAACTACCAGCGTTCTCAGGCTCGGCCCTATGAAAAGCGACACGAGAGTTTCAAGCAGGCCTAAAAATATTCCTGCAAAAAATGCTCCGCTTATGCTTCCCAAGCCTCCGACAACAACAACGATTAAAGCCCTAAAGCCGAAATTTGAGCCTGCCGTAGGATTTATGACATAGAATAAAGTCAATAACGCTCCCGATACGCCTGCAAGAGCCGCGCCAAGCCCGTAAGTGATCATGTAAATTTTTTTCGTATCAATGCCTACAACCTGTGCGCCGATGGGATTTTGAGAGACTGCACGTATTTTCTTGCCCGTCCTAGTATATTTCAAGAAAAATGCAAGAGCTATCGACACGGCTATCAAGACGCAAAAACTTACAACTCTCGGCAGCGCGACCGTAATCGGACCTAACGATAAAATTATTGATGAATAGCTTGTCGTGATTGTCCTGTAATCTGACGAGAAAAGAACCTGCGCTCCGTTCGTCAATAAAATTCCCATGCCGACAGTTAAAAATAATAAATTCGTGAAGCTTTTTGTGCCGAGCGAGGGAGTTATCAGCGTGTGCTGAAAAATCGCGCCTGCTATGAACATAACAAGCGCGACCAGAGGCAATGCGACATAAGGATCAATTCCAAGATAAGTATAAAAGACGTAAGCCAAGTACATGCCCACCATTAACATTTCGCCGTGACAGAAGTTAATAATTTTCATAACTCCGAAAATTACGTTCTGTCCCATTCCCATTAGGGAATAGAAGCCGCCGATCATCAGACCGTTAATGCAGGCTTGTAAAAAAGTATCCATAGTGATTTCTAATTCCTAACTATCTTGCAAGCCATCCGCCGTCTACAGCTAAAATATGTCCGCTCACGTAGTCAGATGCTTTTGAAGCTAAGAACACAGCCGCGCCCTTCAAGTCTTCGGGTTTGCCCCACCTGTCCGCAGGAATGCGTCCTAAAATTTCAGCACTCCTCTTCGGATCTTTAATTAACGCTTCAGTATTGTTTGTTGCGATGTAGCCCGGAGCGATGGCGTTGACTTGAATGTTATATTTTGCAAGCTCATTGGCCATTAATTTCGTAATTCCTGCAACTCCGCTCTTGCTTGCGGTGTAGCTTACGACTCTGATACCGCCCTGAAAAGAAAGCATTGAGGCAATGTTGATAATTTTTCCGCCGCCGTTGTCCTTCATGTAACGCGCAGCAGCCTGAGAGAGGAAAAACAACGATTTCAAATTCATGTTGATAACGTCGTCCCAATTTTTTTCGCTGAAGTCGAGAACGTCCTCGCGGCGAATTATTCCGGCGTTGTTGACAAGAATATCGAGACAGCCGAATGTCTTTATCGTTTCATCGACGAGAGCCTGAATTTTATCCTGATTGACTAAATCAATGTCATAGAATGAAAATTTCCGTCCGAGATTTTTAATATACGCTTCCGTTTCCGGCATAGCAGCGTGGCCTGCGCCGACAACATCACAGCCTGCTTCTGCAAGCCCCTCAGCGATACCCTGACCGATGCCGGTTCTCGCTCCCGTTACTATAGCAACCTTGCCAGAAAGATTAAAAATGTCTGTCATGATTAGCTCCTTTTAATTTTATTTTTGGAATAACTAAGATTTTATTATACACTAAAAATATACAGTTAGGAGTTAAGGGGTATGATGGGGGCTTCTTGCGAGTAACGCTATAATATGCAAGTTAAAAAGCAAAATTAATTAATGAAAGGAAAATAAATTTTTAATGGCTAAAATTTTTGACAAGACTTGGCAGAGAACGTCATTATGCGGTCTTTTTACCGAAGCCGACGCGGACAAAGAAGTCCGTGCTAACGGCTGGGTAAGAGCGAGACGCGACTTGGGCGGAATAATTTTTATTGAAGTATGGGACTGGACAGGGCCTATTCAAGTTGTTTTTGACCCGTCGCTTCCTGAAACTCCCGAAGAAATTCATGAGCTTGCCGCAACTTTGCGAAATGAGTATTGCGTCGCCGTTAAAGGCAGAATGAGAATACGCCCCGAAGGCACGGAGAACCCCGAATTAAAAACAGGAAATATTGAAATCGTTGCGCACGATTTTCTTGTAATGTCGAAGGCCAAGCCGCTGCCGTTTGAGATCGGCGATGCAACTGACAATGTAGACGAAAATATCAGGCTCAAATACCGCTATCTCGATATGAGACGCGAGAAAATGCAAAAGAACATGCGTACCCGCGCAAAAATCAACGAGTTCACGAGAAATTATTTGAGCGAAAGAAATTTTGTTGAGCTTGAAACTCCCATGCTCACAAAAGCTACGCCGGAGGGCGCGAGGGATTATCTTGTTCCCAGCCGTGTCAATCAGGGGTGCTTCTATGCTTTGCCGCAGTCGCCGCAGTTATTCAAGCAGATTTTAATGATCAGCGGCTTTGACAGATATTATCAGATTGCACGCTGCTTCAGGGATGAGGATTTACGCGCCGACCGTCAGCCGGAATTTACTCAGGTTGACATTGAGATGAGCTACATCGTTGAAGACGACATCATGAATTTAATTGAAGGCTATATGAAGGGCCTTTTCAAATTAATTCGCGGCGTTGATATTCCCACGCCGTTTATCAGAATGCCTTATTGGGAAGCTATGGACAAGTACGGAAGCGACAAGCCGGATTTGAGAGTCAAATTAGAGCTTTGCGACTTGGCCGACGCTTTCAGAAATTCCGGCTTTGAACCGTTCAAAAAAATTCTTGAGAACGGCGGAGTCGTCAGAGGCTTGAGGCTTCCCGGAGGAGCTTCGTTATCGCGCAAGGAAATTTTAGACCTTGAAAACAGAGCGATTAAACTCGGAACTTCAGGGCTTGCGAACTTTTTATATAAAGACGGCGGATTAAAAGGCCCGCTCGTGAAATTTTTAACGCCCGAAGAAGTTGACAAGGTGCGCGAACTCGGAGGAATGCAGCCCGATGACGCTTTATTCATTGTTGCTCACGCTTCACGCGGAAAAGCCTGCGAAATTTTAGGAACGTTACGGCTTGAGCTTGGCAAAAAACGCGAGGATTTATTCGACGATTCGCCCGATAACTGGAAATTTTTATGGGTTACTGAATTTCCGTTATTTGAGTGGAGCGCGGAAGAAAAACGCTGGACGGCCATGCACCACCCGTTCACTTCGCCGGCACTTGACAACGACACGCCATTTGACGAGGACCCGGAGCACGCTTTAGCACGCGCTTATGACTGCGTATTAAACGGTAATGAGGTCGGCGGAGGCTCAATCAGAATACACGATCCCGAAGTTCAAGCAAGATTGTTTAAGGCACTCGGAATTACTCCTGAGGAGGCAAAGAGACGCTTCGGATTTTGCCTTGATGCTCTTACATACGGGACACCTCCGCACGGGGGTTTAGCTTTAGGAGTTGACAGGCTCGTTATGCTGCTTTGCGGAGGAAATTCAATTCGCGATGTTATGGCATTCCCGAAGACACAAAAAGCCCAGTGCCTGATGTCAAATGCTCCTGACGCAGTCGAACAGGAAAGACTTGACGAACTTGCAATAAAAGTCGTTGCGGAATAGTAATAAGATTCCCTAACTCCTAGCAAAAATAAAAGGTGAGGTTAGCAAGTGAAAACTTTATGCTAGAATATTTTTATTCCATTCAAAACTTCAAGAAAAAAAATTTTGCCACAACATTTGCCATAACAAAAAGTTTTAATTTTTTTAATTCCCATGAAATTTTACAATGCAGAATAAAAATTATTCGATTTTTTGAAGTCTCAAGCTCAAGATAAAAATATTTTATCCTGTATGGCCGGAGTAATAGTAAAATACGGACACGCCAAGCTATATAGGCGAATATGTGAAATCCATGAAGCAAGGAGTTATGAATTAGAAAAAATGACCGAACGGGAAAAGATGATACGCGGAGAGTTTTATAATCCGACTGATGATGAGCTCGTGAAAATGCGACAAAAAGCTCACAGACTTTGCACTCAATATAATCAGACCTTTGAAACCGACGAGGTGACGCGCTGTGCAATTCTCAGGGACTTGTTAGGAATTTTCGACGAAGAAGAAATTTATTTTCAAGGGCCGATTTTTTTTGATTACGGCGTAAATATTTTCATAGGGAAAAATTTTTATGCAAACTTTAACACGACAATTCTTGACGTTTGCCCCGTAACAATCGGCGATAATGTCATGCTCGGTACGGGCGTGTCGCTCTTGACTCCCGTTCACCCTTTGAAATATAAAGAAAGAAATCCCCAACCTGACGGAACAGTTCTTGAATACGGCAAGCCCATAATAATTCAAGACAACTGCTGGCTTGCTTCAAACGTTACGGTTTTAGGAGGCGTTACGATAGGCGAGGGAAGTGTAATCGGCGCAGGCAGCGTTGTAACACGCAATGTTCCTTCAAACAGTTTTGCAGCCGGCAATCCCTGTAAAGTTATCAAAGAAATCTAGTATAATATACGTAAAATTTTCACAGGGAGGTGGAAAATCATGCAGGTTACATCAATGCTGTCGGCAGGATATTTAGAACCTGTCCAGCCTGTTCGGAGTATCGGGCGCGTTAATAATATTGCTTCATCGCTTGAAGAAGTTGACGAGTCAAAAAAGCAAAAAGAGCAGGAAATTTTAGCTGAAGAGCAAAGCCTCAGGGCAAAGCTCGGCAAAGATACTCAGGTCCATACAATCTATCATTATTCAATGGGAACGGACGGGAAGCGTTATATCACAGGCGCGTCCGTAACGATGAAGGGCAGTGAAGAAGATCTAAACCGCGTAAGCGGAGGAGCTGCTCAGGAAGATATCGAGAGCATAAAGCAGGAAGTTCAAGACACCTCCGGCAACGACAAAACCGAAGATAAAACCCGGAACATTATCAAAGCTGACGCTGAAGAGCGTGAAATCTCGAAAGAGGAAGAAGCTCAAGTGAAAGAGCTTGAGAAGATACAGCGTGAAGTTATTTCACACGAGGCCGCACACAAAGCCGCTGCAGGCAATCTCGGCGGAGCGATAAGTTATTCCTACACTGAAGGCCCTGACGGGCAGAGTTACATAACCGGCGGCGAAGTTCCGATTAAGCTCAAAGAGGGCAGAACGCCTGAAGAGACTCTGCAAAATATGGAACAGGTCCAACGGGCAGCAAACGCTCCAGCAGATCCGTCGGGACAAGACAGACAGGTCGCAGCAAGAGCAGCCGCTATAGCAGCGAAAGCCAGACAGGAAATTATCCAAGAGAAAACTGAAAAGCAGGAGAGCAGGACTGAAGTCGCAAGAGGTACTCCCATTATTGAGCCGGTGAGCCGCGAAGATGAACAGTATGACGCTTCTAAGGACGGCGCGCAATCAATCAAGGCATCAATAAAAGAAATGGAAATTCAAAACATGATGCCTGCCGCTTAATCAATTCCCCTTCTTTCGCTTACTACCTCCTGCCTCCTCCCTCCTACCTGAATGTGTGTTATGATTTTATGAAAAATTTTTGAAAGGCAATATATTTTTTTTATGTTAAGCGAAACCAACGTAAAATCAGAATTGGAAGAACTGCGCGGACTTATTCAGAACGTGCAGGACAGTCTTTGACATCCCAAAATTACAGACAGCTTCAAAAAAATTAACGGACCTGACCTCACAGCCGGACTTCTGGAACTCGCAAGGCCACGAGGATAAATTAAAAGAACTATCGCAAATTAATTCGCGCCTCGAAAATTGGAAAAAAATAAAATCAGCCTACGATGATTTAATTACGCTTGAGGAAATTTTGAGCGACACTCCGGACGAGGAACTCGAAGCAGAATTTAATCAAAGCTCCGCAAAACTCAAAGAGGAACTCGAACGCGCAAGCCTGCTCTTATTATTGAACGAGGAACACGACAACTCGAACGCTATTTTAATGATTCACGCTGGGAGCGGCGGACTTGACTCTCAGGACTGGGCCGGAATGTTATTGAGAATGTATTTAAGATACTGCGAGCGCGAGGGCTTTGAGGCTAAAGTCATTGAGGCAACGACGGACGAGGGCGAAGGCATTAAAAACGCTACAGTCATGATAAAGGGCGATTATGCTTACGGATTTTTGAAGTCGGAGCGCGGAGTTCACAGGCTCGTGAGAATTTCACCGTTCGACTCGGCTCACAGACGGCACACGAGTTTTGCTTCGGTCTTAGTTTCGCCTGAGTTCTCTGACGATGTTGACATTGAAATAAAAAGCGAGGACTTAAAAATCGATACGTTCAGGGCAAGCGGAGCGGGCGGCCAGTACGTCAACAGGACTGACTCGGCTGTAAGAATAACTCATATTCCGACGGGAATTGTCGTAACGTGCCAGAACGAACGCTCGCAATTACTTAACCGTCAAACGGCTATGCACGTCTTGAAGAGCAGATTATATGAAATGGCTTTGCAGGAACGGCAGGAGGAATTATCTTCAATCGTCGGCGAGAAAAAAGAATCAACGTGGGGCAGTCAGATTAGAAGCTACGTTCTTCACCCTTACACTCTCGTTAAAGATCACAGGACTAATTACGAGAAGGGAAATATTCAAACCGTCCTCGACGGAGATATTAATGACTTCATCATGGAATTTTTGAAGCAGAAAGCTAGAAGTCAGGTAGGAGTTAGGAGTTAGGAGGCAGGAAGTAATGAAAAAAATTTTTTATATGGCAATAATTTTTATTTTGTCTGCGTGCAATTTTGCATTCGCTGAAAATTTTGTTCCTGAGCAGCCGTTAATTTCAGTGAGCGAATTAAAGCCCGGAATGTCGGGTTATGCTTTGACAGTCATAAAAGGCATGGAGCCTGTAAGAATGCCGGTTAAAATCGTCAGCATCATTCCGCAGAAGCCAGGCGCAGCCATGACGGACAAAATTTTAATAAAGTTCACAGGCAAAAATAAATTAGCGCAGGGCATGAGCGGCTCGCCCGTCTTCATAAAAAATAAATTAGCCGGAGCAATCAGAAGCGGCTGGGAAAACAGCGACCAGTCTTTGGCAATCATAACGCCGATTCAAGACATGATTAAAATTTTTAATAGTGAGGGGTCAGGAGTGAGGAGAGAGGAGTTAAAAAAATTCACTCTCTCTGCTTCAGGCATTAACGCGAACTCGCTTTCAGGTTTGAGCAAGGCACTCGGCCTAAATATCACTCAAGGCATTTCGTCAGGCACCGGGCCGCTTGAAATTAAAGATATTAAATTCAAGCCCGGCGACGCTGTTGCGGCTTTATTAGTCTGGGGAGATGTCGAAGTCTCCGCAGCCGGGACTGTTACGGCAACAACAAAGGACGGAAAATTTTTAGCGTTCGGGCACGATTTTTTGAAGCGCGGCAAAGTTTCCTACCCCTCCGCAGGAGCTTTCATTCATGATACTGTAGACAGTCATTCTTTCCCTTTTAAGCTGGCAAGCCCTCTTTACATTAACGGCTCAATAACTCACGACAGAGAGGCCGCAATCGGAGGACGCGCAGGAATTTTCCCCCAGTCCTTTTACGCCGAATTAAATTTCAATAATCTTGATACGAATAAAAAAAGCAGATATAAATTCCGCGTCGTGGCTGATGAATTTTTAACGGCGAACTTAATCGAAGAAATTTATAAGGGGCTTATAGCCGAAGCGTGGGACAGAAAAGGTCAGGGCACTATGGACGTTAATTTAAGAATAGAGGGCGGAAATGTTCCCAAAGGTTTTGCGCGGCGCGATATATTTTTCTCCGATGAGGACATCACCGAAGCGGCCTTCAAAGATACTGCCGAGATGATAGGCACGTATTTAACACAGCCGTTTAATAAAACAATGCCGTCAAGTTTTATTTTAAGCGTCAGTGCTACGGAACGCCCCAGAGTTTTAAGGATTGAAGACGTAACCGCGCCCAAGAAGGCCAAGCCCGGCGATGAAGTAGAAATTAAAGTCAAGCTGCGCGAATGGAGAGCAGGGACGAGCGAAAAAACTTTCAAGTTAAAAATTCCCGATGAGGCTTCGGACGTTGTTGAAGTTATCGTGAGGGGCGGAGGCGTTGAGCCAATGGAGCAGACAGCCATTAACGAAAATTTGAAAACTGTTGACAATCTCGAAAGAATGTTGACGGAGTTCAAAGCCTCCGATGCTAACAACGAAATAATAATCGAACTTAATTCCGACACTATGGGAGAAGCTCTGAAAAACGCATTGAATAAAAATAAATCTGAAAATGATAATGATGATGAAAGCGATGACTTCCTGCCCGAAGAGCTTGAATTTTTGAGCGAGACCAAAGAACGCCGCATTAAAGAAGGAACGCTGAAAATTTTTAGCTCTGATTACGTCGTTGACGGAATGTTGAAGCGGATTATCCACGTGGAGAAATAAATTAAATTATGAAAAATTTTTTTATAGTCATTGAGGGCGTTGACGGTTCGGGCAAAAGCACGCAGGCCGAAAAATTAGCAAAGTGGCTCGAAAATAAAACGGGCTTTAAGACAATAAGGACAGCGGAGCCGTACATATTGCGCGAATTAATTTTAGGGCGTAAGGATTTATGCGCGCTTTCAGAATTATTATTGTTCTTGGCCGACAGAGCCGAACACGTCAATAAAATAATCATGCCTGCAATAAAATCAGGATTTAATATAATCTGCGAACGCTATAACGATTCAACGCTTGCTTATCAGTCCGGCGGACATGAAATAGAATTTTCCAGCGTCAAAAATTTAATTACGGCCTGCAAATTTCCCGAACCCGACATAAAAATTTTTCTTGACTTAAGTCCCGAAATTGCTTTTGAACGTGTGAAGAGCCGAAATAATCAAAATGATAAATTTGAAGCTGAAGGTCTTGCGTTAATTAAAAAAGTCTCGGATTTTTACAGAGCTTCGGAGGGGTTGATAAAAATTAACTGCGACAATCTCGACGAAGAGCAAACGTTCAGCGCAATAATTTCAAAGCTAGAGGAGTTAAATTAATGGCCGGTATTCAGGTTAAACGACGGACGGGGGACAATCCTGCCGCACCTCCTCAAACTCGAATAGAAAGCGGCGGAGGACACACGGGGCGGCACACAGACCCGGCATCAGCCGTAACGCCCTCTGAATTTTCATTTGAAGCAGTCATGGAGTCAACGGAGCTTGAAGAACTGCTCGACCAGCTCTATGAACTTTCAGACAGGCTTTCAGTTTTTCCGGGCGGACGCTTGATTGAAGAGTACCGCTCTGTGCTGCACGAGTTATTGAAGCGCGCTGCTCAGGGCATGAGAATTAAGCGCGACATGCGCTGGCGCAAGACTGACCGAAAAATGTACATCACGATTGAACGCGCCCAAGAGGCTATGGAAGAATTGGAAGATGCTTTTCTTTACGAGGGCAACAGAACAAAAGCTCTTGCCTTAATGGAGGAAATTAAAGGTTGTCTAATCTCTCTTCTAATGTAGCGTGGCAGGAAATTTTACGCGAGACCAAAGCTGGAAATATTCCGCATTGCCGGGCAATAGCCGCGCCTGTAAATTTTCATGATGAGATTGTCGAAACTCTTGCGAAAATTATTTTAGGGAGCTATCGCCCATCGCACCCGGATTTATTAATAATCGGGAGCAACGACAAGCCCGCGCCCATAGGCAATCAAGAAACAATGACGGACGCTGAATATAAAAATTCTACGCGAGGATTAATCGAAGAAATTGCGCTGAAGCCTCTTGAATCTGACAAACGTCTCGGCGTAATCTTATGCGCTGATAAATTATTGAAAGCCGCCGCAAATTCTTTATTAAAACTTGCCGAAGAACCTCCTTCGCACGCATATTTATTATTTTTGATGGAGGACGGGAGATTATTTTTGCCGACGTTGAGGAGCCGCTCGCGCTTCAGCGTGATTGCCCTGCACGATGAGAAAGAAGCGTACTCAATTCCGCTCTCTGAATCTGAATGGCTTGAATGGCTCGAAAAATCCCGGAAAAATTCTGACGCTGACGCGGTAATAAAAAATTTAAGTGCGTGGGAAAATTTTGCGGTGCTCAATAATAATTTTATGCTCGCGGAAAAAATCGACAGGCTAAGAATAACGGCAGAGAAAAAAAATTTATCCGTGCCGTTTCTTTGCGATATTATTATTTTGACACTCAAAGGAGAAAATAAAAACATTGAAACTATATTTAACGATATTTGGTAAGCCGAGATATTTAGGAATTGTGAAATTAAAAAACAATATAAAAGGCTGGATAATTATAAAAACATCCAGGGGCTATGAAATGGGGCTGCCCGGCGGTGAGCTTTCAGAAGAACAGCGGGAAAAATATCAGACTGCTGCGAATAGTTTTGAAAACTCCGCCGACGCAATGCTGCAGAGCGTAGAATTTGTCAGGAAAGCCAACGTAAGGGACATCAGAAATTATTATAGCTGCCGAAAAGAGGAGAGCGAAGCATTATTAGAGGCACGCAGACTTCTTGAGGAACATAAATTAGACATGAAACTTGTTGACGTTGAATATATGCTTGACCGAAAAAGATTTTATTTTTATTTCACGGCGAATCAGCGCATAGACTTCCGGTTATATGTCCGCGATTTAGCTTATATGTTCAAAACAAGAATAGAGATGCGTCAGATCGGAATACGGGACGAGGCTCGAATAATAAGCGGCTTGTCTACGTGCGGACGGCCCTGCTGCTGCAGTTATTGGCTGCGCGGATTTTCGCCTATAAGCATAAGAATTGTAAGGGAGCAGCGATCGGCTTTGAACCCTACAAAAATTTCGGGATTATGTGGCCGTTTAATGTGCTGCATGTCATACGAGAAAGAATTTTATTCTGAATTATGGGCAAAGCTTCCCGGACCGGGCGCAAAAATTAAGACGGAACACGGATTGTACATGCTTGAGAGTCTCGACTTGGGACGCGAATACGTAAATATAAGATTTCCAAACGGGCGGCTTGTTCCTGTAGCTATTGCAGACTTTCAGGATTTTCAAGATACCGTGTTAAAAGGCGAAGAGTGGGGCGAAGATAAAGAAATGCTCGAAAAGAAAAAGGCCGCTGCTGCACGCATAGCAATGTTAAAGGAAAGAGCAGACCGCAGAAAATCATTAGCCATGAAAATTAATTCCGCGCCGCTTGTGCCGAAGGCGGAACTTCCAGCAAAATCTGAAAAGCCTGCAAAATCTGAAAAGCCCGTGAAACCGCAGAAGCAAAAAGATAAAAAGACGAATCAAAAACAAAAACAAAAGCGCAAAAAAAATAAGTCATCGCAAAAAAAAATTAGGAAAGAGGAAAATTAATTCCTCATTCCTAATGATTAATTCATAATTAAAAATTAGCCCATGTTATCCCAAGTCTGAGCTTCTTCGATAGCGTCCGCGCCGGTCAGATAAAGTTCTTTCGGTACTCCCATAACGACGAGCCCAGACTTCTTGTCAACATAATAGTGCTTCGCGTCCTCTTCAGGATCTTCGCCGATGACTGTTCCGTCAGGAATAATATTATGGCCGTCAATGATTGCGCGCTTAATGCGGCAGTTATGTCCGATTACAACGTCGTGGCCGATAATGCTCTCCTCGACCGTGCTCCCGGACTGCACTAGGCAGTTACGGGCAAGGACTGAATTTGTTACGCTCGCTCCGAAAATTCTGCTTCCCTCTGAAAGCATAACCCTGTTAATGTTGCAGGGGTGTCCGCTGTCAGGATAGCAGTACGTGGGGGGATCTCCAAAGGATACTGTCCTAATCGGCCACATCGGGTTATAGAGCGTCATTTCTGACTCGTGCCCGATTAATTCCATATGAGCCTGCCAGTATGCTTGAAGGGTTCCGACATCGCGCCAATAGGGCTTATCAGTTCTCCACTGGTGGATTAATTCCGTCTCTGCTGACGGGTGCGGAAGGACGTTCGTCGAAAAGTCATAAGCGCAGACTTTCATTCCGTGAGCTACGAGCTTCGGGATAATGTCTTTTCCAAAGTCGTGGCTCGTTTCCTGCATAGCGTCATCGTCGAGAGCCTCTTCGAGAACTTTGCGCTCAAAGACGTAATTTCCCATTGATACGTAAGAAAATCCGGGCTTGTCAGGAATTTCGGGCGGGTTCTTCGGCTTTTCCATGAACTCAAGAATACGGCCTTTAGGGTCGGTCTTAATGCAGCCGAACTGATTCGCTTCTTCAACAGGAACAACGTTAGCGGCGATCGTAACGTCGGCGTGCTGTGCCATATGCCACGCGATCATCTGGTCAACGTCCATTTTATAAATATGGTCGGCGGCAAAAATGCAAACTCTATCGGCTCTGTAGCGCGTAATCATGTGCAGCGCCTGATAGACTGCATCAGCCGTGCCCTGAAACCAGTGCTCACCGCTCCACATCTGCGCAGGGACTGTCGTTACGAAGAAGTCTCTGCCCCTCATGGCTCCGCCGAACTGCCAGCCGCGCTCGATATGCTCATTAAGGGACTGGCTCTTAAACTGAGTCAAAACATAAACTGAATAAATGCCACTGTTAATTAAATTTGAAAGTGCGAAGTCAATAATACGATATTTTGCGGCGAAGTAAACTGCAGGCTTTGCGCGATAACGTGTAAGGGGCATAAGACGTTCGCCCTTGCCGCCGGCAAGAACTATGCCCAGAACTCTTCCGTGTTTGCCTGTATACATAGAAAAACTTACCTCCTTTTATTTTTAAGTAGAAAATAGGAAGTAGGAAGTAGGAAGTAAAAAAAGTTCCTGCTTTCTGTTTCCTAAATCCTAACTGTTTCTCATTGCATTAAATCCTCGTACATCTCTTTATAAAGACCGGCTGACTTGTCCCACGTGAAATCTTCACGCATTCCCTCAAGCATTATCTTTTTCCATGCTTCTTTGTCCTTGTAACGCTCAACGGCGCGGCGCAGTGCCCACATCATGCCGTCAACGTCGCATGTCAAGAACGTAAAGCCGTTTCCGCCTTCGGGCCTGTCAACGTCAAAGACCGTGTCTCTAAGTCCGCCGACTTCACGGACTACCGGGACAGTGCCGTATCTCATTGAAATCATCTGAGACAATCCGCAAGGCTCAAAAACTGAAGGCATTAAGAAAATATCGCCTCCGGCGTAGAGTAAATGCGACAATGGCTCGTCATAGCCCTTGAATAATTTTATGCTGTCGGGATAAGCTGCGGCGGCCTGTGCTAATCCGTTCTCGATCCAGTCTTGGCCGCTGCCAAGAATTAATAATTTTGCTCCCGTCTCGGCAATCTGCCCGGCTGCATTGAATACCATATCAAAGCCTTTTTGCTCGACAAGTCTGCTCACGCATACGATAACGGGCGCGTCCGAGTTCGGGTCAAGTCCTGCTCTCTGAAGCAAGGCTTTTTTGCAGGCGGCCTTGCCTTTTAAGTCCTTTATAGTGAAATTCGCAGGAATTGTCTTATCTCCGGCCGCGTCCCAGAATTTTGTGTCAAGGCCGTTGATTATTCCGCGAAGTTTACCTCTTTGCTGATATAAAATTCCTGAAAGTTCGCGGGTAGATTCGTAAGTCTGAATCTCGCTTGCATATGTCGGAGAAACTGTGCTGACTGCCGTAGCCGCGACTATGCCGCCCTTTAATAAATTAACCTGCCCGTAAAACTCCATCGTCGAAGAATTGAAGCTCCAAGGCTCAAGCCCGGAAGCGTCAAGGAACGGATAAGGCTCAAAAACTCCTTGATAAGCTACGTTATGAAGAGTCATGATGCTTTTTCCGCCGGTTTGTCTGTAATGTCTGTGCCACGCGAGAGCACAGGGAAGGAACGCCGATGTCCAGTCATGGCAGTGATAAATATCGGGTGTCCAGCCTATAGCGTCCTTGAGTTCAAGAGCCTGCATACAGAACACGGCAAACGGTGAAGCCGTCCAGAAATTTAACTGTTGAGGATACATATCCCCCGTGTAGTCTTCGGCTTTAAGGAAATATGTAGCAACGCCGTTCACTTCAGCCTTAATAACTTCCGCAGAATGAATGCGCCAGTCGTAGGCCGCGTAAACTTTCGTTTTTACTGTCGAATGTTTCACCCCTGCCGCTTCAAGTTTTTCAAGCACTCCGGGCCACGCAGGCGTAACCACTCGGACATCAACTCCGGCCTGACTTAAAGCTTTCGGCAACGATCCTGCAACATCGCCAAGCCCCCCGACCTTTGAGAACGGGGCAAGCTCTGTCGTAACAAATAATACTTTCAAGGCATTATCATCGTTCTTTACTGCCATTATAGATAAGCCACAGTCCTTTCTTTAATTTTTATATTAGGAAGCAGAAGTTTAGAAAAAAATTTTTTTACCTCCTAACTCCTACTTCCTAACTCCTACCTGAATCTACATGCCTCTAAAGTCAATCGAGTAAGCTTTAGCCGCGTACTCTCTGACTACTCTGTGAGTGTTAAAGAAGCTCGCGTCAAGAGCTATAGTATGTCTCATCATATCGACCCATTTATCATGATTCTGATAATAGGTCGGGATAACTTTCTTCTCAAGTTTTTCGTAGAGGTCAACCGCGTCAAGATTTTCATCATAATGAGCAGTCGCGCTCGTCTCCGTCGGTTCAGGTCCGATTGACCAGCCTGTTACGTCCTCAATCCAGCCCTCAATCCACCAGCCGTCAAGAACAGAGAAATTCATGATGCCGTTCATGGCGCATTTCATTCCGCTTGTTCCGCTGGCCTCTCTGGGTCTCACGGGGGTGTTAAGCCAAACGTCAACGCCCTGCGTTAAAAGCGACGCGATCTCCATATTATAGTTATCAATGAAAACTATCGGCACGTCATTCGCAAGCTCTTTCGCGGCTTTTCTAATTCTCTGTAAAAGTCTTTTGCCTCCGTCATCGTGAGGGTGGGACTTTCCGGCGAAAACAAATTGAACTTTTTTATTTCCGGCTATTTTTTTCAGTCTCGGCACGTCAGTTAATAACAAGTCAGCTCTCTTATAAGTTGCCGCACGTCTTGCAAATCCTATAGTCAAAACGTCCGGGTCAAGCTGCACGCCGTTAGTCTCAAGAATACGCGCAAAGAGCCTTAATTTTGAAGCCTGATGAGCTGCCCAGACCTCTTCTTTTGGAATCGTGAGAGCCTGCACTAAAATTCCGGGATCAAGTTCCCAGCCCGGTATGTGCTTGTTATAAAGTTTTCTCATTCCCGAGCTGATCCAAGTCGTCGGGTGAATACCGTTAGTTACCCAGTCAACAGTTTCCATGTGGAACATATCGTTGCTGACTTCGGCGTGCTTCTTTGCAACTCCGTTCACGTAGCGGCTGTAGCGCAGGCCAAGCTCCGTCATCGATACGCCGGGTCTGTCGGGAAGCATTTTATGAATAGTCGCTTGAGCGTCCGGCGGAAAAACTTCGTCAATCATTCTGAACTCAAAGTAATCATGTCCGGCCGGGACGGGCGTATGAGTCGTAAAGACAACCTGCTCGCGGATTTTATCAGGATCGTAATAGCCAAGCTCGCGCATTAATTCAAGCGTTAAAAATCCTGCGTGGCCTTCGTTAAGGTGGAATGTGTCAATATTCATGTAGCCCAAGTCGCGCAGCATTCTAAGGCCGCCAACGCCTAAAATAAATTCCTGTCGCAGCCTGTAACGATTGTCGCCGCCGTATAAATACCAGCATAATTTTCTGTCGTCAGGGTGGTTAGGTTCAAAATCAGTGTCAAGGAAATAAATAGGAAGCGGATAGCCTGTCGCGCCTATGCACTCGTACACCCACACGCCGACTTGAATCTCCCGGCCTTCCATTGTGATCGAAACGCGATTAGGCAGAAGTGTTAATTCTTTTGTCGGATCCCACACAACCGGCTTTTCCTGCTGCCAGTCGTCGTTATTAAATTCCTGAACGAAATATCCTTTACGATATAAAAGATTAACTCCGGCCATCGGGACTCCGAGATCAGCGGCACTCTTGAGAATATCGCCCGCTAATACGCCAAGTCCTCCGGAATATGTGGGGATTGACTCTTTAAGCCCGACTTCCATTGAGAAGTAGGCTACGGGGCGGAAGGCGG
>JAFSXR010000047.1 GCA_017443985.1 Synergistaceae bacterium
AGACTATGGTTATCGATATTCACGACGAACTGACGCCCCACCTGCGTAGTCATGAACTGATGAGTAACGCGGTTTTTCTCCAGATATTCATTGATGGCGTTCAGGTCAAGCCGTATCTCCTCAGGGATAACGCACACGGCCGCGCCACACGTCAGGGGCGAGTACATGTCCATCATGCAGGCATCGAAGCCATAGGAGGCATACTGCCCTACGCAGTCCTCCGGCTGAAGTTTGTAGTAACGGTGGTACCAGTTGACGAAGCAAACTAAATTTCCATGCGTCAGGCGGACGCCTTTCGGTGTACCCGTAGAGCCGGAAGTGTAGAGCAGGATAAACAGGTCTTCGGGTTTGACTGTCGGGAGTTCCGCGCCACACGCCGGAAGCGTGGGTATCTCGCTCACCATCAGCACGTCTCCACTGTAATCCGTAATGAGCGGCCTTAGTTCCTCAGTCGTGATTAGCAGCTTCGCGCCGCTGTCCTTGATCATAAAGTTCAATCTTTCCGGCGGATAAGTCGGGTCTAACGGCTGGTAAGCGCACCCGGCCTTTAACGCGCCGATCGAGGCAATCGGCATATACTCGCCTCTTGGAATGAGAATGGAGACGACATCACCGCGCCCAAGCCCCTTGCTCGCAATAGTCCCGGCAATTCTCTCGGTTATCTCGTCCAGTTCTTTATAGGTTAGCTTCTTTTCGTTGAAGATGACGGCGGTTCGGTCAGCGTTTTCACTTGCGGCCTTGCGGAACAGAGATACGATAGTCTGTGTGGCATCGTAAGGGTTGGCCGTGTCGTTGAAGCCGTCCAGAATAGCTAACTGCTCTTTATCCGACGGATCGATGTCCCGGATATATTCCCGGCTCATCATCTGTCGCAGGACGTTCTCATAAGTCCGGGCAAACGTATCGATGAAATCATGAGAATACTTCCCCGCGTTGTAACTGATGTGAAGTTTCATTCCGTTTGTTTCGCCCATAAGCTCAACCTCAAGCGGATAGCCCGTAGCATCACTGTCCAAAATTTCCTCTTGGCAGGGCAGTCCGCAGAATGTGGAGTTGGTTCTGATCATGCCGTGATAGGCGAAAAACGGCTTGTCGTTCATGGGGCATATTCGATTGAGGTCGGCGAATGAGAACAGATCATTCTCGCGGCTTTCACTAATCTGAACAGACAGAGCTGTCAGCAAATCGGTTATTTTTGTATCCGCGTCCCAGCGGCAGAAAACAGGCATTGTCTTAACGAACATTCCGATTATTTTTGCCGTTCTCTCGTCCTTGCGTCCGTGATATATAGTGGAGAACAGAGCCTCCCGCTGATGTGTATAAACTCCCAGTGTGAAGCCGAATGCCGCCGACGTTAGGGCCGAAGCTGAGATTTTATGCTCATGGCAGAAATTTCGTATCGCGTCATAGTTAAGTGGGAAATCGTGAACTAAGGTTTCAAAGGAGTCCGGCTTGCCGTAAACGTCAGGCAGAGGCAGGCTCTCCGTGTCCAAGCCGGAGAAGTTCTCCTCGTACCATTTTTTTGCAGTTTCATATTCGGGGCCGTTGCGCTTTTCTGATTCATCACGCGCCGCGTCCAAAGCGTTATAGCCTTCCGGCGTTAGCTCAAGCCCGTTGTACGCCGTTGCAATGTCTGCGAACTGAACGTTATAGGCCGTGCCGTCAAAGGCGATATGCTGCGTCGTATATAAAAAATACTTCGCCTTCTCCGTCTGCACAAGGTCAAAACGGAAGAGGCGTCCGCCCATAAGCTCCAAAGGCGTAGCCATCAAGCGCGGAAGTTCGTTCTTCCATTCCTCCTCAGTCATCTCCGTAACGGTCTGACGGTACGGCTCAAAGCTATTGGGAATGTACTGCATTGGCTCCCCGTCCTGTTCAACTATGCGGACGTTCATGTAGGGGTGTGCCGCAACAGTCTTCTCGATTGCCGCTGCCAGTCGTTTCATGTCAATGCCGTTGTCCAGCGTATAAAGGTAATGACTGTCATATGTACCTTTTCCTCTCCTCACGCAGTCTAAATAAATTCCCAGCTGCGTTTGGGACAGCGGAACAAATTTCTCTTTGCTCATTGTATTACCTCTTTATATAGATTTATTTCATAATTCAATAATTGTCTGATTCAGCGACAGGACGCGGCTGTAGTGAATGTCCTTCGCCATTGCTTTCAATAACATAATAACATAATTCCGTCAGTGCGATAATCGGCCGTCTCGTTAGGAGTATACTCAATCGGGTTGAAGGGCTGACCGTTGTCGCGCAGAGCCAGAATGACGCGCCCGTTACGGGAAGCCTCGCCCCCTGCACTTTCAATTACGCTGATCCTAACGTCAATATCCGCAGCGCGTTTGTTTTTAGCATAGCTTGCCAGGTTCGCCGTCATTTCCTCCAGAGCAATTCCAGCCATTGCCGCTTTCTCCGTCTCAAGGCCGCTTTTCTTCAGAACTTCCTCAGCCTCTTGGGACAGCCTCACCGCGTCCTCGTTCGTAGCCTTGAGCGACACGTCGTAAAGCAGTTCCTTGCCGCTCTTCTCGATTAGATAAAAGTCCGTAAGTTTTCCGCCGGAGTTCTTGCAGGCAACGCGGACATAGACGAGCAGACAAAGGAAGCCGATAAACTCCGCAAGTATGAACGCCACCCACACGCCCGTTAGCCCCATTAAACGCGATAAAACCCACGCGGCAGGTACGACAGCGAAAAAGCCCTCGACAAACGAGAGGATATTTGCGGCTGTTCGCTGCTGAACTGTCGTGTAGTAGTACAGCATAAGGAACGTAACAGCGACACCAAGAAGACTAATAGAGAACAAGCGGAGTGCCTTTGCTCCCTCAGCCGTAAGTTCCGGCGGCAGATTGAAGAGAGACAGCACCGACTGAGGGGATAACAGAACGAACAAAACGAACAGCCCTACCAACGAGAGCGTGAAGCGCATGACGTGCCGCGTCAGCATACGGATACCCTGATAATCCTTCTCGCCGTATAACACGCCCACGATTGGGATCTTCGATCGATGCCCGCCGGAGATAAACATCGAGACAAAGCTGAGACAGGATACGCACACAGCGTAAATCGTCATGGCTCCGGCTCCTCCTGTAGCACTTAGAATGGCGTATATGCACCATATTTTGACAGAGACAAGGCCAACCCCGGCCGCAGCCGGAACTCCTGTCCGTATCAGTCTGAAAGTCAATGACAGGAACGCCTTTATCCCATTGCCAAAAATATTGACAAGACGGAATGTTCGCTCGGACGATACGAAATACCGCGCCAGCAAATAGCCGGCACCAACGACATCGCTCACAACCGTAGCCAGAGCCGCGCCCTCCAGTCCCATCTTCATAGGGCCAATCAGGAAAATGTCAAGCCCTATATTCACAACTTGTCCAAGCAGCACGGCGTGGCTCACAAGCCCTGCCATACCGTCGGAACGGATCAGGACGCTTAGTCCGCCCAAAACGATCATGAAGGGGAATCGCCAAATCAGTATGTGAAGATACGCCCAGCCGCCCTCCACAAGCGCGTCAGAAGAAGCAAGGAAGCGCGACAGTTCGCGTGTAAAGGGGAGACACAAGAGCGTCATTAAGGCTCCTACTCCGAAGCACAGAACCGTAACGGCGGTGAAAATTCGGTTTGCTTCGTCGTGCTGTCGTGCTCCGGCAGCAATAGCGACAAGTCCCCCAGAACCAACGGAAATAAGCATCATTATTGCCGCAACAAGCTGATTCAGCGGCATACAGACCCCCACGCTGGCCATCGCGCTCGCGTCAATGAGGTTTCCCACGATTATGCTGTCGATGATGAGGCCAAGCTGCCCGGCGATCGTGGAAAGAACGGTGGGCAGGAAAAATTCACGGAATTTTTTGTTGACAAGCTCCCCAGATTTTACATAGCCCGTCTCAAACATTAATATCGCCTCTCTGTAAATATCGTACATACATCATTGTCAGGTCGTCGGACTGAGGAGCCGTCCGCACGAAAGCCGCGACCTGATTTTTCATATAATCTAGAAGATTCTGTGCGCTCAAATTTTTCGTGTTCACAGCATGAACGTTCAGCGCGTCCAGCAGTCTAACCTCCCCGAAGAACTCGTGCTCGCGGTTCTCCGCCTCCGTAACTCCGTCCGTGTAGAATAAAATCCCGTCGCCCTGTAAAAGCGAAAGAGAATCTTCCTTAAATTTAGCTTTATCGTCGATGCCTAAAAAGCTGTTTTTCGCCAGCGGCATATATTCAAAAAAACCGTTTCTTAAAAGCAGCGGCGGATTGTGCCCTGCGTTGACGTAGATGAATTTCCCGGTTTTCACGTTCAGGACTCCGGCGAAAACTGTTGCGAACATTAGGCTGTCATTGCCTCGACAGAGTTGGAAGTTAGCATAGCTAACTGCTTCGGCCAGTGCTCCCGGCTCGTCCGGTGCAATATAGATAAAGTTTGCCAGCAGGATTTGAGCCTTGCTCATGGTAAGTGCCGCCGGAACGCCTTTGCCGGATACGTCCGCGATTATGAAAGCTACACGGTTTTCATCGATGGTGTAGAAGTTGTAGAAGTCTCCGCCGACTTCTTTAGCTGCGTCCATTATTGCAGCTATGTCAATCTCTGATCGAATGGCAAAATTTGTGGGAAGCATAGAGAGCTGAATATTCCGCGCCACGTTAAGTTCTGACTGAACCTGCTCCTGCTTTCTTGTAACCTGCGTTAGATTAATAATGTAATCGACAGTCTGCTCTTCCATCGTATCGATAGCACGTGCAAGCTGGCCGATTTCGTTTGACATTCTGATGGACTCGCCAAGTTTTGATTCTGAAAGGCTGTTCTTCACTGCAAAGCGCGATATTTCTTTCGTAACAGCCGCGATAGGTTTCAGAAGCCATCGACGAAGCCCCCACAGCACAAGATACAGAATAACCGCCAGCAACAGCATTGCCCACCCCAAAACTTTATACGCATGTCTGTATATGACGGTGCGCAGCTTTTCCATTTTTCTCTGGACGCAGATAAGCCCTGCCACTCGATCCTCTTTTGTCTTGACGGGGATAACAACAGTAATATGATCTTCCTCCCACTGCTGAGGTTGGACAACCATGGCATATTTTGCGCCTTGATATATCTCGGCATAAGCCTTTCGTTGAGCATCGCCGGATTTAGCCACAGTACCGCCGGGATACAGCACCATCTCAGGATAATCTTCAAGCAGGGAAGGGTGTACCGCTGTCAGGCCAAAACGAATACGGCCGTAGTCCTCCCCTTCCGTCTTAATAAGGTAGATCATTAAAACTTCTTGGGAGTTTCGGTCTGCAAGACGCTGCCACTCACTCAGAATTTGACGTCGCTCCTCCGGGTGATTTCCCCCGTCCGCCGTTAGGTAGTCAGCTATATGATCGGGATTGAGGTATGTTCGCGCAGTCCTTGCAGTATGATAGGCCGCCTCAACGTACTGATCAATAACGGCCTTAGTTATCTCCCAGCTGCCGATATAAACGATGACATAACACAAAAGGACGAGCACGAGTGCCACGCTGGTAAGAACCTGGACACTCAAGCTCGTTTTGAGGGCTTTAATCATCCTTCAATCGGAATATGATCGCTGAAGTGGGATATGGCAAATACGTTCTTGATAACCTCGTTAGCGTGAATGATTTTGATAGGGCCGTCGCCAAAGCTGCGTTTCGCTTTCAGTAGGGAACGGAGCCCCGCAGAAGAAATGTACTCCAAGCCGGCAAAGTCTAACGTGATGTCCTTGACGTTAAGGGAAGATGCTGCAAACTCCTTATCAAACTCTTGGGACGTTATAGTGTCCAAGCGTCCGTTAAGTGTCAACGTGAGGGACGTTCCCTCGACACTCTTAGTGATTTCTAATGACATAAAAAAACGCTCCTTCTTAAAAAAAAATTATGTGCTCTGCAATATAACACACAAAGCAGCCGCGCATTTATCTAATAAATATGACACACTCATTAAATTTTTGCAATATAGCGGTCCAAAATTTGATGACGTATTCCCCGCAATTAAGGCTCGGATAAGGCTCGGAGGATTCTGCTGCCGTAAATCTTGCAGACTCACAAGCGGCTTACAGGTCAGCATTACTTCGGCCATAAAAAAATAAAAAATTTTTTTCTTGAGGCTTCAAAAAAAATCGAATCTTTAATTTTTTATTCTGCACTGTAAAACTTTGTAAGGGTTAAAAAAATTAAAACTTTTTGTAGGTGTAAATGTAGTGGTAAAAATTTTTCTTTCTTAAAATTTTGAACGGCTTGAAAAATATTTTAACATAAAATTTTTATTTGCCGGAGGTAATTTTTCTGCATCAACGAAATATATCTTTGCTTTTCAATAAAGAAACTGAGCATGTTCTTATTTACAAGTAACTCTAGAAATATTTTTAGTATACCAAACGCTAACGGCCTTGCAGTTTTCGTTAGGCTCTGGGAATGCTTGCAATTAAATTCTCGTAGGTGTATTTTATTTAACGGCTAGTATAAATAATTTAGTTAAGGATCAAGGAGAAAATTTATTTTATGCGTAAATTTTTTAGTTTAGCGTTGCTTCTGTCATTGCTGGCACTTCCGGCACATGCAGAATTTTCGGCACTCGAACGCGGTAACACGGCAGGAAGAATTATCTACAGCGTTTCGGAAAATTCATATCTTGCAAAAAGCGGACAGGCAATAACGGAAAGTGATATATCCAGCCTCAGCTCACAGGATTACGGCAAAACTGGCCTCATCGCTGACGGAAATTCGCGTCTTATTCTGCGCTACAAGTCATCGAAACCCGGAACTGTAGCGTTCTCAGTATCGCCGTTAATTTCAGGCTCAAGGCTTGAGAATTTTTCGGACAGGAAGGAAATTTCTGCACCTGTCAGCACGGTAAGCACATCGGACGGCTATCAGGCTTCGGCGGTATTCATTGCTCCGGAAGCATGGCCGTCGGGATTAACATATCCTAAAGGAAATTTCACGGTAACAGCGACATTCACGCCCTCAAACGGAGAGACTGTAACGGAATCTCTCAGTCTCACTCTTCAAGCACCTCCAGTAGTTTTGATTCACGGAGCATTTGGAACGAATGAAAAAATGTTCGGCTATGCTAAAGGCTCAAAGACCGGAGTTTGGCACAATCTCGAAGATGCCGGGCTCACTGTAGCAAGCTGGAATTACGACGGCACAAAAACTCCAAGTGATTTAATCGGGAGCAACACGAACGGGCTCGCTAATATCATAGCCGACACCCTAAACAAACTCAACAATGACGGCATAGCAGCGACTCGCGTTGACCTTGTAACTCACAGCACGGGCGGATTATTGGCGCGCCAGTATCTGCGCAATGACACGGACACAGGCAACAAGACCGCAAATTCTTACGGACTTGGTACAGTACGCAGAGTCGTTACGATAGCTTCTCCAAATCTAGGAACGCCGATAGCCTCATATCTTGCCGGAAATTTCTCGTCTCTTCCGTCATCGTGGCAAAAATGGGAGGCCAAAAACTGGTGGGAAAAAATCGGATATCCTCTGCTAAAGGTATTTGCTATGGCCAGCAACAACTATTCTGACGCTGTTATGAATGATTTCTCGTTAGGAAGCTCATATATTGCAGGGCTTGGCTATCCCGGTATCCCGTTCCATTCGATTTATGGCAAAGTAAAATCTGATGATGCAAAAATATCCAAGCTCTTTGATGACGTTGTAAGTATGAATACTGCAGCATTGAAACAAATCGACTGGCTCCCCGAACAGCTGGTCGACAATCTGACTTCATCAAAACTTGCGCTGATAAGCGGCGTTCTCAAGACTTTGTCTGACGATATACGCTTCAAAGAGCTTCTTGGTGCTTTGTATGGTGATGATGATCATGACCTCGTTGTGTCGGAGGCAAGCGCAAAAGATAATTTTCCGTCAAACGCAGTAACATCATTCACAGGACTCGGTGCTCATAATCACGTTATGATTGCCCAACAGGATGACGTTGCCGCAAGAGTATTGGAACTTCTAAAAGGCAGTACGGACAATTTCAGCGTAAACACGGCCTCAGCGTCTGAATATGACGCTGCATTAAATATCGCTGCAAAATCATTTACGAATTATATTAAGGCGAGCGAAGAAAATAATTGGGACGAATATTATGATAATACGATTTCTATTGATGTCTCAACTCTGAGCAATGACGGAGAATCTGTGGTCCTCTCATGCGTAGCATCTGACGACTTCAGCGAAGATGTTTACGTTATACTTTTTGATGGAATAGGAGCAACAAAATTTTTCGTAATACCTAGCAGTAATGTTAAAAATAAGTCGTCATTTGATGTAAGCATTCAAGCAGACGCAGAAAATAAAGGAATATTTCAAATTTTATACTTCACTGTTCAAGACAACAAGTTGAAAATTTCCGAAACTAGGACAATCGTATATCCTCCGAAGTTCAAGAGCAATGAGACAGCTGTAGTATCTTGGTCTTCAGAAGGGAAAAACATATATGCACATGTCGGCGAGGTAGTTCCTGCCGGACTGATTGTTAAGAACGAAAACATGTATTATGACATCTCTGCTCCGGATCTCGGTGCGGTATACAATATATCAGATCCAAGTGTTGCAGAAATTACGAGCGATGGAAACATTAAGGCGCTCAAGGAAGGTTCAACAACAATAACAGCTACAGCCTATGGCAAGAGTACGGCTATAAATTTTATTGTCAAACAGTCAACTTCGGAAGAGGACACAACAAAAGACATTACAGTTGCAAGTGAAGCTGTGGGGATAGGCTCATCGGGCGGCGGTTGTAACATCGGGCTTGGAGCGTTAATCTTTCTATCAGCAATAGCAGTATTCATGAAAAAGAATTAATCACAAACTATACTAAACGTCAATAAAACGCCTTGACGTAAACCAAAAACTGTATTTTATATGGCGTTTAGTATATAATACTAAATATCATTCATAATCCGCTTGACAATAAAATTTTTTAGGAGGTTTTTTCAAATGAAAAAAATTGTAGCGTTGTTGTTGGTTTTATCGTTTGTCTTCACCGGCTGCGCATTCGCTGACGACAAACCCGGTAAGGGCATCACTATCGGCGTTGTTTACAAGCAGTCCGGCAACCCCTATTTTCAAGCCGGTGTTGCAGGTTTCCAGAAAGCTGCTGACGAATTAGGCTTCACGTTTATGCACGACGGCCCGGACGACGGTTCTTCAGACGGCCAGATCAGAATTATCGAGAACTATATCGCGCAGGGCGTTGACGTTCTCTGCATAAGCGCGAATGACCCGGCCTCGCTCGTTGATGTCTGCAACGAAGCAAGAGAAGCAGGGATCAAAGTCGTAACTTGGGACGCTCCCGTCGACCCTGAGGGCAGGGATTTGGACGTTGAACCGGCAAGCGCGAAAGTTATCGCCTTAACGCAGCTTGACTCGATGGTAAAGTCTATCGGCGGCAAAGGACAGCTTGCTATTCTCTCGGCAATGGCGACAGCTCCTAACCAAAATTTATGGATTTCTTTCATGGAAGAGGCATTAAAGAGCGGCAACGATAAATACAAAGATATCGAGTATGTCGGAGTTGTTTACGGCGATGACGAATATACAAAGTCATTCAACGAGACGCAGGCTCTTCTTGAAAAATATCCTAACCTTAAAGGAATTATCGTCCCGACGACAGTAGGTGCGCCGGCAGTCAGCAAATGCATTCAAGACGCGAAGAGAAACGTAAAAGTTACGGGCCTCACGCTCGCTTCAGACATGAAAGAATTTATTAATTCAGGAATTGCCGACGAGACTTTCTTATGGAACCCGACAGAGCTCGGATATGCGGCATCATACGCGGCTGTGGCTTTTGCTAAGGGCGAATTAACTGGCAAAGAGGGCGAAACTTTCAAAGCCGGCGAAGTTGGAACGCTCACGGTTGAAAAAGCTGCGGACGGAGGCACGATTACATTTTTGAATAAACTCAACGTCTTTAATAACGAGACCGTTGACGCTTGGATTAATATCCTTTAATCAAAAAATTAAAAAATAAAAGCCCCGCGAAAAACGCGGGTTTTTTTATCCTGTTTGCCTGTTCCATGATTTTAGGAATACCGATCGACAGCTCAAAATGTTAATCGGCTCTTAATTAATATTGATAAATAGCAATGACGTATGAGATGGCAGTGAAGTTATTTCGCGTGAACTACCGCCACTTATAGAAGCTGGCAGCTTCCTGTAGTCCTCCCAACCCAAAACGGGATTGCATTTTACGGGGATCAGTTTACTAGGCTATGGGTTTTTTATGAGGCGAACCCTTCCCTACGCTCCATAGGTACTGTTACCTTACGGGCAACTTTTGAAAACCTCGTGTTATTATATCATCTGCGCAATTCATCTCCTACTTTAATAAGTGGGAGTCTTCTTGCGAATTACGATAAATCTTTAGCCTTAGTAGTATATAATATATTTTAATTCAAGAAAGGAGATAAATTTTCATGATTAGCTTGAACAGTTACAACTCGCTTGGGCAGAACGGTCTGTCTTTAATGCAGACTTCTCTCAACACTGCGAACGCAGCCGGAACAAAAGTTGCTGAGAGCGGAGCCGACCCGATGAGCATCGCCGAAGCCTCGATGGATTTAAGTCAGGCTAAGGTTCAAATGGCTATGGGCGCATGGCTTGTCAAAGCTCAGAATGATTTAATGGAAACTTCTTTACAGATTTTCGGCATTGGAACAAAACATGATGGGATTTATTAGTTAGGAGTTAGGAGATAGGAGTTAGGAGGTTAAAAAAAATTCCTACCTCCTGCTTTCTAATTCCTACCTGAAAAACGCGAAAGGGGTGAGTTTTATAAGGTTGGAACAGACACAACAGGAAAAAATTTCATTAATAAATGGCAGAATACACACACGCTCCGGGACAGCTAAAAATATCACGTTCGAGAACGGCCGTATTGTTTCGATTGACGATGACAGCGGAAGTTTCAGCGGAAAAGTTATTGACCTTCACGGAAGAACCGTCCTGCCTGGATTTGTTGACAGCGGAATTAATTTTTTATCGTGGGCCGAAAATCAAGAGCGGCTCAATCTCTCAAGGATTAAATCAACAAAAGATTTTAAAGACGCTTTGAACGCATATTTTCACGCAAATAATAAGCCCCTGCGCGGCTGGTATATTGCTTATAATCTTTCGGACAGCGTAACAATTTCGCGGGACGACATTGAAGAAGTTATAGGGGCTTTGCCGTGCGCCGTCATTGACGAAAAAAATACTCACATAATATTAAATACTCCGGCCATGAATGAATTAAACATGCCGCAGGATAACGTCGAGCCGGACGAATTTATCCAGCATCTGCCGGGTTTAACTTTAGACGAAATTAAATATCTTGCCGACACTTACTCAGCAAAAATCAGCTCGCTTGGCATTTCTGAAATAGCCGTTGATTTTCGCAATTCTTCGCTTGATTTATGGGACGTATTCTCAAAGGAGATTTATGAGTCATTAAATTTCAGATTAAGATGTAATTTCGGCTTTGATGATGTCGGCTTGCTGAATAATTTTTTAGCGTCAGGGCTGAGAACTAATGACGGCCTGCCTTTTTGTAAAATCGGCGGAATTTTTGTTAAGGGCGAACTCGAACAGCAGGAGCAGAAAAATATGATTTATTCGGCTCATTTATCGGGCTGCCAGGTCATCAGCGACAACAATAAATCATGCTTGAATGCCCTTGAGCGCGTTGTCAAGAAAGTGCATAAAAATTCAAGGCATTTAGTAAAAAATTTCACCGGCGGGGCGCTTATCGAACGAATGAAATTATTAAATCTCGGCGGAATTGCTCTGTCTGACGTTGACGCGGATTTTATTCACGAGGGTTTTCAAAACGGCGTTGTAATTTCCGGAGCGTCCGGCGAAAATCTGACTGCACCGTTAAAAAATATAGGCCGCCTTGTAACTGACGGCTTGAGCGTTGCGGAGGCCCTGAGCGTCTACACATGGGGCGCGGCTTGGAATTTTAATAATGAGTTAAGGCGCGGTGAATTAGCTGTAGGCAATGACGCAGATGTGATTGTCCTTGAGCAGGATCCGTTTTTAGTGAGGCCGGAAGAAATTTCTTTGATCGATGTTACTATGACTTTCTGTGCAGGCAATACGGTTTATGCGTCAGGAGCGTTGTAACAGGTAGGAATTAGGAGTTAGGAGGTAGGAGGTATTCATTTCTAATTCCTAATCGCTAATCCCTAATTAAAATAAAATGGGAGGGAAAAATTTTTTATGAACAGACGAAGCGCGGGAATATTACTGCCGATTACATCACTTCCTTCAAAGTACGGTATCGGGGATTTTGGGCCGGAGGCTGTGAAATTTGCGGAATTTCTCAACAAAGCAGGGCAAAAAATGTGGCAGGTCTTGCCTCTCACTACGATTGACTCTGGCTGCGGAAATTCGCCTTACAGTCCCACGTCCGCTTTTGCAGGAAATTATTTATTGATAAGCCCTGAAATTTTATTGAGCGATAATTTAATTCAGAAGGAAGAATTAGACCGGCTCGCGGAAAAATACAATTTTGAAAAAGATTTAGACCGCGTTGATTACGAAGCAGCACGCGAATTTAAGACCGAAGTATTAAACGCAGCCTATAAACGCTACACAAAAATCGGCGGCGGAAAATTTGACGAGTTCAGAAAAAATACGGCATGGCTAAATGACTTCGCGCTCTTCAGCGTGATTAAGCAGGTACAGGGCGGCGCGGCTTGGTACGAATGGCCCGAAGATCTGAAGCACAAAGACCATGACGCTATAAAAAAATTCAAAGCTGAGTACGCGAATGAAATTGCTAGGCAGGAATTTTATCAATTTATTTTTTTCACGCAGGCTTTGAAATTAAAAGAGCGTCTAAAAGAGCTTAATATTCAATTAATCGGCGATATTCCTTTATATGTAACGCGGGACTGCGCAGACGTGTGGCAGAGCCCGGAACTTTTTGACATTGACGAAGATTTGAACCCCGTTACGGTTGCCGGAGTTCCGCCGGATTATTTCAGCGCAACGGGACAGCTCTGGGGCAATCCAACTTACAAATGGGACGCTATGGAAAAACAAAATTTCAAATGGTGGATCGACAGGCTCAAAAACCTTTTGGCATTGTTCGACAAAGTCCGCATAGATCATTTTAGGGGGCTTGTAGCTTACTGGGCTGTGCCTTACGGTGAAGAGACAGCAAAGAATGGCGAATGGGTTGACGTTCCGTATAAAAAATTTTTCGCGTGCCTCAAAGAAAATTTCCCGTCAATGCCTTTCTGGGCCGAGAACTTAGGGATAATTACGCCCGATGTCGAAGAGCTTAGAAAAAAAATGAATCTGCCTGGAATGTTAGTTTTGCATTTTGCCTTTGGCAACCCTGCCGACAATCCCTACGCGCCTCACAATCATACGAGAGAGAATGTCGTTTACACAGGCACTCACGATAATAATACTTCTCGCGGCTGGTTCGACACTGACGCAACGGAAGACGAGATTAAAAATTTTTCGTCATACGTCGGGCGCGACATCATGGACGGATATATTTTTACGAGCGAAGTTACGAGGCTCGCGCTTAGTTCTGTGGCCGATACTGTGATAATTCCGATGCAGGATTATTTACGGCTCGGAGCTGAAGCAAGAATCAACACGCCCTCGACACCGACGGGGAACTGGGCTTGGAAGATGAGAGATAACGCTATTCCGGACGGGCTTGCCGATAGAATACGAGCCGCGTCTGCACTTTACGGGAGAATATAAATTATGAAATTTTTTGCGTTTTTATTTATTGCGATGGTATTTTCTTCAGCGTGCTACGCTCAGTACAATAATTTTTATGCGGCTGAAATTGACGATGTGATTTTTGCGCGCATCAAGGGAAAATCCTACAAAGACGACTGCACCGTACCTCTTAGCGATTTAAGGTATCTGCACGTCATGCACATTGGCTTTGACGGAGAGCCCTACGAGGGCGAATTAATCTGCAACGCCTCAATCGCTGCTGACCTTCTCGATATTTTTCAAAAGTTATATGAAGCCGGCTACCAGATTGAAAAAATCAGGCTTGTAGATGAATATAACGCGGACGATGAAGCGTCAATGCGCGACAATAATTCTTCGTGCTTTAATTTCCGTTTTATTTCACATACTACAAAAGTTTCTAAGCACGGGCTTGGCCTTGCCGTTGACATTAACACGCTCTACAACCCGTATATCAAGACCGTTGACGGAAAGACACATATAGAACCTGCGACTGCCGGCGAATATGTCGACAGGACAAAAGATTTTCCGCATAAGATTGATGAAAATGATTTATGTTATAAACTTTTCACTCTGCACGGATTTGAATGGGGCGGAAATTGGAAGAGCGTAAAAGATTATCAACACTTTGAAAAATAATTACTGGACAGTAAAAAAATCCGGCAGTTCTCAAAAATTTTGGGGACTGCTTTTTTATATCATGAACTAAAAAATACAAATTTGTAAATTTCTCTTTGTAATTTCTTGCGATACAAGATATAATTTCTAATACACTAATTTAATTTTATTTGGAAAGGACGAAAATAAAATGTCGGACGAAGAGGTTGTATTGAAGAAAGTAAAAGATTTCAGTGCGGAAGAAAGAGCCGCGATACTCGCGAGATTAAAACGGATTGAACCGACGCGGGTTGCCAAAGAGTTCAATACTACGTGGCAGGTTGTCGTAGCTATCGAGAGGGCCGAAAAGAGAGGCACATCTAAGAAGAAAACGACTAAGGCGAAAGCTGCGGCTAGAAAAAATACCAAAAGTAAAGCATCGGCGGTCAGAGAGGGCCGAAAAGCAGCCGCATCTGAAAGACGTGCAGCTATTCTTGCAAGAGCTGAAGAGATCGGAGTTACCGAAGCAGCAAACGAAGCAGGGATTAGTAAATGGACGGTATTCCAGTGGAGAAAGGCTCTGAAGAAGGCGGGCGTAGCTGTTGCACCGCTGAAGAGGAGACGCTCGGCAGTTTCCAAGCGTGCAGTCAAAACGAGAGTCAAGAAAGTTATGCCTGTTGTTGCGGCAGATGTTCCGGCAGTCGAGAAAAAGAAGAAGTCTGGCGTTAAAGCTGTGGCCTCCGGCATGTCATTGGAGTATGAGAATATGCTCTTAAAAGAAAAAGTCAATGCTCTTACGGAGCAGGTAGAAAAGCTCAGAAGCGCAATAGCTAAGCTTGCGTAAATTTTTCGGACGTTCGCATAAAAATCAGTTCCGTCTTGCTGATATAATTTCAGAAAAAACGGAGCTGATTTTTTATGTGTAGGGTGCTTTTTATTTCTCAAGATAATTATAGCCAAGATGAAATTGACAGGGCCGTCAGTCGGGCTTTCAATCATTTTGGAATTTCCTTTAATAAAGGCGAAAAAGTTTTATTAAAAGTAAATTTAGTTGCAGGCCACAAAATTTCCCGGCGTGTCTCGACGGACCCGTCAATAGTCCGCGCTGCCGCAAAAATAATTCTCGAACATGGAGCAGCTCCTTTCATTGCTGACAGTCCCGGAATAGATAATTTCAAAAATGCCGCAGAAAAAGCCGGCTTCATGCAAATTGCACGTGAATTAAATATCGAATGTAAAGAGCTGACAGATCCTGTTGACTTGCCCGTAAACGTTGGCGCGGACTTCCATAAAATCCAAGTCAGCAGATACGTGCTTGAGGCGGATAAAATTATTAATCTCGCAAAATTAAAAACTCACGGGCAGATGTATTTAACTATGGGAGTGAAAAATCTTTTCGGCTGCGTTCCGGGAAGATTGAAAGCCGGCTGGCATTACAACGTCGGATTAAACCGCGAAAAATTTGCCTCCCTTCTTCTCGACATTTACAACGGAGTTAAACCGGCGTTTACAATTTTAGACGGCGTTATAGGAATGGACGGAGACGGGCCGACTTCGGGAGACCCGTATAATTTTGGAATAATCGGGGCATGTGTTGACGCTCTAACGATGGATTTATGGCTCTGCAAAATGCTCGGCGCGAAACTTGAAGATTATCCGCTATACCTTGCAGCCAAGAAAAGAAATATGTCTCAATGTTCATTAAATCCTGATGACGTTGAAGGAGATATAACGCCCGATAAAATTTTTAATGATGTCAATTTACCCAAGACCCGGACGATGAGGCTTTTACCGCGTCTGCCCTTTCTTGAAAGATTAATGACATCGAGGCCCGTTCATATCCCTGAGCTTTGCATAGGCTGTGGAAGATGTGCGGCTGTGTGTGCCGCAGGAGCGTTGAGACACGAAAATAAAAAATTATATTTCGATTACTCGAAGTGTATACGCTGTTATTGCTGTCATGAAATGTGCCCGGTGAAAGCGATAAAATTTAAGGAGAGCGGATTATTGAAGCTCGTGAATAAATTTGGAGGAAATTAAAAATGCTCGTCGTAATAATTCAATGTGAAGATGTCGTGAAAAGGTGTTCGGGGTTTCTGTGCATGAATGACTTTTATGAAAAAATAGGAAAATTTGAAAATTATTCCGATGATGTCCGTTACATGGCTATAACCTGCGGAGGCTGCTGCGGAAATTTATTAACGCCCAAGCTGGAAAATTTAGGCATGAGGCTGCGCAAAGCCGGACTTAACAAAGATGACGTTGTAATTCATTTTGCCTCGTGCGTATGTTCAGACAACGCCCACAGACTGCCCTGCCCGTTCATGAACAGAATGAAGGCGTTATTAAAGCGCAAGGGCTTCAATAATATCGTGCTCGGCACTCACGTTTCTAAAAAGGCCGAAGAAAAACGCCGGGCCGGAATTTATAAAAAATGGGAATGAAATGAAAATAATGAAAATATGTCGGTTATAATAGACTCTTAGAATTTTAATTACACATGGAGGACTACAGACTTGTCCCTGAGAAAAGGTCTTATAATTTTTATTCTTCTTGCGTTCGGAATGGGGGCAGTAATAATTTTGCGGAGTGTTGACCGGGAGACGGTGCGATCTCTGCTCGCTGCCGATAAATCAAAACTTCTGCTCGCTCTTTTCGTGGTGTTCGTGGCGTGGATTTGCGATGCCGGAAGATTTTGTGCTCTTGCTGCTGCCGCGCATGAGCGTATTTCTCTTCCGCTTGGAGTTGCTTTGACATTTCTGAATTATTTTGGAAGTGCCGTAACCCCTATGCAGAGCGGCGGAGGGCCCTTTCAGGTTTACGCTCTCTACAAAAAAAATATTCCCGTAGGCAAGGGCATAGCCATAACTTTAATGCGGACCATGCTGACGATTTTAATTTTGACTCTTGCCGTTCCTGCCGCTGTCGTTCTTGACCCCGATATTATTGAGGGCAGCCCGTTTCTAAAGGGAATTGTGTTTTATGTCTTTGCCGCGATTTTATCGATGTGGGCCTTTGTAGCCTTCACGATAATAAGACCTGACATTATAAAAAAATTATGCAGGGTAATAATAATGTGGCTGCGAAGATTTAATTTTATGAAATCAAAACGGAAAGTCATAAAAATTTTTCAGATCCTTGACCGCGAAATTGATAATTACATTTTGAACTTCAGGCTCGCTTTCAACACCGGGAAAATTTGGGTAGCTATAGCAGTAATTCTTTCGGTCCTTCATTTGCTTGTACTGTTCAGCGTACTGCCGATTCTGATGAGCGCGGTCGGCCTGCCTTTCAGATATTCCCAGACAATAGCAGTTCAGGCCGTCTTTATGTTTATTTTATATTTTGTCCCCACTCCGGGCGCAAGCGGTGTCGCGGAGGGCGGAGGGGCTTTGCTGTATTCAGTTTTAATGCCCACGAACATGGCCGGCATAATGTCAATAATCTGCAGATTTTTCACGGATTATATTTCAATTTTTATGGGAGTTGTCGTCGTTATCCGTATGCTTGGCTGGGGCGTGAGCGAAAATTTACACAAGGGAGCTTCGGTCGAAGATGCGTGAATGGATTTTCAAAATGCGCGGCGGACTTTGGACTTTATTATTTTTAATAATTCTGTTCACCGCCAAAAAAACTACGCTCAATCAAATTTTAACCGCCCTTATTTTTATAATTGCCGGGCAGCTGTGGCGGTGCTGGGCTGTCGGCTTCATCGGCCTTTATCGCGGCGAGAACGTCAAGGCCCAAAAACTTGCCGTGAAGGGTCCCTATGCCCTAATGCGAAATCCTTTATATTTCGGAAATTTTTTAATCGGGCTTGGCTGGGCAATAATCGCAGGACTTCACGCCGTCATAATTTTTTGCGTGAGTTTTTATCTTTTATACAACGCGGCAATAATTCCCCACGAAGAAAATTTTTTGCGCTCTAAATTCGGCATTGAGTACGAGGGCTATTGCAAGCGCGTCAAAAGATTTTTCCCTAAAGAATTTAATTTTCAGGATCTGAAGGGAAATTTCGACAAAAAAATTTTGCTTAAAAGTGAAATTCACACGATTATTTCAACTTTTATCGGCACTGTCATAATAATTTCCGCGTGCACTTTATCATAATTCGCAGCTAAGACCGCTGGCATGTCCGGTGGCTTGCTGCTTCTTACTCCCTGCCGCGATAGCTCCGCCCGTAATTCGAGAATTTATTTTCGATTGTATGCTAGAATAATCTCGTTCTATTCAAATTTTCAAGAAAAAAAATTTTTGCCACAACAAAAAGTTTTATTTTTTTAGTCCCCGTTAAAATTTACAGAGCTGAATAAAAAATTAAAGAAACTATTTTTTTTCATGGCCTGCCCGCTCGCTCGCGACTCTCAAAAAATTTTGTGCTATTATTGAAAAAATTTTAATGAGGCGAAAAAAATTAAAATCATGAATCACGAACCCGTAATGTTAAATGAAGTTCTGGAGCTCATAAAAAATTGCCGTCATCAAAAAATTCTTGACGGGACTTTAGGGCTGGGCGGTTACTCCGAAGCAATGTTAAAAAATTTTCCGGAGTGTTTTGTTCTTGGCCTCGACAGGGATCAACAGGCGATAAATTTTTCACGGGAGAGGCTAAAAAATTTTGAACTCGAAAAAAGATTTTTGGCCTGTCAAAAAAATTTCGGAAGCCTTAGCGAAATTCCTGACGCAGATTCTTTTGACGTTTACGTGTTTGATCTAGGGGTCTCCAACATGCAGATCACAACGCCCGAACGCGGATTTTCTTTTCAGAGCGACGGCCCTTTAGACATGCGAATGAACCCCGATGAAAATTCTTTGACGGCCCGTGAAGTTCTTGAGCAGTCCGATGAAAAAACTTTAGCCGAAATTTTTTGGAAGTACGGCGAAGAAAGATTTTCGCGGCAAATTGCTTCAGCCGTCAAAAAAAATAAAAAGCCCCTAGAAACTACGGGTGACTTGGTGAATTTGATTAGGGTCTCGCTTCCCCAGCCTGTTCAGCGCAAAATGGGAACACACCCGGCGCGTAGAATTTTTCAGGCTTTAAGAATTTATGTGAACGATGAAATGCAGGAGCTTGAAAATTTATTGAAATTCATGGAAAATTTTAATCATGAGGCGTTGATAATTTTTGTGTCTTATCATTCATTAGAGGACAGGATAGTAAAAAAAACTTTCCGCGAATGGCAAAGCAGTGGCACGGGAAAAATTTTGACGCGCCACCCTATGACACCTTCAGAACTTGAGGTCAAAAATAATTATAAAGCGAGGAGCGCAAAATTAAGAGCATTTTTTACGATTAGACACTAGGCAATTTACGCAGTTTGTGATATTATTCGTAAGTAATGAAAGTTTTACGGCACGGTAATAAAAAAATTTTTACAAGGAAAACGGAGGCGAAAAAGGTGCGTAAAAATAGTTCAGAAAAAGTAAGGGTTACATTAAAAATCATCGCGGCTTTGTGCCTTGTTGTAGTGTTGACTATGGGACTTGGCTTTCTTAGATTCCAGTCTGCACGCCTTGCGTATTACCTTGACACTGTAAATAAATCCATTCAAAAATATGCGGAGGAAGAAGTTAATCTGCGTCAGGAGCTTTCAGGGCTTCTTGCGCCAATAAGAATTTACAGCTACTGCAAAGAAAATTTAGGCATGCAGAAAGTTTTGAAGGCTGAAACGCTCCCGATGAGACCTCGCGGAAGTTTTACGGCTGCCGCAAGAAAAGAAGTTAAGAATGAGTTGACAGGCTGGCGTTCTGGTTTTGCTTGGCTTTTCGGAATTGATGATTAAAAAATAAATGTCTAAAGTAAAAAAAAATAAACGCGGTAATCCTTGGATTTTATTTTTGTTTTTTTTCACTGTCATAAGCGTAACTCTGGTAGCCCGTCATTGTTACCCGGATTCAAGAGTTGTTCAGCGGTCGCGCCATCAATACTGGCGAAAAGTTAATCTTCAATCGACACGTGGAATAATTCAGGACGTAAAAGGAAATGCCTTAGTAATTTCTGACACTATACCTTCGTTTGCCGTAGACCCTTCAATATTAGAAGAAAAAGATCTTGAAAAATTTTCGGGTATATTATCGGGAGACCTGCTCACGAAAATTCAAACTGCAATAGAAAAAAAATCGCGCTTCATGTGGCTTGAGCATAAAGTCAAAGATGAAAACGAAGCCGAAAAATATAAGTCAATAAAAAAAGAATTAAGCGATCCCCGCGCATTAATTGAAATCGACGAACCCTATAGAAAATATACGAACAATAATTTAATGTCGCATGTTCTCGGATTTTGCGACGCTGACAATAAAGGCCAAGCCGGCATTGAGCAGGTTTGGGACAACACGCTCTATAATCCGTCGGGTCAAAAAATCGTCGTGAGACGGCCCGGCTCGCAGCCAGCATTATTATTTGAAAACGAAATCGAACAAAGAACAGTAACGCCTGTTATAACTTTGACGCTTGACAGCAGAATGCAGTACGTTGTTGAAAAACATTTATTCAAAGCTGCTCAGGATAATGGCGCAAAATGGGCTGTGTGCGTGTGCATGGATCCGAACACCGGAGAAATTTTTGCTATGGCGAGCTATCCGACTTACGACCCACAGAACAGAAAAAGCCTTACGATTGAGTCTCTTTCAAATTCCGTAGTCAGTCGCGGTTATGAACCCGGCTCAACTTTCAAGCCGATATATTTAGGAATTGCTCTTGAGCGCGGCTGGGCAAAACCTGACGAATTATTTTTCTGTCCTGCAAAATTAAAAGTCGCTGACGGTTTTATACGTGAATCAAATTCAAACGTTGCAATGGGAAATATCGACACGGCAGATCTTTTAATAAAGTCCTCTAACGTCGGCATGGCGCAGATCGGAATAAGAGCGGAGAAAACGAAAACATACGAGAGCCTTTTAGCTTTGGGCTTCGGGCGTGAAAGCGATATAGAGCTTCCGGGCATTGCTAGGGGAATTTTGCCTTACCCGGAAAACTGGCGCGGAATTACTCCGGCAAATATTGCGATAGGTCAGGGCCTTGCGGTAACTCCTCTGCAATTAATAACGGCTATGGGGGCAATCGTGAACGGCGGAAAATTAATGAGCCCTTATATCGTTAAAGAGGCAATAAATTCTCAGGGCGAAGTTGTTTACAAAGGAACGCCGAAAATTATGCGCGAGGTTTATACGCCGGAGACTGCCGCGTGGATCAGAAGAGCCATGCGCCGCGTGGTCCTTGAGGGAACGGGCAAAAGAGCCGCGACGGAAGTTACGGAACTTGCCGGAAAGACGGGAACTGCTCAAGTCCCGGAAGGCGGTAAATATTCGCGTAACCGTTACGTAGCTTCGTTCATAGGATTTTGGCCTTATGACGCTCCGAAATATTTAATGCTTGTCGTAATCGGAGAGCCGTCCAGCGGAAGAATTTACGGAGGAGAACTCGCCGCGCCGACTTTTAAGTCAATAGTCGAAGAAATGGCAGAGCTTGAATATTACGCCATGAACAGGTAGAAGTCAGTTAGGAGTTAGGAAGTTGAATTATTCAGGAATTATCATAGGGATTTTTGCATTTTTAATCACAGGAATTTTTCACCCGATAGTCATTAAATGCGAGTATTACTTTTCAGAAAAAATATGGCCTCTGTTTTTGATCGCAGGATTAGCCTGCGCGTTTTTTTCTTTGATTGTTGAAGACTTTATAATTTCCTGCATGTTAGGAATATTGAGCTTCGTTCTTCTCTGGTGCATAAGGGAACTCAAGGAACAGACTAAGCGCGTCGAAAAAGGCTGGTTTCCTAAAAATCCCAAAAGAAATTTAATTCCTGACGCTTAATTTTCTCAGCAGCAAAATTAAATAATGACCGAGACATGCGAAGAAAATCATTATCGCAATGTAATCGATTATGAAAAAAATAAAAGGCTCTTCAAAATCAAAGAACACGAACATTATATTCAGCGTCATGTAGTCCCAGAGCTGACGCTTCACGAACGCGAATGCCCCGTAAATCATAATTGCAGCGGCGATTAAATGCGGAATAAATTTTATTTTCAGTTTTATTTTTTTGAACATCATCGCGCTGAATATATGCCAGTTAAGTCCGGCGTGAAAACTCATCAGGACATAGCCCCAGTAAGATGCGGCGACATGTGCCTGACGCGCAAACGATATGAACGGATCTGTCTCTGAAAATTCAACGCTTTCAAAAATTCTTGCCATTAATAAACCGCTGACAAGCAAAAAAATTACATCGATTATTAATAAAATGTTCAATAAAGTTAAAATTATCCGCGTCAGGTTGTAACGTCCTTTGAAAATATTTTTGAGCCACCACCTGTTAAGCCAAAGATGAAAGAAAAATAAAATTATTAAACTCATTCCGAGCCATTCGTGAATTATTCCTCCGTAGTCATAGCCGTCGAAAATAAATCCGAATTTTTCAAGCAAGACTGAAAGTGCCGGGCCTATCAGCTCGTAGGACATTGAGAGCAGCAAAATCACAGTCATTAAAATATCTATTAAAGGTCGAAGCATTTTCTCATCTCTTTGAAATTCTATTATAATTATTTGCAAATTCTATAAAGGAGTTGTTTTTATGTCAATCGAAAAAAATTTAAGCGCGTTTCCAGTTGGTGAAAAGAATGAAGCATATGCACAGTATTTTGACGGTCAGAGCTATCTCGCAATGCTCTCAAGAGAGCAGGTAATTATTGCTAACGTAACTTTTGAGCCGGGCTGCCGTAACCATTGGCATATTCATCACGCCGAAAAAGGCGGCGGTCAGATTTTATTATGTCTTGCAGGCCGGGGCTGGTATCAGGAATGGGGCAAGGACGCGAGAGAATTAAAGCCCGGCGATGTCGTGAACATTCCTGCGAACGTCAAGCACTGGCACGGAGCAGCAAAAGATTCATGGTTTCAGCACTTGGCCGTTGAAGTAGCCGGCGAAAAAACTTCTAATGAATGGTGCGAAGCCGTATCTCCCGAAGAATACGCAAAGCTGTCATAAAAATAAGGAATGAAGAAAAACTCCTCACTCCTAATTTCTCTAAAATTCTTTTCCGCGTTCTAAAATCTTTCGACTTTATATTTTCCTTCAAGTTCTTTGGCTTTATTCTGTAAAAGCTCTTGGGTCTTTTGATTTTTAAGTTCCTCAACGATATTCGCTTTCACCTGCTCAAAAGGTGTTACGCTTTCCGAAATATGTCCGCCGAGCTTTATAATGTGCCAGCCGAATTTAGATTTAACGGGTTCTGAAACGTCGCCCGGCTCTTTAAGTTCAAAGGCTGCTTTCTCAAATTCCGGCACCATAACTCCCTTAGGAAATTCGCCCAAGTCTCCGCCGTTCGCCGCGCTGCCCGGATCTATTGAAAATTCTTTGGCGACAACGTCAAAAGATTTTCCGGCCTTTAATTCAGCTTGAACCTTCGCTAAATCTTCATCGCCGCTCACTAAAATATGACTCGCCCTGACTCTTTCGGGCTGCGTAAATAATTTCGGGTTCTCGTCATAAAATTTCTTTGCTTCTTCGTCAGTGATCGCCAAGTCCTTTATGACCTCGCGCATGGCCGCCTGAGCAAGCATTGTTCTTTTAATGTTTTCTAAATTCTGCTGAAATTCCGCTGTCTGATCGAGTTTAGCGTCGAGAGCGTCAAGAGCGTAGAGCCTCATCGAAATTATGTCGTCAATAATCATTTTTTTGCCCTGCTCGGAGCCGTAAAGCATGGCTGCCTGCTGTCCGAACGGCTTAATAAATTCCAGAACTTCGCTTTCGGTTATGTCATGACTTCCGACTCGAGCAAGCACTTTGTTATTTTCAGCACCGCACGCAAAAGATGAAAAGAGCGCGACAAAAATTAAAGACGTTAAAAATTTTTTAGCCATTAATAAAAATCCTCCGTAATAAACTTTTTAATGAGTTAAAGTGTATCACAAGGAAAAATATAACGTATAATAGCCTCAACTTATTTTTCATGGAGCTGATTTTTTTGCATATCGTGAACACAAAAATTGTGCTGGGTCTTTCAATATGGATTATGGGCTTTGCCTTTATGGTAACGGGCTGGCTGGTCGGGGAACTTTCGGACAACTGGACTAAACTTCCCGGCAAAATTATTTACAGAATAGGCGCGGTGATCGTCGCTGTGCCCGTGATAATTTTATTGTGGAAGAGTTCTGCGTATCTTTATGTGAATAGATTTTATATCTCGTCATATATTAATAACACGCTGCAATTTATAAGCGATGCTGTCAAGGTTTTATAAAGAAATTATCGGGCTTGTCGTCGCGGCGTTCATGCTTTATTTTCCGTATGAATGGTGCCGGCGCAGACACGAGGACGAAAAAATTTACGGGCTTAAATGGTTTTTGACGAAAAAATCAAAACTTGACGTAATAATCGCGCTCTTAATAACTTTAATTCCGTTGACGGTCATAACTTTTTACTGGCCCGAAGAATGGGGAGGGCGCGGCCTGAAGCACCCTTCATTGTTAAACGCTCTTGACGCTCTCGGCGGAGGAATAGCGGCAGCGTTTATTGAAGAAACTTTTTTTCGCGGCTGGCTTCAAACTTTGACGGTAAAAAAATTCGGCGTTTATTTCGGGATTTTTTCGGCGACTCTTATATTTGCATTAAGTCATTTAATTGTATTAACAGGCTGGCTTCGGGTTGCTACATTTTTTCCGGGAATTGTCATGGGAATTTTGAGACATCGCGGAGGTTCGGTGCTTCCGTCAATAATTTATCACGCCGTCTGCAACGTTTGGGCCGTATGGCTCGCCCCGATACCGTAATTTCAGTTAGGAGTTAGGAGTTAGGAATGAAAAAAATTTTTATCCTAGTATTCTTTTTATTTGCGTCATGCGCTTGCGCTGAAGAGCTCATAGAAATTCGCATACCCTGCAAAGAAAATTCTGAAGTCGAAGCAATTTTGCCCGGCGGTGAAAAAATTTCTCTCGGAAAAGTTTTAATGACACCTTCAAAAACAAATTGGCCCGCTTACACCGCAAGCAAGTGGAGCGAAAATTCTACGGTCTGCGCGTCTGCCGTCAATGCCGTTCATATTTTGATCAACGTTGAAAATAATAAAGGCCGTATTATAAGTCTTGTTCCTTCCATAACGATTGCTCCGGCGGCCGGGAGAGGCTCGTTTTTTTCTATTGACGCTCCTGCAGGGACGGGAATTTTCGGAGGCTTTGCGCCGTTGACGGGTTCAAAAGTTACGATTGAGCGGGACGGCGTTGAATTTTCTTTGAATGATGTTCCGCAGGAAAAAGATATTTTAATAATAAGAACGAGACTTCCGGAAAATCAAAAATTTTTTATGCTCGACATCGAGAACAGGCCCGGCGGACGTGTAATAATTCACGGCACTGAAGGCAAAAAAATTATTGCAAGAGTAATCCGCAGAGTTTCAGGCGTTGGAAGATTTGAAGGAACAAAATTTCAGAGTGTCGGCAGGATACGCGCTTCACATTCAGGAGTTATAGACATATCGACTTCGAGGCGCGACAGGATTGGAGGCTTTCAAATAATGCCGTTGAAGCACGCATTGACTTCAAAAGAAATGCTTAACGCTTGGAAATTGACTCAATGGCTTATAATTTCGCCTTTGCCAAATATGCCTGACTTGGAAGGCCGCGAGCCTTTATATAAAAATTCTTTTGTGCCCGGCACGCAGTTAAATGACAATGAAAAAATGCCGGACTTATGGAGCCGTTACGGGCGAAAATCTTTAATATTATGCCGGACTGACGGCGGAGAATGGCAAAAATTACCGGAATTGTCGGGACGCACTGACGAGGCGTTGCAAAACATCACGCACTTGAGAATTTATTTTCCGTTCTGGAAATTAGGCGAGTAATTTTTCTACGGCCTCCTGCATTTCTTTTACTGAATGTGTCCGGGAGCGTGCGCACTCTTGAGCTTGTTTTCCGCATATTAAACATTTTCTGAAATTTTTTCGCGATAATTTATTTCCTTCCGCATCTATAACGTCAATATCAAATAACCGTCCGAATTTATTTTCGTTTTCAATTTTTATCGCAATGTCTTTTAATTTTTCCGGGCTTATATTTTTAATTGATAATAAAATTTCGTCGCCAGTGTCCTCGTGAATTTCTATTGAGTTATTAATTTCGGCATTTATATTTTTCAGAGCATCGAGAATTAAATTTTTGCCGGTCTCAAAAGCGTTATAAATTAATTCATTAGTTTTGACCGGGCCGGGAATGTTCATTGTAAAAGAAATCAACGGCGCATTATATTCTTCGAGAAAAAATTTTTGCTCGTCCGCTCGTTTTTCGCGCCTCGAAAGCATTTGAGATAAATTAATTTCGTGTCCTTTCATAAAAATTATTGTAGCACAAAAAATTTTTGATTCTAATTTTTTCATCAGCTCTGTAAAATTTTGCGGGGATTAAAAATTTTTGAAATTTTTGTAGGTGTAAAAGTAGTTGCAAAAAATTTATCGTCCATAATTTTTTATAATGCTAGCAAAAATATTTTAGCATAAAAATTTTTTCAGAGGGTC